>JAGWNA010000007.1 GCA_028871555.1 Lysobacteraceae bacterium
GATGGTGTTCTGCCCTTCCGGCACGGTGGCACCGCGCGGCACATCACCAACGCCTGTCGCACCGTAGGCGTTGAACGTCTCGCCGTACAGGTTGTAGTCGTACGACATCACCTGGGCCAGCGAGCCGCCCAGGGAGTGGCCGGTGACCGAGAGTTGAACCGGATTCGGAGCGCCCCCTTCGATCCCTCCTGTCGCGGAAAGCTCGATGGCCTTCTCCATCAGACGCCGCGCCCCATCCAGTTGCTGGTTCACGCCATCGACGAACATCTGTTCGTCGGTCTCGATCGCATCGCGGACCGTGTCGTCTGGGAGCTCCGTACCGCGAAAGGCGACGACCAGTTCGTTCGTCACCGTGTCTTGAAAAATGGCGCCATAGAAGCCGGAGGGGTCCGAGTAGACTTCCTTGACAATGAACAATGATGTCCTGGTTGCATCTTTACCTTCCTCCAGATCTTTATATACAACTTGTGACAGGAATGCGTATTGATCTGGAAAATCCTGATAAGCAACGTGACCATGGGATTCGCATTTGAATATCTGCGTTTGCGCCATGGCCGGTAACGAAACCGGAAGACTGAAGACGAGACCGGCCACGACTGCGCACGGCAACTTGCGGCAGCACGTCACTTTCATGTGAGCATCCCTATTTCTGTTGGCGATTTCAGGGCTGACGCGCAACACCCGAATCCAGCAGTGGACTGTACGTCCATGGCGGACGCCATGGTCTTCACATACTGACGTACGCCCATCTTGGAAGAATATTCAGCCGCGGTCCGCATTGCCTGCCTTCGGATTTCCATCTCGTGGCGTTCCCGCAACATCGCCTTGTTCAAGGCGCCTGCAATCTCGCATGGACTGAAGAAGTCCACCAACTCGCCATTCTTCCGGTCCGTAATGACTTCCCGCACCGGCGCGGTATCCGAGCCGATGACATGGCAGCCGCAAGCCATGGCCTCCAGCAGCGACCAGGACAGCACGAACGGGTAAGTGAGATAGGCATGCACTTTGGAAATTTGCAGGACCTTCCGGTAGGTGCCGTAGCCGACCCTGCCCAGAAAGTGCACGCGGGAGACATCCATGGGGTTTTCGCGCAACAGTTTTACTCGCCAATTGGGCGCATCGTCCGGTTTGCAGCCATAACTGACACCGTCGCCTCCGACGACGAGGACGTGACAATCCGGGTTCTTTGCCAGCACCTTCGGGAGGGCGCGCATGAATTGGTGAAACCCGCGATGAGGCTCCAGGTTTCGCGCGACGTATGTAATGACAGGATCGCCCGCACGCAACGTGCGCCCACTGGGCAAAGTCAGCTCCGCGTTCGGGTCCGGCCCCAGGTGGTCGAGGTCCACGCCTTCGTGAAGGATCCGCAGCTTGTGGTGGTAGGCCTCGGGGTGCAAGCCGTATTGCCACTTCGTGGGCGAGATGCCGAGGTCGCAATGCTCAAGGTTCAGGAGATGCAACGCATTGCGGCTTTCGATGGTGGCCGCACGGTGCTCGGTGAGCGGAAACTCCGGATCGAAGTCCGCGTCCGCCCCCGTGGTGTGGTAGTAGTACTCGCAGAAGTGGATGAGCGGGACATCGGGATACGCCTGTTTGGCGTATAGCGTCTCGCCCCATCCCGGATGGGCGACGATGACGTCCGGCCGATAGCCTTGGGCGCGCCAGCAAAGCAGCATGCGCAGCACCTGTTGGCCATGCAGGACCGCTTGTTCGAAGGTGCGTGCATACGGATGCGTTTGCCCGGCCGCGTCGCGATGGGGGTGGTAGCGATGGATGGGCACGCCACGCAATCCGGGCGCCTGATCGCGACCGATGGCGCGGATGTCGAATAATGCCTGCCGCGCGGCCATGTATTTCGCGATGTGACGAAACTGGCCGGGGAAGTTCTGGTGGATGAACAGGACCTTCATCATCGTTCCCGCATCGCCTCGTCCACGTGCGTCTCCAGCGGGCTCAACAGGTAGTCGATGACACGCCGTTTTCCGGTACGGATTTCCGCGTTCAACGCCATGCCCGGCTGCACCTCCACGTCGACGCCGTGGATGTCCAATCCGGTCGAGTCCAGGCGGATGTGCACGGGAAACACCAGACCCAGCTTCTCGTCCTGCGCCGCGTCGTGCGAGACCGACTGGACCGTGCCGGTGAGATAGCCGTAGCGGGTGTAGGGAAAGCTCACCACCTTCACCGCAACGCGCTGGCCCGGCCGCACGAAACCGATGTCCTGATTGAGCACGGTGGCCTCGACTTCCATGGCCTTGTCCGAAGGCACCACCTGCATCAGCTCCTGCGCTGGCGTCACGACACCTCCAACCGTGTGGATGGCCAATTGCTGCACCGTGCCGTCGACCGGCGCGCGCAATTTCATGAGGTTGTCGCGTTGGGCGGTTTTCTCTACTTCTGGTGCGAGTTGCTGTATCTGGTCCTCGGCCTTGCGGTGGTCGTCCAGCAGCTTGCGCCGCATTTCGGCGGCCGTGGCCGTCAGCTGCTCCTTGACCCCATGGATCGCGGACTCCAGTTCGACGCGACGGTTGCGTTGCTCGGCCAGTTGCTTGTTGGCGTCGATGAGTTCCTGCTTGCGCGTCAGGTAATCCTGCTTGGAGACATATCCTTTGCCGATCAGCTTTTCATAGTCGTCCACACGCACCTGCGCGATCGCCGCGAACTCGGACAGCGGCTGGATCGTCTGCTCTACGGTGTGCAGCTCGGCCTGCTTCTGTTGCACCTGATCGCGCAGGCTCTGCTCCTGTGCCCGCAGCGACAGCCATTCGCTGTCCGCCTGCCGCTGCGCGGACTGCAGGCGGGCGGTAGGCACGTCTTCGAGCTTCGCCAGGCGCGGCATCCGGTGGCTTTCCATCGCGTCGATCAAGGCTGCCGTCCGCACGGCGTCGATCCTTGCACTCAGCAGCGCCCGGCTGGCCTTGCTTTCGTCCTCGGTCACGCCCACGGCATCGAGTTCGACCAGCAATTGACCTTTCTTCACCGTCTGCCCGTCGCGTACCAGGATTCGGTGCACCACCGACGTCTCCGACGGCTGGATGACTTTCGTGCGGCCACTGGGGACGATCTTGCCGGGCGCCACCGCGACGATGTCCAGTCTGCCCACACAGGCCCACAGCACGGCCAGGCCGAACAGCAGCATGATGATGCGGGCACTCCAGCGCGGCGCGGGCGAGACAGGGGTGTCCATCAGTTCCAGCTGTGCCGGCAGAAAGGCCAGCTCCTGGGCGGTCCGCTCTACGGGGACCAGGCGTTTCCTGTCGCTCCACGCCGCGCGGGACACCGCGGCGTAGCGGCGCAGGACGTCAACGAAGGCTTGCATGCGCATCGTCATCGCGTTCAACCCTGCTGCAGCCGATGCAAGCGGGAAAAATGGCCGTCTTCGCGGGCCAACAGCGAACGTGGCGGGCCTTGCTCGACGATGGCGCCCCGATCCAGGACGATGACCCGATCCGCATGACGGACGGTGGAAAGGCGATGCGCGATGATCAGCACGGTGCGGCCTTTGCATATGGCGCGCATGTTGTTCATGACGGCGCGCTCGGACTCGTAGTCCAGGGCACTGGTGGCCTCGTCGAAGATCAGGATGCGCGGGTTGGACACCAGTGCCCGCGCGATGGCCACGCGCTGGCGCTGCCCTCCGGACAGATTCGCGCCGTGCTCACCCACGAGGGTGTCGTAGCTTTCCGGCAACTCGGCGATGAACTCGTGCGCGCCGGCCAGGCTGGCCGCGTGCATGACGCGTTCCAGCGGCATGCCCGGATCGGCCAGTGCGATGTTCTCGCGTACGCTGCGGTTGAACAGGAAGTTCTCCTGCAGCACCACGCCAAGCTGGCGGCGCAGCCAGGCCGGATCGGCCAGCGCCAGGTCGTTGCCGTCGACCAGGATCCGGCCGCGTTCGGGCACGTACAGGCGCTGCACCAGCTTGGTCAGGGTGCTCTTGCCGGAGCCGGAGCGGCCGACGATGCCCACGACTTCGCCCGGCCGGATGTCCAGGTTCACGTCGCGCAGGACCTCGGCCGTGTCCGGCCGGTAGCGGAAGCCCAAATTCTCGAAGGTGATCCGGCCCTGGATGGGCGGCAGCGCGACGCGGCCTCCCATCGGCTCGGTGCGCGTATTGAGGATCTCGCCCAGCCGCTCGACCGAGATGCCGACCTGCTGGAAGTCCTGCCACAATTGGGCCAGACGCACGATGGGTGCGGCCACCTGCCCTGCCAGCATGTTGAAGGCGATCAGCTGGCCAACCGACAGCGTGCCGTCGATCACCATCTGTGCGCCCCAGAACAGGATCGCGACGGTCACCGCCTTGTGCAGGAACTGCACGCCTTGCTGGCCGACATTGGCCAGCTTGGTCGCACGGAATCCGGCACTGACGTAGCCGGCCAACTGGTTGTCCCAGGTACGGGTCATGCGCGGCTCGACGGCCATCGCCTTCGCCGTGCCGATGCCTGATATCGCCTCGACCAGGAAAGCCTGATTGTCGGCACTGCGCATGAACTTTTCATTGAGACGCGTGCGCAGCGCAGGCGTGATCAGCGCCGACCAAACGGCGTACAGGGGCAGGGAGACCACCACGATCAGGGTGAGCCGGCCACTGTACAAAAACATCACGATCAGGAAGACGAACGTGAACATCAGGTCCAGCACGGACGTCAGCGTCTGGCCGGTGAGGAAATTGCGGATCTTCTCCAGCTCACGCACCCGCGCGATGGTGTCGCCCACCCGACGTGCCTCAAAGTAGGCCAGCGGCAAGGCCAGGATGTGGCGGAACAGTCTGGCGCCGAGCTCGACGTCGATGCGGCTCGTCGTATGCGCGAAGAGGAAGGTTCGCAGTCCCGCCAATACGGCGTTGAAGAGAGTGACGCCGATCAGGGCCACGGTAATGACGGTCAGCGTGGTCATGGCGTGATGGACCAGCACCTTGTCCATCACGACCTGGAAGAACAGCGGCGTGACCAGTGCGAACAGCTGCAGGAACAGCGAGATCGCAACGACCTCCAGCAGCAGCTTGCGGTACTTCACCATCGCCGGAATGAACCAGCTGAAGTCGAACTTCGAGAGCTCGGCGACCAGCGAGGCCCTGGAAGCCACGGTCAGCAGACGACCTTGATAACGGGCACGAAATTCTTCCGGCGAGAGCACCACCGGGCGCTTCTGCTCAAGGTCGTGGATCAGGATCCTTTCCGTGCCAGCCTTCGCTACGATGAAGGCTTTGCCGTCCTCACGAAGCGCCATGGCCGGCAGCGCGACGCGATCCATGCGATCCACCGGCTGGCTGACCCATTGGGCCTTCAGGCCAAGCTTCCTCGCTGCAAGCAGCAGCGACTCGTCATCGAAGACAGCATTGCCCCGGCCTGCGTCGTGTCGAAGCTGCTCGGCATCCGCCGCGATGCCATGAAATTGGGCGAGCACAACCAGACCGGCCAAGGCCAGATCCCGCTCAGGGGAACGATCGGTGCCGGAGAAAGGCGGCTCACGCCCGGATGAGGCGGATTCTTCGAATATGGCGTCCATGCCCAGCTTGTCTGCTCCCCTGCATTCCGATGTGTCCGCCGGCGCACGAGACCCGGCGAGCACATCCCTTCCTCATTGCCGCAGTCAAACGTCGAGGCGACAAATATCCGTGAGGCCACCACATCCGACACGAGCCCCCGCTCGCTGACGCAAATGCGACCTGGCCAAAAGACTGCCACAGAACGATGGCGATCGCAATAAATTACGACGGTGCGAACTGCCACCTGCTCTGATGACCCCCACACCACATCCTCGCCTGGAGAATGGCTTGGCAGCGCCGTTCCACGGGAGCGCAAGACGGGCACCGACCAAGGGGACGATTATCCATCTGCCACATCCTGCCTTGGAGAATGGCTAGGAGTGTGGGCGGTAGAAACGATCGAGGCGAAAAGTCGGCTGCGCGAGGACAGCTTTTCGACGGTTTGCCGGCCCATAGCCGGCGCTATGGGCCAAGAATCGGCGGAAAGATGGACCGCGCAGACGGCTTTGCAGCCCGGTCGGCTTCTACCGCCCACACTCCTAGAGACGGCCATCGGCAGGCGCGCGTCCCTGGCCAGAAGTCGGGCGGTCCATGGCCACGAACGCCACACTGATGCCGGTCCGCGGAACATTCCCCCTTGGCGGAATATCCGCCGTCGACAATGAGGTGAACCTGATGACCCGGATTTGCCGGCAGCACATTGCCGGCACGGGTGTGCGGCGGGCGGTCGTGCCGCAGGCATGCCCTATCGGTCACGGCGGATGGGCGATTCACGGCCCTTCGGGTGTCTGCGGCGGCGGGTCATCGATGTCGAATGGCGCAGGCCAGTCTCCGCGGCTCAGCAGCGGCAACCCATGCGCGAGACGCGCCTTGTCGCATTGCGGGCTGACGGTGCCGAACTCCCACGACGGCTGCACTTCGCGGCACACCGAAGGGCGCCGCGCGTAGATACCGCAATGGGCCGCCGCACCGACCGTGCCCCGCAACGCGACGCAGCGCGGCTGTGCGGCATTCGTGCCACGCATGGCGAGGCGATGCGGATCGAGCTTCTCGGTCAACTCCAGCGGCACGCAACCGCCCACGAAGGCTTCCGCCTCCGACCAGTGAAACGCCACGCGGAAGAACGCACAGCAGGCACCGCAACGCAGACAGGGATGTTCCACGGCCACGATCCCGAACGCACCCCAAGGCGCGCAGCGAGCGGATTATAGGAGTGGGGGCGGTGGAAATCGTTCGGCCGCAAAGTCCAGCCTGCGGCCCAACCACAAGCATGCCGTGCCGCTCATGACTGCGGCGGCGATGGCAACCCGGATGGTCTTCCGCAACGCACGGATGCGGCTAAAGTAGACGCTCTTCCAACGAGGATCCAGCATGACCCATCTACCCGCCCTGGTTACCCTGCTCACCATGCTGTTGCTGCTCGGCACCATGTTCGCGGTGGGGCGTGCCCGTGGCGTGCATGGCATCAAGGCTCCCGCGGTCAGCGGCCATCCGGCATTCGAGCGCGCCTACCGGGTGCAGATGAACACGCTGGAGGCCACGGTGCTGTTCCTGCCCACCCTGTGGCTGGCGGCCCACTACGGCTTCAGTGGCTGGGCCGGCGTGGCCGGGCTGGTCTGGCTCGCCGGGCGGGTGTGGTATGCGCTGGCCTACCTGCAGGATGCGGGCAAGCGCGGAGGTGGCTTCACGCTGGGCATGCTCGGCTGGGCGGCCTTGCTGGTGATGGCCGGCATCGGCGTGACCCGCGCCATGCTGCTCGGCTGAGCCTGTCCACCGGCGCCCTTGAGCGGGCCGAGGCGATCGTTCGACATCATGACGGCTGGCGCGATGCCGCACGATGCCGTGGCGGACTGCAACGCACGGCATGAACTTCACACGCCATGCCCGATCCAATGCATATTCGCCCTCTCCCGGGAACCTTCGATCCAGCCATGGATGTCATGGAAACCTGCAATTTGCCGGCCCCGCTTCCGCGACCGCCGAATCCGTCCGTGCCCCAGTCTCACGCCGGAGCGCCCAGCCTGTGGGCTGCGCTGGGGCTGATCGCGTTCTATTTCCTGTTGCAGGCCACGGGCAGTCTGCTGATCGCCCTGGCGATCGGCCTGGCGACCGGCCTCGTCCATCTGCAACAAGGCGCCGGCCAGGCCGAGAACGAACTCCAGAGGATGATGGCGCAAGCGGACATGCAGGCCATTACCGTCGTGCTCACCGTGGCGCTGGCCGCCGCCCTCACGCTGTGGCTGACCCGGCGTCGGTGGCCGCAGCTGTGGTCGCTGTCGCGACCGCCCGGCTTCGGTTTCGCGCTGCAGGCAAGGCGGCTGTTCCTCGTTCCGGCAGTGGCTGTCGGACTGGCGGCGCCGCTGCTGGGCGGACTGCTGACCGAGCTGCTGGCGCATGGCCATGCGGTGACCCAGGACATCCAGCAGTTGGGTACCCGGACCGCGTTGCCGTTGCGCATCCCGCTGGTGCTTGTCGTGGCGAGCCTGGGACCGCTGGTGGAAGAACTGCTGTTTCGCGGCGTGCTGCTGTCGGCGCTGCTGCAGCGCTGGCGGGCCGGCTGGGCGGTGGCGATCAGCTCGCTGCTGTTCGCGCTGGCGCACCTGCCCGGCCTGCAGTACCAGTGGTTCGCGCTGCCTGACCTGACCCTGCTGGCGCTGGCGCTGGCATGGCTGCGGCTGCGCTCGGGCTCGATCTGGCCGGGGGTGGTGGCGCATGGCGTCAACAACCTGCTGGCGATCGTCGCGTGGTTCGTGGTGATCAATCCGGCGGGCTGAGGTTCATGCCGCGGCCGCATCGAAGCTGCGCAGCAGCCGTGCGGTTTCGAACATCGGCAGGCCCATCACGCCGGAATGACTGCCCTCCAGACGCTCGATCAACGCCGCGCCGCGCCCCTGGATCGCGTACGCACCCGCCTTGCCGAGCGGCTCGCCGGTGGCGACGTAAGCGGCGATGGTGGACTCGTCCAGGTGCCCGAAACGCACGTGCGAAATGCACGTCTCGCACCGCTCGCGCCGGTGACTGACCATCCACACCACCGAGATCACCGCATGCGTGCGTCCCGACAGGCGGCGCAGCATGGCGGCGGCATGCCCGGCATCCAGCGGCTTGCCGAACACCTCGTCGTCCAGCACCACCTCGGTATCGGCGCCGAGCACCACCGCATCACCCGCCGCGCCGAGGCTGGCCAGACCGGCGCGCGCCTTGTCGCGCGCCACCCGGCTCACGTAGTCCTGCGGCGATTCATCCGCTGCGCGCTGTTCGGGCACATCGACGTCAAGCACGGTGAAATCCACGCCCAGCTGTTCTAGCAACTGGCGGCGGCGTGGCGACTGCGAGGCGAGATGAAGCATCGGGTTTCCCGGTCAACGAGGTCAAGAACATCGAGCGCTCAGAGGGCGAGGCCGTATTCGCAGAATTGCCGGTCGCGCTGCCAGCCCATCGACTCGTACAGCGCCTGCGCCGGTGCATTGTCCAGCGCGGTCGACAGCGACAGGCTGGCCGCACCCAGCGCACGCGCATGATCCGCCGTGGCGGCGAGCAGCGCCGTCGCCACGCCGTGGCGGCGTGCCTGCAGTGCCACGAACAGATCGTTGAGCAGCCAGGTCCGCACCGTGCGCACCGAGGAGAACAGCGGATACGACTGGGTGAAGCCGATGCCTTCGCCCCGCTCGTCCTGCGCCAGCAGGATCAGCGATTCCTGATGCTGGAAACGCTCCGCAAGAAACCGTCGCGCCCGCCCCCTGTCCGCCGGTTGCCCGTAGAACTGGCGGTAGCCGTCGAACAGCACGGTCAGCGCATCGAGGTCGTGGATCGTGGCTTGCAGTACCTGGACAGACATGAAAGTGGACCCTTGGCGCGGAGAATGCCAAGCCTAAGCTAGCGCAAGGGCCGGAGGCCAGAGCGGAACGTCGCGCCACGATCAGGCACGGTGATAGGGATGCCCCGCCGCGATGGTGGTGGCCCGGTACAGCTGCTCGGCCAGCACCAGCCGCACCAGCATGTGCGGCAAGGTCAGCGGTCCCAGCGACCAGCACTGCTCGGCGCGCGCCAGCACCTCGGGGGCGTGCCCGTCGGGGCCGCCGACCAGGAACGCCAGATCGCGCCCGGCCATGCGCCATTGCGCCAGTTGCCCGGCCAGTTGCTCGCTGGACCATGGCTTGCCGCGACCATCCAGCGCGATCACATGACTGTCGCGCGGCAGCGCCGCGAGCAGCGCCGCGCCCTCTTCCTGGATCGCCCGCGCATCGTCGCGGCCCTTGCCGCGGCTGCCGGGCCTGATTTCGAGCAGTGTCAGCGGCAGTTCGTGCGAAAGCCGCTTGCAGTATTCGGCAAAGCCTTCCGCCACCCATCCGGGCATGCGCTCGCCGACCGCGATCATGCGCGCGCGCATGATCAAAAAAGCGACGCAGCGCGCAGCGCCACCATCGCCTCCTCTCCCCCTTGGGATGAGGAGTGAGGTGAGGGATCCGCCTGGCTCAAGACCCGCATCAAAGATGATCTTCCGCTCGTCGATCGACCATTTCGCGGGCACCCAGCTTCATCCGCCCTGCGGGCACCCTTTCCCCGCAGGGGAGAAGGAAGCGATCAGACCGCTTGCGCCGCATCGGACTCGTGCCCGTGGTCGCCCACCGTCCACAGCCGTTCGAGCCCGTAGAACTCGCGGATGCGCGGCAACATCACGTGGACGATCACGTCGCCCAGATCCACCAGCACCCATTCGCCCTCCACCTCGCCTTCCACGCCCAGCGGCATCACGCCGGCCTTCTTGGCGAACCTGCCGACTTCGTCGGCAATCGATTTGACGTGGCGGGCGGACGTGCCGGAGGCGATCACCAGCAGGTCGGCGATGGAGGTCTTACCGCGAACGTCGATCTCGCGAATGTCCTTGGCTTTCAGTTCTTCCAGCGCGTCGATGACCGACTTGCGCAGGGTGGCCGTGGTAACGGACTTGTTCGTGCGGGCAGTACTCAAGAGGAGGGGCCTCGATACGGATAGCCGCGCCAAATGGCGCGGCCGCAGTATAACCGCCCTGCCGCCAGGAGGTGCCGGCGCCGCCGCGACCCGCGCAAAGGCGATCAGCCAGGCCGAAACGGGAGCGCCGCCGGGGCGTCACTCCCGCCGCCGGCCCCGGGTGCATGCGGTCGGTGGCCCGCGTCCATCGCATCGTCACCACCCTTCATGGCATGGCGCTTCATCGTCCAGCCAGTATGTTCACCGTGATCGCAATGATGAACACGTTGAAGAAGAACGAGATGACACTGTGCAGCAGCACCACGCGGCGCAGGTAGCGGCTGGTGATCTGCACGTCGGAGACCTGGAACGTCATGCCGACCACGATCGCGAAATACGCGAAATCCCAGTAATCGGGCTGTTGCGTGCCGGGAAACTCCAGCCCCTCGTGTTGCTCGCCGAAATCCCCGTAGAAGCCGTGCGCGTAGTGGAGCGCGAACATGGTGTTCAGGAACAGCCAGGTGAGCACGATGCTCAGCACGCCGACCATCAGCGCCGGCGCGCCGCCACTCCTGGCCGCCTGCAGTTCACCGCTCAATGCCACCAGCACCACGGCCGACAGCACCACGCCGCTCCACAGGAAGCCCCAGCGCCCGGAGTCCTGCGCCCGCGCCTGACTGCGCATGTGCGCGATGGTGGCCTTGTTGAACAGATGCGCCAGGACGCCCAGCAGCAGCACCGCGGCCAGGTCGAAACCCAGCAGGATCGCGGTAGCCGGTGGCAGTCCCAAGGCACCCAGGACGGTACTGGCAACAATGAAGATCGCCAGCGACACGATCAGCCGCGGCCGTGCATTCACGTAGCGCAACGGGCGCCAATGCGTTTTCTTCGACCGTCCGGTCACCGGAACCTCGACGGGCAACGCGGGCTTCGACGCCCGGTTCATGCCCGCCACGGCGCCGCCATTGCGATGTGCCGCAGGCTTGCGGCCGGCGACACACGATCGATGCGTTCGTACAAGGAAACCTCCGACATGACGTGCAAGCAGCCAGCCCGGGAGTTCAGGCAAGCAGATCGTGGTACGACGGATGCCGCACCATCCAGACCGAGACATAGGAGCACGCCGGCACCACCTTCCAGCCCTCGGCGCGGGCCGCATCCAGCGCCGCCTGCGCCAGTGCCGACGCGATGCCGCGCCCACCCACCTCGGGCGGCACGCCGGTATGGGTGATGGTCATGACGCCCGCCGCCAGGCGGTAGTCGAGGACGCACTGCATGCCGTCCACCTGTGCGCAGAAGCGATGCGCGGAGCGCTCATGCTGGATGATCAGTGACATATGCCCCCGGACATTGGCGACAAGACAGGCGCCAAGCATAACGCCCCCGGCGCCGCACCGACATGGACGCGCACGCGTGGCGGCGGCAACCCCGGCTCAGGCCGGCAACGGGTTGCCGTCCTCCTTCGATGCGGCCCCCGCCATCACGCAGTTGCGACCTGCACGCTTGGCCGCATACAGCGCCTTGTCGGCGCGCTGCAGCACCGCCGTACCGTCGCGCTCCGCCGGCGCGGCCACGGCCACCCCGACCGATACGGTGAGCTTCAGCATCTGGCCGTCGATCAGCTGCGGCATGCTTTCGACCATGTCGCGGATGCGCTCCCCCAGCGTCAGTGCCGAATCCATGTCGGTACCCGGCGACAGCACCACGAACTCCTCGCCGCCGATACGCCCGATCACGTCGCCATCGCGCAGGGTGGAGCGGATGCTGCACACCATTGCCTGCAACACCTTGTCGCCGCCGCTGTGGCCGAAACGGTCGTTGACACCCTTGAAATGGTCCGCGTCGAGCATCAGCACACCCAGCGATTGCCGCTGCCGATCCGCCTGTGCCAGCAGCCGCACCGTCGCCTCGTCGATCGCCAGCCGGTTGCTGACCCCGGTCAGCGGGTCGATCCGCGCCAGCAGATGCAGGTCATGCTGGATCGTCTCGTTGTAGATCAGCAGAAAACCGATACTGGTGAACAGCGGCTGGATCGACCAAAGCAGGACATACACCGTATTGGTCAGGCTGGGCGCCAGCAGCCCCGCCTGGGTCAGGTTCACCCGCATCAGTCCGACGACCCGCCAGCCCATCACCAGCATGGAGGCGGCAAGAATCAGCAGCAATGAACGACGTGCCAGCGAGGCTCCCCAGCGCGCATCGGCCAGCAATGGCGCCAGCATCAGGAAGAGGTCCAGCATGATCGCCACCGAGACCGCCAGGGCCCTTGCATTGGCGTTCGGGTTGGCCACGGAAAACCAGATCATGACCAGCGCGCAGGACACGCTTGCGGTGATCACCGCACCATGCCGCTGCCTGACTCCGAGCAGCATGCGCAGCGCCCATACCGTCGCGGCGTAGGCCACCAGCACCAGCAGATTGCTCAGCACGATGGCGTACGGATCGTGCAACTGGCCGAACAGACCGAGAATGCCGAGCGAGGCGGCTTCGATCGCCAATGCGCCGGCGCGGATGCGCAGGCTGGTTCGCGCCACCCCCGCGTAGCCGCCGGTGGAGGTCCACAGCACGACCGCCAGCAGCAGGCCCTGCAACGACCCCATCAGCGCCACAGTAGCCAGATCGATGAACATGCTTGCTCCTTCGCCAGCTCGACACAACATCCGTGCGGACGGGCATTGCGCGAACATACTCCTCCTTGCGCGCCCTTGCGGCACCGCTGCCGCAAAGGCGCGCAAGGACCCCGGCATTGACAGCCCGCCTTGTTTCGCTACTTTCGGCGGCAGGAACCTTCCGGGACGCCGATGGCCACGCTCATTCCAACCCGCAACAGCTGCCTGCCGCGCATGACCGGCGGCGAGAAGCGCTTCTCCGAACGGCTGGAAGGCAAGCTCGAGGACGACTACCTGCTGTGGTACGACGTGCCGATCGGGCTGAAGCAGCGGCGCCCGGATTTCGTGGTGTTCCACCCGCGCCGCGGCATGCTGGTGCTGGAGGTGAAGGACTGGAAACCCGACACCATCCACCACGCCGACAGCACCCAGTTCACCCTGGTCACCGCGCGCGGCCTGGTGAAGGAGAACAACCCGCTGCTGCAGGCGCGCGCCTATGCGCTGGAAATCGGCGTGGTGCTGGAGCGCGACCCGGCGCTGCGCCAGCCGCCCGGCAGCCGCCACGCCGGCAAGCTGGTGATGCCGTGGGCGTACGGCGTGGTGCTGGCCAACATCAGCCGCCAGCAGTTCATCGACGGCGGCCTGGACGCCGTGATTCCCGAACACCTGGCGATCTGCCGTGAGGAGATCTACGAGACGGTCGACCCCGAGGCCTTCCAGGAGCGGCTGTGGGCGATGTTTCCGCAGGTGTTCCCGGTCGCGCTGACCCTGCCGCAGATCGACCGCGTGCGCTGGCACCTTTTCCCGGAGATTCGCGTGGCGCCGGGCGAAGGCCAGTTCGGCCTGTTCGACAGCGTCGACACCAGCGCCATCCGGCCGCTGCAGATTCCCGAGCTGATCAAGGTGATGGACGCGCAGCAGGAACAGTTGGCGCGCTCGCTGGGCAGCGAGCACCGCATCATCCACGGCGTGGCCGGCTCCGGCAAGACCATGATCCTGGGCTTTCGCGCGATGCAGCTGGCGCGCGAGCTGGGAAAACCCGTTCTGGTGCTCTGCTACAACAAGACGCTGGCCGCGCGGCTGGACCAGTTGCTGGGCGAACGCGGGCTCGGCGAAAGGGTGCAGGTGTACAACTTCCACAAATGGTGCCGCAGGATGCTCACCGCCTATCACCTGGACCTGCCCGCGCAGGGCAGCGGCGACTTCTTCGCGCAGATGGTGCAGCGGGTGATCGTCGGCGTCGAGCGCGGCCAGATCCCGCGCTTCCAGTACGGCGCCGTGCTGATCGACGAGGGCCACGACTTCGAGCCGGGCTGGTACAGGCTGATCGTGCAGATGGTCGACCCGGCCACCAACTCGCTGCTGGTGCTGTACGACGACGCGCAGAACATCAATGCCCGCAGCGACCGGCGCAAATTCACCTGGAAAAGTCTCGGCGTGCAGGCGCAGGGCCGCACCACCATCCTCAAGCTCAACTACCGCAACACGCTGGAAATCCTCTCGGTGGCGCGCAGCTTCGCCAGCGAACTGCTCGACGCCCGGGCCGGCGAGGACGACGGCGGGCCGCTGATCGCGCCGGAAAGCGCCGGCCGCCGCGGCGCGGTGCCCGAACTGATCCGCGCCAACGGCGCCGGCGAGGAACTCGCCACCCTGCTCGGCCAGATCCGCGACGAACAGGCGCACGGCCGCCGCCTCGACGACATCGCCGTGCTCTACCGCTACATCTGGCAGGGCGAAAAATTGCGCCATGCGCTGGATCAGGCCGGCCTGGCCTGCCGCCTGGCCGACGACAAGGGCGGCAAGAACACGCTGTTCCTGGTCAAGGACAGCATCAAGCTGGTCAGCATGCATTCCAGCAAGGGTCTGGAATTTCCGCTGGTGATCATCCCCGGTCTCGGCCAGATGCCCAAGGCCGGCGAGGACGAAGCCCACGAAGCCCGCCTGCTCTACGTCGCCATGACCCGCGCCACCGAACGGCTGCTGCTGATCCATCACCAGGATTCGCTGTTCAGCAAGCGCATCCGCGACTCGATCAACGAGGTGCAGGGGCAGTTGGACCGCGGCCCATGAGACCCTGCGGCTCTCGCGGGAACGGCTTCTGGGTGCCTCCTGTGCGCGATGCTCATGGCCAGCGTTCGGACAAGGGCTTTCGCGCACAGGGTGCGCTCCTACAGCCGCGTCCATAATGACCGCCATCCTTCTACGCGACAGGAGCAAGCCGTGACCGCCTTCGACCTCACCCCGCCCGACGCGGCGCAGCGCAAGCACATCACCGCCGGCCTGTCCGCCGACGAGAAGCGCGTGCTGCTGGAGCACGGCACCGAGGCGGCGTTCTGCGGGGTGTTCCTGGACAACCACAAGGACGGCATCTATGCCTGCCGCTTCTGCGGACTGCCGCTGTTCCGCTCCGGCGCGAAGTTCGACTCGGGCACCGGCTGGCCCAGCTTCTTCCAGCCGTACGACCCGTCGCACATCCGGCTGATCCGCGACACCAGCCACGGCATGATCCGCGTGGAGGAAGTCTGCGCGCGCTGCGGCAGTCACCTCGGCCACGTGTTCCCCGACGGTCCGCCGCCGACCGGCGAACGCCATTGCCTCAACTCGGTGTCGCTGGGCTTTGTCGAAAGCGGCGAGGCGCTGCCGGATGTGCTGCACCGTGGTGTGCCGGAAGGCCGGCCGGATGCCGGCGCCTGAAGCTGCCCGGCGACGGGATCAGCGGCGATACGGCGCCAGCAGTTGCGGATCGTCGAACAACCCCGCCGGCAGCTGGTAACACGGCTCGCGCCCGTCCGCGATCAGTTCGCGAATGCGCGTGGAGGAAATCTCCATCGGGGTGACCGACAGCTCGATCAGCTTGCCGGCCGGCAGCGTGCGCAGCTGTGCCGGATCGTCCACCCGGCGACCACGGATTTCGCGCTGCAGCGCGTCCGGCAGCACGGCCTGTTCGCCGGGCCTGCTCAGCACGCCGATGTGCGCCAGCTCGAACAGCCGGCGCCAGCCATGCCAGCCGGGCAGACCGGCGAACGCATCGGCGCCGAGCAGCAGCACCAGCGGGCGCTCGCCCTGCTCGGCGCGCAGCTCGATCATCGTGTCGACGGTGTACGACGGGCCGCTGCGCGCCAGCTCGCGCGCATCCAGGATCAGCCGCGACTGGCCGCGCAGGGCGGCGCGCAGCATCGCCACGCGCTGCGGCGCGCTGGCGATCGGCGGCGGACGGTGCGGCGGAATGCCGGAAGGCATCATCAGCACCTCGGCATCGAGCAGCTCGGACGCTTCCCACGCCACGCACAGGTGGCCGAGATGAATCGGATCGAAGGTACCGCCGAAGATCGCGAGCGGTTTCACGCCAGCGCCCTGGCCGCGCGCGGCTCGGCGATGGCGGCGATCAACCGCTCGGCCTCCTGCCAGGCGTTGCCGGTTTCGCGGCCCTTGGCCATGCGGTCGATGCGCGATGCGCGGGCCAGGCACTGCAGCCAGTGCTCGCGCGGTGCGCGGCGCAGCGCCTGGCGGAACAGCTGCTCGCGCGCGGGCCACAGGTGTTCGGTGCGGATCTGCGCGGCGAGATCGTGCGCATTGGCCAGGCGCAGCGCCAGTTGCAGCTGATTGACCAGCCAGCCCATCAGCGCGATCAGTTCGTCGCCTTCGGCACGCAGCCCGGCGAGGATGCGCAGCGCACGCGCACCGTCGCCGGCAAACGCGGCGTCGGTGAGTTTGAAGGCGTCGTAGCGGGCGCTGTCGGCGACCAGGTTTTCCATCTCGGCGGCATCGATGCGGCCTTGCCCGTGCAATACCGCGAGCTTGTCGATTTCCTGCGCGGCGGCGAGCAGGTTGCCCTCGACCCGTTCGGCCAGCAGCGCGGCGGCATCGGGCGTGGCGGACAGGCCGCGCGAGGCGAGCCGCCCCCCGATCCAGGCACCCCACTCGTTCGGCCGCGGCGGGTTGAACACCACCATCACGCCGGTGCCGTCGACCTTTTTGCTCCAGGCGCCGTCGTGCTTGTTGCTCCACTCCATCGCGGTGATCAGCAGCGTGACATCCGGCGGCGGATCGGCGCAGAACGCGCTGATCGCCTTGGCGCCGTCGATGCCGGGACGGCCGGTGGGCAGGCGCAGGTCGATCAGGCGGCGGGTGGCGAACAGCGACATGCCGGCGGCGGCACGGGCCAGGTCGTCCCAATTGAAATGCTGGCCGACATCCAATACCTCGCGCTCGCTGTAGCCGAGTTTCTTCGCCTGCGCACGCAAGGCGTCGGCCGCCTCCAGCACCAGCAGTTCCGCGCCGGCGAGCAGATACACCGGCGCCAGACGGTCGGCCGACAGCGCCTTGTGCCACTGCGCGGCACTCAGTGGCATCAGGGCGTACTGGTTGCGGCCGCCGGCGCGGCCAGCTGGTGCCTGCCGGCCGCCTGCAGGCGGAACAGGATCGCCTGCACCATGTCGTCGTTGAGGCTGCGCTGGATCTCCTCGACCTGCGAGGTGTTGCCGACGGTATTGCTGGCGTCGTAGCTGTATTCGCGCGACATGTTGATCCGCTGATCGGGCAGCAGGACCTGGCCGGCGGCATCGGTCACGTTGAACCGCACCTGGTAGCGCACGGCGTATTCGGTGATGCGCACGTAACCGCCCGCGCTCAACGTCTCGGTGCTGAACGTCGCCACCGGCACGCGCAACTCGGCCACACCGGGACCGCTGTCGTCCTCGACGCCGACACCGGCATCGCGCAGGGCACGGGCCAGCATGCGCGGGAGGTCGCCTCCGCCGTTGACGGTGATGTGCACATGCTGCATCGATGCCGGCAGCGCCGCGCTCTGGCGCAGATGGAATCCGCAGGCGCCGAGCGCCAGCACGGACAGCAGCAGCGTGGCATGGAACAGGTGGCGTGCTTTGAGGGCTCTCATGGATTTCATCCTGCGACGATGTTGACGATCTTGCCGGGTACCACGATGACCTTGCGCACGCTCAGGCCCTCCAGGAAATTCGCCACTTGCGGCTGCACGCGGGCCTGTCGCTCGGCCTCTTCCTTCGAGGCGTTGACGGCCAGCTCGATGGTAGCGCGCAACTTGCCGTTGATCTGCACCGCCATGGTCACCGTGTCGCGCACCAGCGCGGCCGGATCGGCCTGCGGCCAGGGTTGATCCTCGAGCACGCATGGCCGGTGGCCCAGCACCTGCCACAGCGCATGGCTGATGTGCGGCACCACCGGGTTGAGCAGCAGCACCATCGCCTCCAGCGCCTCGTGGCGCACGGCGCGGCCCTGGTCGCTCTGGTCATTGAACTTGCCCAGCGCATTGAGCAGTTCCATCAGCGCGGCGATCGCGGTGTTGAACGCGTGCCGCCGGCCGAAATCGTCGCCGACTTTCTGGATCGTCTCGTGCAGCTGGCGACGCAGGGTCTTCTGGGCGGCATCCAGCGCCGCCGGATCGACCGCCGGATGATCGGGACCGGCCGCGTGCGTGGCCACCTCGCGCCAGAAACGCTTCAGGAAACGCGCCATGCCCTCGACGCCCGCCTCGCTCCATTCCAGGGATTGCTCCGGCGGCGCGGCGAACATCGAGAACAGGCGCACCGTGTCGGCACCGTACTTGTCCACCATGGTCTGCGGATCGACGCCGTTGTTCTTCGACTTGGACATCTTCTCGGTGCCGCCGATCCGCACCGGCCGGCCATCCGCCCTGAGCCGCGCACCGGTCACGCGCGCCTTGTCGTCGCGCTCGATCTCCACGTCGGCCGGGTTGATCCAGTCCTTCGAGCCGTCGTCGCTGTCGCGGTAGAAGGTCTCGGCGATCACCATGCCCTGGCACAGCAGGTTCTGCGCCGGCTCGTCCGACTGCACTAGCCCTGCGTCGCGCAGCAGCTTGTGATAGAAGCGGAAATACAGCAGGTGCATGATCGCGTGTTCGATGCCGCCGATGTACTGGTCGACCGGCAGCCAGTAGTTGGCGCGCTCGTCGATCTGCGCGTCGGCGCCGGGGCTGGTGTAGCGCGCGTAGTACCAGCTCGACTCCATGAAGGTGTCGAAAGTGTCGGTTTCGCGCTCGGCCGGTCCGCCGCACTGCGGGCAGGTGGTCCTGCGCCATTCGGGGTCGGCCTTGATCGGCGACAGCACGCCGCTGAAGGCGACGTCCTCGGGCAGCACCACCGGCAGTTGGTCTTCCGGAACCGGCACGGCATCGCAGGTCGGGCAGTAGATCACCGGGATCGGACAACCCCAGTAGCGCTGGCGGCTGACGCCCCAGTCGCGCAGGCGCCAGTTGATGCGGCGGGAACCGCTGCCGTCGCGCTCGAAACGGGTGGCCAGCGCGTCCAGTGCCCGGGAGAAATCCATGCCGTCGTAGTCGCCGGAATTGACCAGCACGCCGCGTGCGGTCCACGCGCCCTCTTCCTGGATGCGTCGCTCGAACTCCACGACCACGCGCACCGGCGCGGAGATGTCCTGCGCATTGCTGTCGCGACCGCTCAGCGCGGCCTGCATGCGATCGACGCCGACACCCAGCGCCAGGTCGTGGCGAATTTCCTGCAGCGCATCGAGCACCGACTGGTCGACGATCACCATCCTGATCGGCAGGCCGTACTTCCGCGCAAACTCCCAGTCGCGCTGGTCGTGCGCCGGCACCGCCATCACCGCGCCGGTGCCGTAGCCCATCAGCACGAAGTTGGCGACCCAGATCGGCACCGGCTCGCCGCTGAGCGGATGGATCGCGCGCAGGCCGGTGTCCATGCCGCGCTTTTCCTGGGTTTCCAGCTCAGCCTCGGACACGCCGCCGTGCTTCAGATCGGCGATGAAGGCAGCGAGCTTTTCGTTGTCCTGCGCCGCCTGCAGGGCCAGCGGATGTTCGGCCGCGATCGACAGGAAGGTCACCCCCATCAGCGTATCGGGACGCGTGGTGAACACGCTCAGCGGCTCGCCCTCGCCTTCCAGCGCGAAGTGGATCTCCAGCCCCTCGCTGCGACCGAGCCAGTTGCGCTGCATGGTCTTGACCGCGTCGGGCCAGCCCGGCAGCGTGTCCAGCCCGTCCAGCAGCTCCTGCGCATAGTCGGTGATCTTCAAAAACCATTGCGGGATCTCGCGCTTTTCCACCAGCGCGCCGGAGCGCCAGCCGCGGCCGTCGACCACCTGCTCGTTGGCCAGCACGGTCTGGTCGACCGGATCCCAGTTCACCACCGCGTTCTTGCGGTAGGCCAGGCCCTTCTTCAGCAGCCGGGTGAACATCAGCTGTTCCCAGCGGTAGTAGTCCGGTTTGCAGGTGGCGAACTCGCGGCCCCAGTCGATCGCGTAACCCAGCGACTTCAGCTGGCTGCGCATGTGCTCGATGTTGGCGTAGGTCCACTTCGCCGGTGCGGTGGCGTTCTTGATCGCGGCGTTCTCCGCCGGCAGGCCGAACGCATCCCAGCCCATCGGCTGCAGCACGTTCTTGCCGTTCATCCGTTGATAGCGGCTGATCACGTCGCCAATCGTGTAGTTGCGCACGTGGCCCATGTGCAGCGCACCGGACGGGTACGGCAGCATCGACAGGCAGAAGAACTTCGGCCGCGTGGCGTCTTCCTTCACCGCATACGCGGCCTGCGCGTTCCAGTACTGCTGCGCGGCGGCTTCCACCGCCTGCGGGGCATAGCCCTGCCCGGGAATGCCGCCCTGTCCGGGGCTGTCGCCGTGCTCGATGGAGTTGGGTTGCTGGATGTCCTGCATGATTCTTCGCGCCGTGATGCGGTTGGCGCAAGCCGGTGAAGGCCTGCCGCGGTGAACTGCTCAGACTAGCCCAGCACAGGCCGGCCGCCAAGTCTGGGCGCTGACTTGTCAGCCCAAAGGCGCAATGTCTGCTTTTGTCCAAAACTTGAAAATGCCCCTTCCCTGCGTGCAGGCGAGAGCTTGGGGTGGGGCACTGCCCGGTAAGCGTACCCCCGCCCGAGCCGCGTACGAAACGTGACGGGTGTCGGGGAAATCTGAAAATCGTGCAGGCACAAGCCGCCGAATGACGCGCAGTGCGACATCGGTGCTTGCCGGCCGGTCTGGCGATGGGTTATTTCTTCCGCCCGAAGCGCCTGGCGCCGCGCCAGGTCCGTCATCCAAGGGTGGGAACCATGGCAAGGGGATGCAGGGCGGCACGGGCGTGCATGGCGGGCATTGTGCTGGTGCTCGTGAGCGCGCCGGTCTGGGCCGACAACACGCTGGAGGACGAATACCAGCAACTGATCAAGGTCAACCAGGATATCCAGCCGCTGGGCGCCAACCCGTTCGGCGAAAACATCAGCCTGTACGACGGCAGCCTGTCGTTCGAGCAGACCGATATCCGCCTGGCCGGCGACGGTCCGCTGCTGCAGCTGTCGCGTTCGCTCAAGGTCACCGGTACCAGCGGTTATCCGTTGAATGCCGAGGGTGCCTTTGCCGACTGGGAACTCGATATCCCGCGCATCGAGACGGTCACGGCCAACCAGCAGAATGTCACGGGCTGGCAAGTGCCGGCGGTCAATCCGTTGGCCCGCTGCAGTGCGTTTCAGGCCCCGCCGGTCGTGCGCAGGCAACAAGGGGCTTCCGATTGGCTCCCCGACACGTGGTGGTACGGCTATCAGCTGATCGTACCCGGTCAAGGCAGCCAGGAAATGCTGCCGCGCAGTGTCCAGAACACCTTGTCGCCCTCGGTCAGTGGCACGACGTTTCCGATCGTGACCAAGCAGAACTGGATGTTCAGCTGCGGCGTGCTGACCGATGACGATGGCGGCGAAGGCTTTACGGCGCTGGCGCCGGATGGCACCACCTATACGTTCAACCACATCGTCTATCGTCCGATGGAGGCGATCCGACGGCCGATCGGGTCGGGACCGTTGTCGCCCGCGCACGCGAGTATCGGTCCGCTGGTGGCGATCGACGATTTCCTGGCGCGCCGCGACGCCTTGATGCTGGTCACCAAGGTCCGCGACCGTTTCGGCAATACGCTCACCTACACCTACAGCGGCGCGAATCTGACGTCGATCACCGCCAGCGATGGCCGGCAGCTCACCTTGCAATACGTCGCCGGCACGGCGCAGGTCGCCGCAGCGACCCTGCGATCGGCCACCGGCGCCACGCGAACGTGGACATACCAGTACGTCAATACGGTCAACGGCGTGGCCGACCCCTCGTTGAGCAAGGTGGTCCTGCCCGACGGCAGCGCCTGGTCGTACAACCTGGGCGTTTTCGAGCACGCCCAGGTGCTCACGAGCGGCGGGGACTGCACCACGCTGGCCACGCTCGATGGCGGGAGCGCGACGGGCACCATCACGCACCCGTCGGGTCTGCAGGGCACCTTCACGGTGCAGGCGACGGTGCACGGCCGCTCGTATGTGCCGCGGCAGTGCTACAGAAACGCCGTCACGGGCACGACGACGTTTGCGGTCACCCCCTTCGTGTACTACCAGCTCGCCGCGACCGGCAAGACGTTCAGCGGCGCCGGCCTGCCCACCCGGACCTGGACCTACACCTACTCCCCGCCGAACGAGAGCTGGCTGCAGGATTGCGGCGGCGGCTGCGTGAGCACCGTCTGGACCGACGTACTCGATCCGGCGGGGCACGATGTCCGCTATACCTTCAGCAATCGTTACGACGTCACCGAAGGGCAGCTGCTGCGTACGGACTACTACACCGGCGGCAACACCTCGACGATCCTGCGCTCGGAAACCAACGCCTACGCGGCGCCCACCACCGGCGCATGGCCGGCGACCTACGTGGCCTCCCTGCAGGACCGCACCAACCAGGCGCAGACCACCGAACTGTCGCCGCTCAATCAGCGCACGACGATCCAGGAGGGCGACACCTACACGTGGCAGGCACAGGCCTTCAATGCCTTCGCGCAGGTAACCCAGGCGAAGCGCTTCAACACGATCGCCGGCCAGAGCGCGATCACCGAGCAGACGACGTACCTCAACGACCTGCCGCACTGGGTGCTGGGCTTGCCGCTGCAGGTCACCAACCTCACCACCGGCGAGATCGAATCGGCCAACACCTACAACCTCGGCAACGTGACGCTGCAATCGCGCGCCCGCTTCGGCCAGACGCTGATGAACTACACGTTCAACGCGCAAGGCCAACTGGCCAGCTTCACCGACGGCAACACCCACACCACCACCCTGGGCAGCTACAAGCGCGGCATACCGCAGACGATCGGCTATCCGGATGGCCGCAGCGAGACGCTGGTCGTCGACGATTTCGGGCAGATCGGTGCGATCACCGATCAGGCCGGGCACACCACCGGCTATACCTACGACCCGGTCGGGCGGATCACCGCCATCACGTATCCGGCCGGCGACGAGGTGGCGTGGTATCCGACCACCTTCGCCTACACCTACGTCACCGCTGCCGAGCGCGGTATTGCGGCCAACCACTGGCGCCGCACGGTCACTACCGGCAACGCCAGCACCGTGACCTGGTTCGACGCCATGTTGCGCCCGCTGCTCAGCGATACCTCGATCATCGGCACTGCCGGCTCGGATATCACGACGGCGAAAAGCTACGATGAGCGCGGCCTCACGACCTTCACATCGTATCCGGTCGGCGGCGCCCCGGCGCTGTCCACGCTCACCGCCGGCACGCATCAGACCTACGATGCGCTGGGCCGGCTGACGCAAACCCAGCAGAATTCCGAACTGGGCATGCTGACCACCACCACGGCCTATCTGTCCGGTGCCCGCCAGCAGATGACCGACCCCAAGGGCAACGTCACCACCACCCGCTACCAGGTCTTCGATGAGCCCGGCGACGGCGCCGCAATCCAGGTGCAGGCGCCGGGCGGCCTCACCCAGACCATCGCCCGCGACCTTTACGGCAACCCCACCGCCATCACCCAGTCGGGGCTGTACGGCACGCAAAGCCTGAGCGTCACCAAGACGCTGACCTACGACAGCTATCACCGCCTGTGCCGCCGCACCGAGCCGGAAAGCGGCAGCACGGTGCTGGCCTATGACGCGGCCAACAACCTGGCGTGGAGCGCCGATGGCCTGAGCATCACCGGCACGGGCTGCGGGCAGGAGCAGGTGGCGGCCGCCGCCCGCACCACGCGCAGCTACGATGCGATGAACCGGGTGCTGACGATGCAGCCCCCCAGCGGCACGCAGAGCACGCAGACCACCTACGATGCGCTCGGCCAGGCGACCCAGGTCGTGTCCGGCACCAGCGTGTGGAACGCCACCTACGACTTCCGCGGCCTGCTCACCGGCGAGACCTTGCAGCTTTCCGGCCAGAGCCCCTGGCACCTCGGCTACCTGCACGACGCCTACGGCACCGTGCGCCAGCTCATCTACCCCGACGGCACCACGCTGGCCTATGGCCCCGATGCGCTGGGCCGGGCGACCCAGGTGGGCAGCTACGCCAGCCACCTCAGCTATTTCCCCAACGGCGCCGTGGCCGGGTTCACCTACGGCAACGGCGCCGGCCACGTGGCCGAGCAGAATGCCCGCCAGCTGCCCAGCAACTTCACCGACGGCACCGCCGGCACGCTCAACCTCAGTGAGGATTTCAGCTACGACGCCGACGGCAATATCACCCAGGTCAACGACCTGACCGGCGGTCCGCGCAGCAAGACGTTCGGCTACGACGGCCTCAATCGCCTGACCAGCGCCACCGCCACCCGCCTGTGGGGCACCGAGACGTACAGCTACGACCCGCTCAACAACCTGCGCACGCGCGTCGGCAACGGCCAGACCGTCACCTACACCTACGACCCCGCCAACCGCCTGGCCAGCCTCAGCGGCGTGGGCAGCTTCGTGTACGACAACCGCGGCAACCTCATCAGCAAGGCGGGCGTCAGCCTGGTGTTCGACCAGAAGAACCAGCTCGCCCAGGTCGCCGGCGTCGCCAGCTACGCCTACGATGCGGCCGGCCGGCGGGTCCAAAAGACCCCCAGCGGCGGCAGCCCGACGTACTACTTCTACAACCAGGCCGGCCAGCTGCTGTACCAGTGGGAACCGGGCAAGAACAAGGCCACCGACTACATCGTGCTGGGCCGCACCACGATCGCGCGCCGCATGCAGGTCGGCACGGGAACGCCCACGGTCATCTACAGCTACACCGACCCCCAGGGCACGCCCCTGGTCCGCGCCGACGCGCAAGGCACCGTCACCTCGACGTTCGACTACACGTCCTACGGCACCGTGGCCTTGGGCCCACAGCCGGACGGCACCGGCTACACCGGCCACGTCAACGACCCCGACACCGGGCTGGTGTACATGCAGGCGCGGTATTACGATCCGGTGGCAGGAAGGTTCTTGAGTGTGGATCCGCTGGCGCCGAGTGCGGGAGGGGTGTTCGATTTCAATCGGTACGCCTATGCCAACAACAATCCGATCGTCAACATCGATCCGGATGGCAGGCAGTACGCACCGTCGGCTTGTCAAAACCCAGCAGAATGTGCAGCCCGGCGGAAAATGGCAGACGCCGTGGTTGCGCGGGATTCGCAAACGATAGTTCATTTGCTGGGAGGGCCAATTGCCTCGTTAGCCGATCTTGTCCATGGAATATTCACGGGGGACCACAAGGAAGCCTCTGAAGGTGCCGCGATGGCAATCCTTGGTGCCGTAATCCCGGAGGCGAATGGAGCTAGAGCCGTAGTGACCGCCTCAGAAGAAGCTCAAGTAGTTTCTTCTGTCACAAGGGGAGCACTGGCGAGAGGGAGAGCATCCGAAGCGCGGATCCTGATGGAGCTGGGATTACCCAAGAACACGCAAGCTGTTCGGACGGCGGAAGGCGCATCGATCCCTGATGCGTTGACAAGTACTCGTTCGATCGAGATCAAGGATGCAATTCGCGTCGAACGAACACGGCAAGTGCGGATTCAAACTGGAGCCGCACGTGAAACCGGACTTGAGTCAGTCCTAATCACTGGTGAAAGGACATGCGTAAGCGGCCCATGTACACGGGCATTTGATCGCATTATTCGCCGTCCTGACTTGGGGCCGCAGCAATGATCGAATCGACACTTGAATTTCAGTTTCGGCCTTCGGCGCTACGTTCTCTTGTAGAGATGTTCTGCACGTTGCCAGAGAGGCTCAGACCTACGCACCACAGTCTTGGGGAGGACGAGCCAGGAAAGCCGATTCAGGATAATGGTAAATTCCTTGATTCGCTGAATGGAGCAAAGTTAGGGCCTTTTCTCCGAGGTCCTGATGTTATGTATGATATCGGACTCGCAGGAACCAGGCCGATCATTTGTAATTGTTTCCTTGATGTAGAGCCTGGTCTTGCCGAGCAATTCTTGCTGCATATGGCGGTGGCGCTGCCTAAATTCGCTTTTGCTTGTGTACCAGAGGAGCGAGAACATCGAAACCGGGTAATTGTCAAGCAGGGAATCAACACAATCGAAAGCTGGGTAGGGCGTGACATCGAGAAGTATATTCCAGGCTTCTATTGGCTCACTCTTTTGCCAAATACTTTGGCAGAAAAGCATGGTGTTCCGATCTCAGAGATAGAAAAAATCGCAAAGGAGCATATGGAGCTTGAAGGGGGCCAACATCTCTTTCGTTTTTATGATCGGCCAGAGGATTGGCAGTCTACGGACAAAGTGGCGAAATTATGCGCCTCCCTACCCGGGGTGTTTGATGTGGAGAAAATCAAGCCGCAGGCTGAGGCTACGAAGAATTTTCTTGAACTTGATGAAATGCTGGGAAATTGGAAATAGCACAACTCCCCCGCCGTGCTTTATGACTACGCCCAAGGCCCGCGGCGATGCGGGCCTTGTCGTATGTGCCGGCAAAAGGGACGGAGGCGCCACCGCCACCCGCCTGTGGGGCACCGAGACGTACAGCTACGACCCGCTCAACAACCTGCGCACGCGCGTCGGCAACGGCCAGAACTGAGCTTAGTAAGTCTGCCCAAAAGGGCATCCGGTCACTCGAAAAACGCATAGCCGAGCATGAAAAGAAGCTTGCCGATTTCAAGGCCAATCCTACGGTGAGACCTGGCATGGAAGGACAGCCGGAGTCGGTAATTAAGGCGGCTCAGGAGTCCCAGATTCGTCACTTGGAGAAGGAGATTCAAACTTTCAGGGAAAATATTGATAAGCTCAAAGGAGGACAATGAAATGGCCTTCCAAGTCGCTAATTATGGTAGCCGAGAAGTCTTCGTTGGAGCACCAAGTGATGTCCCGGTTGTGAATGTTGTCTCTCCATTCGCAGCCCTTGTAACAGCTTCTAGCCAAGAAGAACTGGATGAGGTTCTGGGTATCGCGAGCAGTTTATTGGAGTTGGGTTGCAAAGAGTTCTGTTGCGTGGGCTTGAAGGCTGAATCTCTGAACGATCAGCTAGATCTATTAATTGAGAAAGCTGGTCTGCTTGACGTGGTGACAACATGGCACGAGGACTCTTTTGAAGGTTGTGAATATTTTCTGTTCGGAGCCGGAGGGCAAAGTCTCGCTCTCTACGGACTAATTTCTCGGCATCCCGAATTGCTGGATGCCATGGTTTTGGCAGCTCAGGCTGACTGACTTTCAAATGACTGTTATTGTCCGACTGTTACTGCTGTTCATGATTGCCATTAGGGAAGGTCTGATCAATCGGCTTCTTGCTCGTCATTCCTGCGAAAGCAGGAATCCAGTGCCTTTGCGTTCAATGGTCTACAGACGCTGGATGACCAGCTTCGCTGTTGTAAAGCTCCTCCAGCGTGCTGGGATGACGAGCAAAATCAGAGCATCCTTAGCGGGCAATCTTTGGCATTCCAATAACGGTTCCAGGTTCACTTCCTGATACCCCATAAGGCCCAAGGCCCGCAGCGATGCGGGCCTTGTCGTATGTGCCGGGATGCGGGAATATAACCGCCGCAGTTATCGGGATCATCCCAGCATAGCTGGGGGTTTACCTTGGAGAAATTAGGGAAGAGCCGGACATGCGGCTGGCTGACCGTTGCCCAGCGCCCGCGCCACGACGGCGATCTGCGCTGCCAGCTGGCCGATCGCCCGCTGGTGCCCCTGCACCAATGCGTCGTAGCCAGGCCCGACCGTTTCGACGATGCGGCTGGTGCAGGCCAGCGCGCCGCCGCGAGAGTCATGCAGCACACGTACACTCCATGCTCCCTCGATCAACGCATAGCTGCCGGGCTGCGAATCGAACCGGCGCAGATCCAGCTTGACCCGCAGCAGCGGCTTGCCGCTGTCCGGCAGGCCGCTGACGTCCTGGTTGTCCAGCTCTCGTGCGAGATCGGCCGACAGCGCGCTGCGCACTTCGTCATCGAGCGGCGCGATCCAGCGTTCGCCGTCGAGCGGCGCCACCCCCTGCCCGCCGGAGCGCACCACCAGCTGCGGCTGGTCGACCTGCGCCGGCACGCCGACGGGCAGCAATTCGAACGGCAGCGATGGCCCGCTCGCGGTTGCAGGCGTACCCGGCGCACCCGCCACCTCGGCGGCGGGCGCCACCAGGGTGTAGTAATGCAGCGGTGCCGAGGCGCAGGCAGCCAGGGCCAGGGCAAGCCCCGGTCCGGCCAGGCGCATTCCGGTGCGAATCATGGCTTGCTCCCTGACTTCAGTTTGCTGGCCGGCACCGCTGGCGGCGCGGGGTCGGGACGCCGGCCACGGATCAAGGCCTCCGGATGGCCGTCCAGATAATCGGTGAGTACCCGCAATGAACGCGCCATGCGCTGCAGTTCCTGCAGCGTGCTGCCCAGGTTCTGCTGCAGCGGCGAATCCGCGGACAGCACGTCGTCGGCTGTTCCCATGGTCTTCTGCATGCCATGCATGGTGCGTCCGAGTTGCGGCAGCGTCTCGCCGTTGAGCTGCCCGAGCGTGGTGTCGAGCCTGGCCAGTGACTGGTCGAGATGCCGCCCGATGCTGTCGAACGGAACCTTGTCGAGCTTGTTGACGATCCCGGCCATCTGTTCCTGCAGTTTGTCGAAGCTGCCGGGTACGGTGGGGATCGCCAGCGGCCTGGCGGCAGGGTCGAACGCCACCACTGGCGCGTGCGGCATGAAGTCCAGCGCCACATACAACTGGCCGGTAAGCAGGTTGCCGGTACGCGCCTGCGCACGCAGGCCGTGAGTGACCAGCCGCCCCAGCAGCCTGGACTGGTCGAGACTTTCGCCATGCGCCCTGGCTTGCGCCTCCAGTTTGGCGTAGGCGTTGCCCAGGCGTTGCGGATAAATGACGGCGCCGACCAGGATCGGAAATTGCCGGGTTTTCGCGTCGTAGTCGAGGTTGACCGACACCACCTTGCCGATGTTGATGCCGAGGAACTCCACCGGCGAATCGACCGCCAGCCCGCGCACCGACTGCCCGAAGCGCATGCGGATGTACTGCGGCGGGCCGCTTGGCGGTGCCATGGCCGTGGCCTGATCGCCGAACAGCCGGTAGTTGCTGTCTTCCGGCGCAGGGGTGCTGTCATGCGGGCCGCGCGGATCCTGAAACGCCACGCCACCGGCCAGAATGGTGGCCAGCGACTGCGTGTCGATCTTCAATCCATCGACGCCGAGCGACACGTCCACGCCACTGGCATTCCAGAAGCGGCTTGAGCGGGTGACGTACCGGTCGTTCGGGCCATCCACGAAAATCTGCAGCGAGACGCCCTTGCCGTCCTGGTCGAGGTGATAGGACACCACGCGACCGACCTGGATGTGCCGGTAGTACACCGGCGAACCGATGTCCAGCGAACCGAGGTCGTCGCTGTGCAGCACGAAACTGCGTCCAGGCGCGCCATGGGTCAGCGCCGGCGGCAGCTCCAGTCCGTCGAAATCGTGACGCGGCTCCTTCGAGTTGCCCGCGTCGGCGCCAATGTAGGCGCCGGAAAACAGCGTGCCCACGCCGGAGATCCCGCCCAGGCCGATCCGCGGGCGCACTACCCAGAAGCGGGTGTCGGCCGTGGCGAAACCTTGCGCGCTCTTTTCCAGCGCCACGTTCACGATGACATGGCTGCGATCCTTGCTGAGCCGGATCTTGCCGACCTTGCCGATCACCACGTTCTTGTACTTCACCGGCGTCTTGCCGGCATCCAGCCCTTCGGCGGACTGGAAGCTGATGGTGATCTGCGGGCCGGCCTGCAACCAGTTGCTGATGGCCAGCGACAGCCCGACCGCGGCGGCAATCGCCGGCACCAGCCAGATCAGCGACGCGCCGAAACGCCGCCGCCGCACCGTCGGCTGCGGCAGCCCCCCAACCACCGACGCCGTCTCGTCACTCATCGTCGCACCCGCAATCCCAGATCAGCCGCGGATCAAAACTCATGGAGGCCAGCATGGTCAACACCACGGTCAGTCCGAAGAACACCACGGCAGGCAGCGGCTCGACACTGCTGAACACGCCGAAGCGGACCAGCGCGGTAAGCAGGGCGACCACAAACACGTCCAGCATGGACCAGTAGCCGACGAATTCAACCAGCCGGTAAAGCCGGGCGCGCTGATGCTGCGCCCAGTCGCTGCTGCACTTGCCGCAGACCAGCAGCACGCCGAGCACCAGGAATTTCAGCACCGGCACCATGATGCTGGCGGTGAACACGATGATCGCCAGATCCGGCGCACCCTTCACCCACAACTCCACGACGCCGCTGATGATGGTGTTGTCGTCCACCTCGCCGATGCTTGCCGTGCGCATGATCGGCAGCACATTGGCCGGGATGTACAGAATGAACGCGGCGAGCAGCAGCGCTGCCGTGCGGCTGTAACTGTCCGACTTGCGCTGGTGCAGCCGCGCACCGCAACGCGGGCAGGCGGCACCGGGCACCTGAGTGTTGCGACAGACCAGGGCACACACATGGCAGCGGATCAGCCCCAGCTCGGCGGCTCGCGGCAGCTTGCTCACGGCTTGCGCTCCACCGTGATGTCCCACAGCTGGCGAAAGTCGACCCCGGCGAACACGGTGATCAGCACGGTCAGCACGGCATAGGCGAAAACGCCAGGATCCGCGGTTACCTCGAAGTAGGCGCGTGCCTTGACGATGGCCACCAGCACACCGAGCATGAACACCTCGCTCATGGTCCACGGCCGCAGGTAGTGCAGCACGATCATCACTCCGCGAAAGCCCGGCCCGCGCTCCCCGCGGCGGGCGAACCAGAACACCCAGCCGAACAGCAGCATCTTGGCCAACGGAAAGAAGAACAGCGTTGCCGCTGCCAGCACCGACACGATCTGCGCGTGTTGCTGCCACATGGCAATGATGGTACCCCACAGCGTGGCACTGCTCTGCTGGCCATTCAGCCCCAACGTGACTATAGGCCAGACGTTTGCCTGGATGAACACCACCATCGCCGTCGCCGTGAGCGCCAACAGCCCGTCGGCGCTGAGCCGATGATGCCGTTCGAGCACGAAATGGCAGCGCGCGCAGCACGCCACCTGGCCACGCGCCAGCGGAATGCGGCGGTAGACCGTGTCGCAATGCTCGCAAATCAGCAAGGATGCGGGTGACGTCGTGTCCATGGGCTCGACAGCATGCTCCGGATATGGCCGTGTGGCGATTCTCGCAAATCTGCCGCAGTCATGCTGAACCGCGTGTCGGCCGATGCGGACTTGATATGCTCGGCGCTGCACCCGATCTGATCCGCACGCCCCATAGAGCTGGAGTTTTCCGTGACCGCCACCACCCACGCGTTCGATGTGGACAAGCAGAATTTCGAGGCCGAGGTGCTGCAGGCCTCCATGAGCACACCGATCCTGGTCGATTTCTGGGCCACCTGGTGCGAACCTTGCAGGACTCTCGGTCCCCTGCTGGAAAAGCTTGCCGCCGAATACAACGGTGCATTCCGGCTGGGCAAGGTCGACGTCGACACCCAGCAGGAACTGGCCGCCATGTTCGGCATCCGCAGCATACCCACGGTCATGCTGGTGAAGGATGGCCAGCCGTTCGACGGTTTCACCGGCGCGCTGCCGGAAGGCCAACTGCGCGAATTCCTGGCGCGCCATGTGCAGCCGCTGGAAGCTCCGCCGACCGATGCCGATGCCGACGACGACGACGCCGTCCCGGAAACGCCCGAGCAGGCCATCAACCGGGTGCAACAGGCGATCGCCGCCGAGCCGGACCGGCCCGAACTGAATCTCGACCTGGCCATGGCGCTGATGCGCGCGGGCCGGACCAGTGCCGCCGCCGCGGAGCTGGCCGCGTTGCCGGCCAATCTCGCCACCGACGTGCGCGCGGTACGCCTGCGCCATCAACTCGACCTGGCCCGCGCACTGGAAAACGCGCCGCCACTGGACGAGCTGCAGCAGCGCATCCTCGCCGACGGCAACGACTGGGCCGCGCGCGATCTGCTGGGCGTGCGGCTGCTGCTCGAAGGCGATGCCGCCGCAGGACTCGATCAGTTCCTGACCATCATGCAGCACGCCCGCGACTGGAACGACGGCCAGGCGAAGAAGCGCCTGCTCGCCGCCTTCGCCACGCTCGACGATGCCGAACTGGTCGGGCGTTGCCGCCGCAGGATGGCTTCACTGCTGTTCTGATCCCGGTCAGCCCCCCCGTAGGAGCGCACCCTGTGCGCGAAAGCTCTTTGCAGCGGCCGTGACAAGTGCTTTCGCGCACAGGGTGCGCTCCTGCACCGGTCGCTTCTGCCGTCAACACCCGCCAGGAAACCCATGCGCGCATCCATCTTCCGTCGCCTGATCAACCTTTGGCCGCCGTTCCTGTGCAACAGCATCCGCGTGCGGCAGGTGTCGGCGGACTGGACCGAAGCAAGCGTGGTACTGCGGTTGCGCCCATGGAACCGCAACTACGTCGGCACCCAGTTCGGCGGCAACCTGTTCGCGATGACGGACCCGTTCTGGATGCTGCTGCTGATGCACCAGCTCGGTCACGATCATTTCGTATGGGACCAGGCCGGCGCGATCGACTTCGTCGCACCGGGCCGCGAAGACGTCTTTGCCCACTTCAAGCTGGAACCGGCGGTGGTTGACGAATTGCGTGCCGCGGCGGCGGGTGGCCGGAAAGTGCTGCGCTGGTTCGAGACCGAGGTCAAGACCGCTTCCGGCGAAGTGATCGCGATCGTGCGCAAGCAGATCTATGTGCGGCTGAAGCCGAAAGCGCGCTGAGCCGGGCGAGGTCGAACAGTTGCCGGCAACACCGCTGTCCGCGGCCAAATCAACAGTCCCGTTCGAATCTGGCAATCTCCTCGAGCACGGCTTCGGCCTTCCGCACGCTGCTACCGACCGCACTATCCTCCAGCGTGCGGGCATGTCCCAGACGGCGCATCAGCCAGACCGTCAGCACGACCATCGCCAGCCCCACCATGCTGCTGGACAGCGACCAGCGCATGAAACCGGCCCTGTCGTACGTCCACAGATCGAGGCCGTGCTCGGCCAGGCTCATCCACAGCACGGGAATCCAGATGAAACAGGCGATCACCGCGTTTGCCGGCGCCTCGACGCGCAGACGCCAGGCGCGCAGATCAGCCAGCCGGCGCTGGATTTCGAGCACCGCCGCCGCATAGTCGACGCGCTGGATCAGATACAGGTTGCGAGCGGCGGAAATGACGAACAGCAGGCCGCAGGCATGCACGAGCAAGCCGCAGACCAGCAGATGCGGGACCTGCCGATGGTCCACCCAGAACAAGCCGCTCCAGACGGCAAATGCCAGCCCGATCACCAGTTGGATCGCCTGACCCCAAATCAGTGGCCGCAGCCCCCGGCGAGCCTTGTCCAGCTTGCCGTCCCTGAAGATGCCGAACTGCAGGGCTTCCTGCCGCTCCAGCCGGCGATCCAGCCCCTGCCAGGCGTGCTTGAAATCGTCCAGTTCCATCGTCATGCCCTCGTCGTGGTGGTTGCCGCGCCGATCATCTGCCCGCGCAGTTTCTGCCTGATGCGACCGAGCTTGGTCGCCACATTGGTTTCGCTGACGCCGAGGATCTCGGCGATCTCGGCGTAGCCCCTGCCTTCCAGGTACAACAGGATCAGCGCCCGGTTCAGCGGATCGAGCTGGCCGATGAATGCATACAATGCCGTCAGCCGTTCGTCCGCTTCGGCAAGCGCCTCACCGCCGCCGACCGTCTCCAGGTGATGCGTCTGCAGCGGCTCGAAACGCTCGCTCGCCGACCTGCGCTCACGCCGCGCCTGCGAGATCGCCACGTTCAGCGCAATGCGATACATCCATGTCGAAAACTTCGCCTGCTGCTCGTCATACCGGCCAAACGACCGCCACAACTGCACGCTGATCTCCTGCGCCAGATCACGCCGGTCCTCGAGGTTGCGGGCGTAGATGCTTGCCACCTTGAAAATGACCCCTCTGTGCTCGCGCAGCAGCGATTCGAAGCGCTGTTGTTGATGCCGGTCAGTCATGGCCGCTCGTTTTTCCTGTTGTTCGACCCATGATTCGCTCCGCCGCGCGAAAAATCACAACAGCACCGCACACGCAGACTCCGCGGCAAACGGGTGCTGCGCCTACAATGGCCTGAAATTCACCGGAGCCCATCTTCCCGATGCGACCACTGCGACTCAAACGCTACCTGCTGACCGGCCTGCTCACGTTCATCCCGTTGTGGGTGACCTGGCTGGTGTTCAAGTTCGTGCTGGGCATGCTGGCCGGCATCGGTGCGCCGCTGGTCAACGCCCTGGTCGGCGCGCTGGCGCTGATGGCGCCGAAGGCGGCGGGCATACTCAACAGCGAATGGCTGGACTTCGTGGTGGCCCTGCTGATCACGCTCGGTGCGCTCTACCTGCTCGGGGCGCTGGCCAACCGGGTGATCGGCCAGCGTTTCATCAACGGCTTCGACGCGCTGCTGGCGCGCATCCCGGTGGTGCAGACGATCTACGGCGGTACCAAGAAGCTGATGACGGTGCTGCAGAACAAGCCCTCCGGCGTGCAGCGGGTGGTCCTGGTGGAGTTCCCCCGCCGCGGCATGCGCGTGGTCGGCTTCGTCACCCGGGTGATGATCGAGGACGGCACCGGCCGCGAGATGGCGGCTGTGTTCATCCCGACCACACCCAATCCCACCGGCGGCTATCTCGAAGTGGTGCCGCTGGACGAACTGACGCCGACCGACTGGACGATGGACCAGGCGATGGCCTTCATCATCTCCGGCGGCGCGGTGGCCCCGGACACCCTGCCCGCCTCGACGCACCTGCCGCCCAGGATTTCGTAGGCGCCCGGCCGACCCAAACCCGGCGGGCTGCGGCAGGCCGGCGGACTTGAGTGGTCGAGGCGAAGATTCGGCTGCGCGAGGACCGGTTTTCGACGATGCGCCGGCCCATAGTGGTTCTATGGGCCAAGCAGCGGCGGAAATCGGGACCGCGCAGACGGATTTGCAGCCCGCCGACTCAAGCCCGGCAGCCTGCTAGCATCTGCCCCCATGAAGAACCCCATACCCAGCCGCCTTGCCGCCTTGCGCACCGCCATGCAGCAGCATGGCATCGCCGCCGTTCTCGTCCCCAGCGCCGATCCGCACCTGTCCGAATATCTGCCGGATCACTGGCAGGCACGAACCTGGCTATCGGGCTTCACCGGTTCGGCCGGCAGCCTGGTCGTGACCGGCGAGCATGCCGGCCTGTGGACCGATTCGCGCTATTTCGCCCAAGCCGAACAGCAACTGGCCGGCAGCGGCATCCATCTGATGAAGCAGCGCGTGGCGCATGCCGCCGAACATCTGGAATGGCTGCAGCAGCACCTGCACGACGGCGATGTGCTGGCCGTGGCGGGCGACAGCCTGGCCTTGGCCACCCAGCGGCTGATCGAACGCCGGTTGCACGAACACGGTGCCAGCCTGCGCATCGACCTGGATCTGCCGGGCATGATCTGGTCCGACCGTCCTGCCCTGCCGCAGGCACCGGTGTTCGAACATGACCTTGCCCATGCGTGCATTGCGCGCAGCGACAAGCTCGTTCGCCTGCGCAACGCCATGCGCAAGCTGGGCGCCACCCATCATCTGCTTTCCAGCCTCGACGACATCGCATGGCTGACCAACCTGCGCGGCAGCGATGTCGAATGCAATCCGGTGTTTCTGGCGCATATGCTGGTGGAGGCCACCGGCCGCGCCACCGTGTTCGTCCAGCGTGCCAAGCTCGACGATGCACTGGTCGCCATGCTGGCCGCCGATGGCATCGAGATCGCCGATTACGCCGCAATCACTTCGGCATTGGGCGATCTGGGTGCCAGCGACAGCCTGCTGCTGGACAGCAACAAGGTGGTCAGCGCCATCGCCGGCGCCATCGCACCGGCCGTCAAGCGCATCGAGGCAGCCAACCCCAGCACCGTGTTCAAGGCACGCAAGAGCGCGGCCGAACTCGATCACATCCGCGACGTGATGCGTCGCGACGGCGTCGCCCTGGTCCGTGCCTTCCGTCGGCTGGAGCAACGGCTGGCTGCCGGCATGAGCGTGACCGAGCTGGACGTCGACGCGCTGCTGCTGGAAGAGCGTTCGGCCCAGCCCGGCTATGTCGGCAAGAGCTTCGCGACGATTGCCGGCTACATGGCCAACGGCGCGTTGCCGCATTACCAGGCCACGGCAGAGCACCACGGCAGCTTGCAGGCCAAGGGCCTGCTGCTGGTCGATTCGGGAGGCCAGTACCTTGGCGGTACCACCGACATCACCCGCGTGCTGGCGCTCGGTCCCACCACTGCCGAGCAGCGGCACGACGCCAGCCTGGTGATGAAAGGCCTGATCGCGCTCAGTCGCGCGCGCTTCCCCTGCGGCGCCAGCGGCCCGCAACTGGATGCACTGGCGCGGGCGCCGTTATGGGCCTCGGGCATGGATTACGGCCATGGCACCGGTCATGGCGTGGGCTACTTCCTCAATGTGCACGAAGGGCCCCATGGCATCCGCCCGCCGTCCAGCGGTGGCGCGCTGGTGCCGCTGGAGCCCGGCATGATCAGCTCGATCGAACCGGGCCTGTACAAGCCTGGCCGGCACGGCATCCGTCACGAGAATCTGGCCGTGGTGGTGGAAGCCGAGCAGACCGAGTTCGGCGAGTTCCTCGGATTCGAAACGCTGACGCTGTGCCCGTTCGACCGGCGCGCGCTGGAAATCGACCTGCTCAATCCGGAAGAACGCGCCTGGCTGGACGATTACCACGCCGGCGTACGCGCCGCGCTCGGCCCGCTGCTCGACGATGCCGATCTGGAGTGGCTCAACCGCCACTGCGCAGCGTTGTAAGCACCTCGGACGACCCCGATTCGCCGCAGGATAGCCGGCCTGTGGGAGCGGCTTCAGCCGCGATGCTTTATTGCCCTGGCCAAGCCAAACGCATCGCGGCTGAAGCCGCTCTCACAAGTGCGCTCCTGCCATTCCCGAGGATCCGGTTATTCGCATTTTCTCAGCTGCGGCTGGGGGGCACCAGCCTGAGTTTGCTCGGCGCGTGCGGATGGACGGGGCACAGCAGAAGCTTGATCTCGGCAGCCTCGATCGGATAAGCATACAGATAGCCCTGCCCTTCGATGCAACCCTCGCGCAGCAGAAAATCGTGCTGTGCCTCGGTTTCGATGCCTTCGGCGATCGTGCTCAAGCCGAGACTCTTCGCCATCGCCAGCATCGCCTTGGCGATCGCCACATCGTTGACGCTGGCCGGCAATCCGGTCACGAAGGAGCGGTCGACTTTCAGATAGGACACGGCCGGCAACTTGAGATAGGCCATGGAGGAATAGCCCGTGCCGAAATCGTCGATGGCAACGCCGATGCCCAGTGCATGCAGCGCGCGCATGGTGCGTTCGGTCTCGTCGCCGAGTTTCAGCATGGCGCCCTCGGTGATCTCCAGCATCAATCGATTCGCGGACAACTGCCTTGACTGCAGCACGCGTTCCAGCTCCTCGACAAAGGCCGGATGACCGAACCAGCGGGCCGACACATTGACCGCCACGCGAATCGGCGGCACTCCCGCCTTGTCCCATGCCTCGATCTGCGTGCACGCCGCTTTCAGTACCCATTCGTCGATGCGGCGGATCAGGCCGAGGCTTTCGGCCACCGGGATGAACTCCACCGGCATCACCTCGCCGCGTTCCGGATGTCGCCAGCGCAGCAGTGCCTCGACCGCCACGATGCGGCCGGTGCGCAACTCGACGCTGGGCTGATAGACCAGACGCAGCTGGTCATTGGCCAGCGCATGACGCAACTGGGTTGCCAGCAACAGACGCCGGCTGGTGCTGGCATGCATCAGCGGCGTGTAGAAACGGAAGGTATTGCGCTCTTCGGTTTTCGCCACGTACATGGCGGCATCGGCATTGGCGATCAGGGTGATCGCCGTGTCGCCGTCCAGCGGGTAGCCGGCGATGCCGATGCTGGCGCTCATCACGATTTCGTACTCGTCCACCATGAATGGCTCGGACAAGGCGGCAAGCAGACGCCTGGCGACCGCGATGGCGTCCTCGCGCAGGTTCATGCGGCCGATCAATACGGTGAATTCGTCGCCGCCGATGCGTCCGGCCACATCGGTGTCGGACAGCTGCCGCTGGATGCGCTCGCCCACCCCGGCCAGCACACGGTCGCCGATCGCATGACTGTAGCTGTCGTTGACGAGCTTGAATGCGTCCATATCGATGAACAGCACCGCGGCAGCCTGACGATCGCGGCCTACACCGGCGATCGCCTCGTCACATTGCCGTTCGAACTCCGCCCGATTGACCAGGCCGGTCAGCGGATCATGGCGTGCCAGATACTCCAGCCGACGCTGATTGACCTTGGTGGCGAAAATGTTGGTGAATACCGCGACGTAGTAGAGCACCTGATTTTCCGCGTCACGGATGGCGCTGATGCTCAGATGCTCCGGATAACTGGTGCCATCGCGGCGCGTACTCATCACTTCACCGAGCCAGTTGTGGCCGGCGGCGATGTCATCCCAGATCGTTTGTGGCATCGGCGAACCATCAGACAGACTGCGGGTGTCGTCGAAGCGCCTGTCGCGCAGATCCCGTGCGCTGAACCCGGTGATCTGGTTATGCGCGGCATTGGTCGAGATCACCAGTCGATCGGCGTCGGCGATGATCACGCCTTCGGCGATGCTGGACAGCGCCTCGGCGGCAACCCGACGCTCCTGCTCCATCTCCACCCGCTCGGTGATGTCGCGGATGATCGCCTGACGCACCGGCTTGCCGGCCCAGGTGGCCAGGCTGCTTTGCATTTCCACCGGCCGGATGCCGCCTGCGGCGTCGAGCAGGGTGTTGGTATCCGGCCGATCGGTCAGATGCGAAACGGTGCGCATGAACAGTTGATCGAACCGGTCGCCGGTCAGATCCCCCGCGTTGCGCCCGGTCCACGCCGATGCCGTGCGGTTGGCATCGAGTATCCGCCCGTTCGATTCATCGACCATCACGATCGCGTCGGCGGCGCTGTCGAACAGCAGGCGGTAGCGCTCCTCACTGCCACGGACACTGGCGAAGATCCGCCTTGCCATACGCAGCCAGAGCAGGACGGTAATGCCGGCAGCAGCAAGTAGCGCGTAAAAAAGCATATGGCCGAGCCATACGGCACCAAGAGCTATTTTCAGCGAAAAAAGATCAGTTTGTGGTTGTATTGCACGATTGAGCTTGTCGATGCGTTCACGCTGTGCCCTGACCTTTTCTTGTGTCACTGAACCAGTTGCGTATGCACGTTGTAATTCTGTGGCTATCGTATGCAACTCATCGATCGGCTTGTCCGTGGAGCGCCACGCTTGTATTGCTTTATTGATATAAGGTGTCCAGGAAAAATATCTCAGCATGAAGGTCATGCCCGCTTTGGCTGTGGGCATGACGTTTCCGCGAACAAAGGCCTGATTCACCTCATCCTTGTCAAAGTGACCACGTGCAATTGCATCTCTGGCCATGCGATCGGAGTTCAACAGAGAGTAGTTGCTGGTGAAGCTGGCGAAAAACGCCGGATCGCCAGCAATCGCGTAGTTATCGAGATCGATGACTGCCTGCTTCTGGGCCTTTGACCAGATACTCTCGCTGTTGAGAAAGCCAGCGAGAGTTACCTGGACCTGAAGAGCTCCCCAGGTAAGCAGGAGAACAAGACCGATGCTTGCAACAAGCGCGTAGGCAAGCGGCATCAATCGATACTGCAGAGAGCTTTGCAAAGTGGTGTGTGTGCTACGCATCGCTCCATTTAACTCGATGTTTTTGAACGACCATAGTCCCGGTGTCATTACCTGGCACTTCCACGCACTCTGCTCGACTAGAACCGTCCAGTCACGCAGCGGCTTCACGCATCTCCATCATCTGCTCCTGACGCGACTGCATGCACCGATCACCCAGCAGGCACATGCTCACATAACTTCTCTTCACACATTCGGCCAGGTGGGCGACTTCTTGAGATGCCGGCTTGGTACCCAGTAGAGTACAGACAATTTCCAGTGCTTCCCACGGATGCGTGTCATCGTAGTCGGCATGAAGGTGGAGCCAGCGCAGACTGAGAGCCCTTACGGATTTTTCGAAGCTTTCCCTGTACTTTGTACTCTCATAAACGAACTGCGACCACTCGCCTGTGACACCTTCGATAGCATAGTTGGTGGCAACCATGCCAGCCGCCAAAGTGCCACGTGTGCTCACCTCCTCGCACCACGCGGCAAGGCCACCCGTGCCGTGAGGGGCGACGCCATGCAGAACCGTGTCGCGCGAGATGCCGGCGCCTTCCGCCCAGTTGATCCAGTATTCGGCGTGATTCTGTTCGACACGGATATTTCGCACAAGCCAACGGCGCGCCATGTCATCGCCGACACTGCGACCGTACTGCGTCTTGAGCAAATTGAGTGCCATATAGCCGGGAAAGCGCTCGATGAAAGGCCAGATTCCCACCATGAAATTCGTTGTGGCAATTTCCCCAAGAGTACATTCGCGCATCATCGCCCACAATTCATGATTCAGCACGCTCTGCTTGGCACCCTCGCAATCAGCCACCATGTCCTGCGCCCATTGCGGGTAGCTGGCCAGTTCTTTCAACGGGCCGGTGCGTTCGAAACTTGCGTTCATGGCATTTCTCCAGTTGTTGGTGTCAAAAATCCGCCGGCTGCATGCGCCGTGACAGATCCGCCGTCAAAGTGACGACGGCGCCCATATTGCTCACAGATCGAAACCGATGCGATCCACGCAGTGCGGCATCCGCAAAATATTTCGCCCGGGTAGTCCGCATGCGCCCGCATTGGCCGCGTCGGGCAAGGCCGGCCGCCAGCTGCGCACAGCCAGCACGAGGCAGTGGCGACACCCCTGCGGCGAAGCTGTGCCGAGCCATCCATCGAATGCCGGCGCCGCATGTAACCGGGGCCACCCCGTCAGCGAAGAACAGGCGTATGCAAGCCAGGCCAGATGCACCGATACCGGCGTGGCCGCATACACGCGGGCATTTGCGGGGCAGTACCCGGCCATCCCCATTCCCCGGAAATTGCATCCCGTCCTGCCGCACGAACGTCACTTCTAAAGAACGGCCGTTACTTCCATGATGAATCGCCCGCGAGGCATGCCATGACCCGTCGAAACACCATTCCTTCCATCCTCGTCGCCATTGTGCCTATGCTGGCCGTGAGCGCCTGCCAGCCTGCATCCGCTGCCGGCGATGCAGTCAGGCTGCCCACCCCGAACGTGGACATGCCCGAAACCGGGGCGCACACCGAGCAGACGGCAGTGCTGGCGGGCGGTTGCTTCTGGGGCGTCGAATCCGTTTTCGAACACGTCAAGGGCGTGCGCAAGGTGGTGGCCGGCTACGCCGGCGGCAGCGCCCGTACCGCGCATTACGACCAGGTCAGCGATGGCGACACCGGTCATGCCGAATCGGTCGAGGTGCAGTTCGACCCCGCACAGATCAGTTATGGCCAGCTGCTGCAGATTTTCTTTTCGGTCGCGCTCGATCCGACCCAACTCGACCGGCAAGGCCCGGACAGCGGCCCGCAATACCGCTCGGTGGTCTTCTACGGCAACGACGAACAGAAGAAAGTTGCCGCCGCCTACATCGCGCAGCTGACGGCGGCCAGATCCTTCGCGGCGCCGATCGTGACCCGGGTGGTGCCGCTGCAGGCGTTCTATCCGGCCGAGGCCTATCACCAGGATTATGCCCGGCGGCATCCGGACAACCCCTATATCGTCTACAACGACGCACCCAAGGTGGCGCACCTCAAGCAGCTGTTTCCCGGGCTGTATCAGCCGGAGCAGCAAGCAGTGGAAGTCCGGCCGCATTGAGCCGCGCCCGGCAGGCTCCCGGACTTGCACGAGGCGACACGGCCCCCATCTCGGGACTTCCGCGCACGCTGCGCGCCTGTCCTGACACTGTCCCGTCGTGCCGCCTCACTCGCCGCCAACACCGACCGAGCCCACCGATCTCACGCGCAGTTTCCTCGGCGTGTTCCGCTTCAGCGGACGCGCGCTGGAACTGGTATGGAGCACCAGCCGGCCCTTGACCGTGGCCCTGGCCCTGCTGACGGTCACCGCCGGCCTGCTGCCGGCGAGTGTCGCCTGGGCCGGCGCGCAGATCGTCGATGCCGTGGTGGGCGCGAGCCGGCTGTGGGCGGCGCATGGGCAGGCAACGCTGCGACCGGTATTCGCATGGGTGGCGCTGGAGGGGCTACTGGTGGCGGCACTGGCCGGTGCGCAACGCGGCCTGTCGCTGTGCCAGTCGTTGCTGCGCGCGCAACTGGGGCAGCGGGTCAACGTGATGATCCTGGAGAAGGCGCTGACCCTGGAGCTGACGCACTTCGAGGATTCGGAGTTCTACGACAAGCTGACCCGCGCCCGGCGCGAGGCGTCGAGCCGGCCGCTGTCGCTGGTCACACGCACCTTCGGTCTGGGCCAGAATGCAATCTCGCTGGTCAGCTACGGCACCTTGCTGTTCCGCTTCTCGCCATGGGCGGTGTTGTTGCTGCTGCTGGCCGGGCTGCCCTCGTTCGTCGCCGAAACCAAGTTCTCCGGCGATGCGTTCCGGCTGTTCCGCTGGCGCTCGCCGGAAACACGCATGCAGCTGTACCTGGAAACCGTGCTGGCACGCGAGGACCATGCCAAGGAAGTGAAGCTCTACGAGCTGGGACCGCTGCTGCTGCAGCGCTATCGCGACATCTTCCACCGGCTGTACGGCGCCGACCGCAACCTGACCATCCGTCGCGACAGCTGGGGCTTCGGACTGGGCCTGCTCGGGACGCTCACGCTCTACGCAGCATATGGCTGGATCGCCATGACCACGGTGGTCGGCCGCATCACGCTGGGCCGGATGACGATGTACCTGATGCTGTTCCGGCAGGGCCAGTCGGCGGTGTCGGCGATGCTTTCGGCGATCGGCGGCATGTACGAGGACAACCTCTACCTGTCGACCCTTTACGAGTACCTTGAGACCTCGGTGCCGGGCGCGCCGGGGGTGGCCCAGCGAGGCGCGAAGCCCGATGACGGCATCCGCTTCGAGCAGGTCAGCTTCACCTACCCCGGTACCGGCGCGCCGGCGCTGCAGGACATCAACCTGCACATCCGCCCCGGCGAGTCGCTGGCGCTGGTCGGCCAGAACGGTTCGGGCAAGACCACCCTGATCAAGCTGCTGACGCGTCTGTATCCGCCCGACCGCGGCCGCATCCTGCTCGATGGCACCGACCTGCGCGAGTGGGACGAAAGCGCCCTGCGCCGGCGCATCGGCGTGATTTTCCAGGACTTCGCGCGCTACCAGATGCGCGTCGGCGAAAACGTGGGCGCCGGCGACGTCGCCCATTTCGAGGACGCCGTGCGCTGGCGCGAGGCCAGCGACAAGGGCATGGCCAGCGAGTTCATCGACAGCCTGCCGGCCGGCTTCGAGACCCCGCTGGGAAAATGGTTCAACGACGGTCGCGAACTCTCCGGCGGGCAATGGCAGAAGATCGCGCTGGCACGCGCCTTCATGCGCTCGCGCGCGGACATCCTGGTGCTGGACGAACCCACTGCCGCGATGGATGCCGGAGCCGAGGCGACCATCTACCAGCATTTCCGCGATCTGGCCGGCAACCGCATCGCGATCCTGATCTCGCACCGCTTCTCCACCGTGCGCATGGCCGACCAGATCATCGTGATCCAGGACGGCCGCATCATCGAACACGGCAGCCACGAGCAGCTGATGGCGCTGGACGGCCACTACGCGCACCTGTTCTCGCTGCAGGCGCAAGGCTACCGCTAGCAGCCTGGGCGGCAGAAACCGGTCTCCCCGCTCGCTCTGCATCCCCGCCCGGACAAGCTTGCGGTCAGCCCTCGAAGCAGGGGCCCAACTCCCGCACTTCGATCGTCGCCCACTCCGCAGCCGGACATTCGGCGGCGATGGCGATCGCTTCGTCTTTGTCGGAGCAATCGAGCAGGAAGAATCCGCCGATCATTTCCTTGGCCTCGGCAAAGGGGCCATCCTTGAGCAGGCACTTGCCGTCCTGCTTGCGCAGGCGCACCGCATGAACATCGGAGCGAAGCGACTGACTGGCTGTCAGCAGACCGCGCTCCTTCAGGCCTGCACCGAACGCCACCATCCGGGCGTAGACCTCGCGTCCCTGTTCCGCGGATCGGGTTTCGCGTTGGCCACGGGGTTCGACGATCAACAGGAGATACGCCATCGCACTTTCCTTGGAGTGAGGATCCGGATTTGCCGGCAGCGTTGATGCGACGCCAGCGGCGAGATTGAACTGCTCACGAGCGACCTGTCGCTCGTGAGCAGTCGGTTGCTCGTTGCTGAAGAAGTGCATATTCGCGAGCGTTGCCGGTCAGCGCAGCGGCCTGAAGGAAGGCGTCACGGGCCTCGTCGAGGCGACCGAGCTTGCTCAGAAAGTCGCCACGGACGCTGGGTAGCAAGTGGTAGTTCTTCAGCGTCGCATCCGCGGCCAGCGCATCGACCAGATCCAGCCCGGCCTGCACTCCAAACGCCATCGATACCGCCACCGCGCGGTTCAATTCGACCACCGGCGACGGCGTCAATTGCGCCAGCGCATCGTACAGCTGCACGATGCGCTTCCAGTCGGTGGCCTGCGCGGTCGGCGCGCGCGCATGACAGGCCGCAATCATCGCCTGCAAGGTATAGGCGCCGATCGGACCGAGGTTCTGCGCACGCTCCAATGCATCGAGGCCACGACGAATCAGCAACCGATCCCATTGCGCCCGGTTCTGCTGCGACAGGAGTACCGGGCGACCCTCGCCATCGACCCGCGTGGATGAGCGCGATGCGTGGATTTCCATCAAGGCCACCAGGCCATGCACTTCGGCCTCGCCCGGCATCAGTCCGGCCAGCACCCGGCCCAGACGCAAGGCCTCTTCGCACAGGCCCGGACGCATCCAGTCGTCGCCGGCAGTGGCCGTATAGCCCTCATTGAAAATGAGGTAAATGACTTCCAGTATCGAGGCCAGACGCTCGCGCAACTCGGCTGCGCAGGGCAGCTCGAACGCGATCTGCTTCCGGGCCAGGGTGCGCTTTGCGCGCACGATGCGCTGTGCAATGGTCGACTCCGGCTGCAGGCAGGCACGGGCGATCTCGGCTGTGCTCAATCCGCCCAGCAGACGCAGGGTCAGCGCCACCCGCGCCTCGGCCGAAAGCGCCGGATGACAGGCCACGAACATCAGCCGCAGCAGGTCGTCGCCGATCCCGTCATCCATCGCGCTCTCGGTATCGGCCCAGTGCTGCTCCTGTTCGGATGCCAGTTCGTGGCCCAGCTGCGCATGCTTGCGCTCGAGCAGCTTCTGCCGGCGCAGATGATCGATCCCGCGGCGTTTTGCCGTGGTCATCAACCAGGCACCGGGATTGTCCGGCACGCCTTCCTCCGGCCAGCGCTCCAGTGCGGTCAGCAAGGTGTCCTGTGCCAGATCCTCGGCCAGCCCGACATCCCGCAGCATGCGGGAAAGCACCGCCGTCACCCGCGGTGATTCGATGCGCCAGAGCGCGTCGATGCTGCGCTGCAGATCGGTCGCCATCATGACGCCCGATCTGACCACCAGCTGGTGGCCGATGCAAGCGGCGCACGGGTTCACGGCTCCCCGCGCAACCGCGATACCTGCCCGCGCAGTCCGGATGCCGGCGCTTCGGCGAAATCCTCGGCCTCGAACACCTGGCGGATCTCGATCTCGGATTCGCCATCGAACGGATTGGGGCAGCGCCTGACCCATTCGATCGCCTCGTCCAGCGAGCGCACCTGCCACAGCCAGAAGCCGGCGATCAGCTCCCCGGTCTCGGCAAACGGACCGGCGATGACGGTGCGCTTGCTGCCTGAAAACCGCACCCGCGCACCCTTGGCACTGGATTGCAGGCCTTCGCCAGCGAGAAGGATGCCGGCTTTCACCAGCTCTTCGTTGAACCGTCCCATCTCGGCCAGCAGCTGTCCGGTGGGCAGGATGCCCGCCTCGGAGTCCCTGCTGGCACGGACCATCACCATCATGCGCATCATCGTTTCTCCCATGCGGGATGTTTCAACAGTTCTCACGCGGGTCGCGAAGCTTCAGCCATCCTTCGCGCAATTGACCATCCAGTGCACGCCATAGCGGTCGACCAGCATGCCGAAGCGGCGTGCCCACGAGGTTTCCTGCATCGGCATGGTCACCTTGCCGCCCTCGCCCAACAGGGCGAAGAGGCGTTCGGCGTCCTCGGGCTGGGCGACACTGAGCGAAACCGCATTGCCGTGGATGCCCGGATACGGTTCGCCGGTCGGCGTGCACCAGTCCGAGCCCATCAACACGGCGTCGCCCACGGCAAGGCGCACATGCGCAATCAAGTCACGCGTGTCAGCAGCGGCCCTGTCGCCATCGGGCATCTCGCCGACCGTCACCTTCATCACGATCTCGCCGCCCAGGCACTGGCGGTAGAACTCGAACGCCTGTGCGGCCTGGTTCTTGAAGAACAGGTAATTGACCAATTGCATGACGATGTCCTCGCTCCGGTTGGGGTGTACGTACCGACGACGAACGGCGCCGCGTGAAATCGACAGCCACCACTCAGGCCGCTTTACACGGCGGCCGGAAACGGCTCACGCCACGATTCCAGGTCGCACAGGCGATCATGCCAGGCAAGCACGTGGGGGAACCCATTCAGCGGGATCTGCGCGCGCTCGGCGTAGGGCAGCGCGATCGCCACGGCAAAATCGGCGACGCTGAGCCGTTCGTCCACCAGCCAGCGACGGCCTTCCAGATGCGCATCGAGAACCGCCGCATAGCGTCGGAACTCCTTCTGCGCTTCGGTCACCGCGGCGGCATCGGGAGCGCCGAGACTGAAGCGTGCCTTGATGATGTGCTCGAAATACAGCTCGCCGGCATGACGGGTGAAATGCTGCTGGTTCCAGCTGAACCAGCGAAGGATTTCGATCTGGCTACCCGCATCACGGGGCCACAGTTGCGAATCGGCACGCCCGGCCAGATGACACATGATCGCATCGGCTTCCCACAGATTGCGCTCGCCATCGACCAGTGTCGGGACTTTGCCGTTGGGATTGAGCGCCAGATATTCGCTCGTGCGATGCTCGCCGCGATCCAGCCGAAGAAAGACGTAGTCAATCGGCAGCTGCAGATATTTCGCCACGGCGCAGGCCTTGCGTGGGGAAAGCACGTCCGAATAGTAGAGTTTCATGATGCGTGATCCCTGACTGTCATGGTTCGATGCCGGATCTTGCGATGGGAAGGCCAGGAGCCAGTCCGCGCCGCCAGATACCGGTCCCATGTCACCTCGACGAACGAGGTCGGCCGGAATCGACATCGAAAAGTTCTTTCGGCCGCATTCCGCAGGGCGAGCGCCCCGGCTTGACCCTGCCCGCCCACTCACCCCATGCTTGGTCGTCTTTGTCCAGCCGAAACACACGCATGAGCAGTCGCTACAACGCCGCCGACATCGAAGTCCTGTCCGGTCTGGATCCGGTCAAGCGCCGTCCCGGCATGTACACCGACACCACCCGCCCGAACCATCTGGTGCAGGAGGTGGTGGACAATTCGGTGGACGAGGCGCTGGCCGGCCACGCGAAGACCATCGAGGTGGTGCTGCACGACGACGGTTCGGTGGAAGTGAGCGACGACGGCCGCGGCATGCCGGTGGACATCCACCCGGAGGAAGGCGTAAGCGGCGTCGAGCTGATCATGACCCGGCTGCATGCCGGCGGCAAGTTCAGCGGCAAGAACTACAACTTCTCCGGCGGTTTGCACGGTGTCGGCGTGTCGGTGGTCAACGCGCTGTCCGACCGTGTGGAGGTCACGATCCGCCGCGACGGCAGCGAATACCGCATGGTGTTCGAGCACGGCGACAAGGCCGGCGAACTGGAGATGATCGGCTCGGTACCGAAGAAGCGCAGCGGCACCACCTTGCGTTTCTGGCCGGAAGCGAAGTATTTCGACTCGCCGAAGATCTCGCTGGGCAAACTCAAGCACCTGCTGCGCGCCAAGGCGGTGCTGTGCGCCGGCCTCAACGTGAAGCTCACCGACGACGCCACCGGCGAAGTCGTCGAGTGGCATTACGAGGACGGCCTGCGCGACTACCTGCGCGGCGAACTCGATGGCATCGAGGCACTGCCGAACGAATTGTTCGTGCATCGCATGGCACGCGACGTCGAAGGCCTGGAAGTGGCGCTGGCCTGGCTGCCCGAAGGCGATCTGGTGCAGGAGAGCTACGTCAACCTGATCCCCACCGCGCAGGGCGGCACCCACGTCAACGGCCTGCGCACCGGCCTGACCACCGCGATCCGCGAATTCTGCGACATCCGCAACCTGCTGCCGCGCGGCGTGAAGCTGGCGCCGGAAGACGTGTGGGAGCGGCTGTCGTTCGTGCTGTCGACCCGGCTGCAGGATCCGCAGTTCGCCGGCCAGACCAAGGAGCGGCTGTCTTCGCGGCAGACCGCCGGCATGGTCGAAAACGTCATCCACGATGCCTTCAGCCTGTGGCTCAACCAGCATGTGGAACTGGGCGAGCGGATCGCGCAACTGGCGATCGAGCGCGCCAGCGCGCGCCTGAAAGCCGCCAAGCAGGTGGTGCGCAAGAAGATCACCCAGGGACCGGCGCTGCCCGGCAAGCTGGCCGATTGCACCGCCACCGATCTCAGCCGGACCGAACTGTTCCTGGTCGAGGGCGACTCCGCCGGCGGCAGCGCCAAGCAGGCGCGCGACAAGGAGTTCCAGGCGATCCTGCCGCTGCGCGGCAAGATCCTCAATACGTGGGAGGTCGAATCCGGTTCGGTGCTGGCGTCGGAGGAAGTGCACAATCTGGCCATCGCGATCGGCTGCGATCCCGGCAAGGACGACCTGTCCGGACTGCGCTACGGCAAGGTGATCATCCTCGCCGATGCCGATTCGGACGGCCTGCACATCGCCACCCTGCTCTCGGCGCTGTTCCTCAGGCATTTCCCCCGGCTGGTCGGCGAGGGCCACGTGTTCGTGGCGATGCCGCCGCTGTTCCGCGTCGACGTGGGCAAGCAGGTGTTCTATTGCCTGGACGAGAGCGAGAAGGAAGCGATGCTGCAGCGGATCGAACGCGAGAAGATCAAGGGCGCGGTCAGCACCACCCGTTTCAAGGGCCTGGGCGAAATGAACCCGCCGCAGTTGCGCGAATCGACCATCCACCCGGACACGCGCCGGCTGGTGCAGTTGACGATCGGCGACGACGACGGCACCGGCAAGCTGATGGACATGTTGCTGGCGAAGAAGCGTGCCGGCGATCGCAAGGCATGGCTTGAGGAAAAGGGCGACCTGGCGACGCTGGAAGCGTGACCGTTTTGCTCCCTCTCCCCCTCGGGGAGAGGGCTGGGGTGAGGGGGCGCTCTTGCGATAAGGTTGCACCAAGGCACCGCTTATCTCGATCCTCTCCCTCCAGGGAGAGGAAGAACATCCGCCACGGGACACTGCGCATGGCCCTGCTACCGCCCATCAATCTCGATCGCTGGATCGACGAGCACCGTCACCTGCTGCAGCCGCCGGTGGGCAACAAGTGCATCGTCGATGGCGACTTCATCATCATGATCGTCGGCGGCCCGAACGAACGCACCGACTACCACTACGACGAAGGCCCGGAATTCTTCCATCAGCTCGAAGGCGAGATGGTTCTGAAGGTGCAGGATGAGGGCCAGGCCCGCGACATTCCGATCCGCGCCGGCGAGCTCTTCTATCTGCCGCCACGGGTGCCGCATTCACCGCAACGCATGCCCGATTCGATCGGGCTGGTGATCGAGCGCCGCCGCCTGCCGCACGAGAAGGACGGCCTGCTGTGGTTCTGCGAGCGCTGCAACCACAAGCTGTACGAAGAATATTTCACGCTCGGCAGCATCGAGCACGATTTTCCGCCGATCTTCGGGCACTTCTACAGCTCGCGCGAATTGCGTACCTGCGGCGAATGCGGCCACCTGAATCCGGCACCTCCGCAATACCCGTAGGAGCGCACCCTGTGCGCGAATGCTCTTGTCGCGTTTGGTGCAAAGAGCATTCGCGCACAGGGTGCGCTCCTACGGGGCAGACGGCCTGACGTCAAGCGCCGTCCCGGCTTGACCCGGATCGCCCGGCGTCAAACCGGTTCTACGCGGCGGCGTGGCGCGCGAACTGCGCTTCTTCCGTCGAGCCGGTCAGTGCGGTGGTCGAGGACTGCCCCTGCTGGATCGCCTGGGTCACCGCATCGAAGTAGCCGGTGCCGACTTCGCGCTGGTGCTTCACCGCGGTGAAGCCGCGATCGGCGGCGGCGAACTCCCTCTCCTGCAGTTCCACGAACGCACTCATCTGGCGGCGCGCGTAGCCATGGGCCAGGTCGAACATGCCGTAGTTCAGGCTATGGAAACCGGCCAGGGTGATGAACTGGAACTTGTAGCCCATCGCGCCGAGCTCCTTCTGGAACCTGGCGATGGTGGCGTCGTCCAGATTCTTCTTCCAGTTGAAACTGGGCGAGCAGTTGTAGGCCAGCATCTTGCCCGGGAACTTCGCATGGATCGCTTCGGCGAACCTGCGTGCATCCTCCAGGTTGGGCTTGCTGGTCTCGCACCAGATCAGGTCGGCATATGGCGCATAGGCCAGGCCACGACTGATCGCCTGGTCCAGGCCCGGCCTGACGCGGAAGAAGCCCTCGACGGTACGCTCGCCGGTGATGAACGGCCGATCGTTCGGATCGATGTCCGAAGTGAGCAGATCCGCGGCATCGGCGTCGGTGCGCGCCACCAGCAGGGTCGGCACGCCGCAGACGTCGGCGGCAAGACGCGCGGCATTGAGCTTGTCCACCGCCTCGCGGGTCGGCACCAGCACCTTGCCGCCCATGTGGCCGCACTTCTTCACCGAGGCCAGCTGGTCCTCGAAATGCACGCCGGCGGCGCCGGCCTCGATCATCGCCTTCATCAGCTCGAACGCATTGAGCACGCCGCCGAAGCCGGCCTCGGCGTCGGCCACGATCGGCACCAGCCAGTCGGTGCTGTCGTCGCCTTCGGCGTGCTGCAGCTGATCCGCGCGCAGCAAGGTGTTGTTGATCTTCTTGACCACCAGCGGCACCGAGTTGGCCGGGTACAGCGACTGGTCCGGATACATCTCGCCGGCGACGTTCGCATCGGCCGCGACCTGCCAGCCGGACAGGTAGATCGCCTGCAGGCCGGCCTTGACCTGCTGCATCGCCTGGTTGCCGGTGAGCGCGCCCAGCGCGTTGACGAAGTCTTCCTTGTGCAGCGATTTCCACAGCCGTTCGGCGCCACGGCGTGCCAGCGAATGCTCGATCGCCACGGTGCCGCGCAGGCGCACCACGTCGTCGGCGGAGTATGTGCGCTGGATACCGGCCCAGCGGGGGTTGTTGTTCCAGTCCAGGGTGATCTGTTCGGCGGTGGGCAGGGTGTGCTTCATGACGGGGCTCCGTAGATGGCGATATTGTCTTTGGCTGGTTTCAGGCGAGGCGGTCGTAGGCCGGCAAGGTCAGGAAATCCGTCAGTTGTTCGGCGTGGGTCAGCGCGCAGAACAGCGCGGCAGCATCATCGACCCGGGCTGCTCCGGGTACATCGCTTGCGCGCAAACGGTGAGCATGCGCGGCGAGCACCTGATCGAACAGTGCGAAATCGATCGGTGCGTGGTCGCTGAACTCGAGTGCGCCGTGATGCAACCACTGCCACAGCTGGGCACGGGCGATCTCCGCGGTGGCCGCATCTTCCATCAGGTTGTGGATCGGCACGCAGCCGAGCCCGTCCAGCCATGCCGCGGTGTAGCGCAGCGCGACCTCGACGTTGTTGTCGAACCCGGCACGGCTGATCGAGCCGCCACACGGGGCGATCAGCTGGTCGCGCGTCACGTGGACATCCTCGCGCAGCACGTCCAACTGGTTCGGCGCCGGCATGTAACGATCGAAGATCTCCTGCGCAACCGGCACCAGTGCAGGGTGCGCGACCCAGGTGCCGTCATGGCCCGCCTGCACCTCGCGCAGCTTGTCGGCGCGCACCTTGTCCATGGCCGCCTCGTTCGCGGCATCGTCGCCGCGGATCGGAATCTGCGCCGCCATGCCGCCCATCGCGAATGCGCCGCGGCGATGGCAGGTCTGGATCAGCAGCTGCGAATAGGCTTTCAGGAACGGTACCGTCATCAGCACCTGGCCGCGCTCCGGCAGCAGGCGATCGCGATGGCCGCGCAGGGTCTTGATGTACGAGAAAATGTAATCCCAGCGGCCGCAGTTGAGGCCGACGGCACGACGGCGCAGCGCGTGCAGGATCTCGTGCATCTGGAACACCGCCGGCAGCGTCTCGATCAACACGGTGGCTTTCATGCAGCCGACCGGCAGGTCAAGTTCGTTTTCTGCCTGCGCCATCACCTCATCCCACAGCGCGGCCTCTTCCATCGCCTCCAGTTTGGGCAGGTAGAAGAACGGCCCCCGTCCTTGCCGATGCAAGGTACGGGCGTTGTGGAAGGCGAACAGGCCGAAGTCGACCAAGGCGCCGGCCATCGTCTCGCCATCGACGGTGACATGCCGTTCGGGCAGGTGCCAGCCACGCGGGCGCACCACCAGCACGGCCGGGTTCTCGCCCACTCGATAGAGCTTGCCCTCCGGCGAACGGAATTCGATGCTGCCGTTCACCGCATCGCGCAGGTTGATCTGACCGTCGAGCTGGTTGGCGAAACTCGGTGCCGAGGAATCCTCGAAGTCGGCCATGAACACCTTGGCGCCGGAATTGAGCGCATTGATGATCATCTTGCGTTCGACCGGCCCGGTGATTTCCACACGGCGATCCTGCAGCGCGGGCGGTATGGCTGCCACGCGCCAGTCGCCGCCGCGGATGGCCGCCGTATCGGCACGGAAATCCGGCAATGCTCCGGCGTCGAAGCGGGCCTGGCGTTCGCGTCTGGCCTGCAGCAGCTGCTGGCGAAGCGGCTCGGCGAACTGGTGCAGCCGGGCCAGAAAGGCCAGCGCGTCCGGAGTCAGGATGCTTTCGTAGCCGCCTCGTTTGGCATGGATCTCGACTTTGCCTGCGTCGAATTGTTCTTGGGGTACTGCCATGAGCTTGCTCCGGTCTGGTGAGACCCGAAGCTAGGAAGAAATGGTGTATTTGACAATGTAAATGTTTCAATTATTATTATTGACAATATCAATTTATATCTCAAGATATTGAACAAAGACATGAAAGTGCCGACAAAAACCATGAACGCAGCGAAAAAAAGCCCACGCCCGGTGCCGAAAACGCGTGCCGGGAACAAGCCAGCCGAGGACAAAGTCGGCCGTTACTATTACAAGGGCAACCGCCACAAGCAGCTGCGGGCGTTTGTCACCGTGGTAAAACTGGGTAGCCTGACCCGTGCTGCCGAAGCGCTGTACCTGTCGCAGCCCACGATCAGCCTGCAATTGCAGGCACTGGAGCGCGAACTGGGTTTGAGCCTGCTCGAACGCAGCCGCCGCCGCATCAACCTCACCGATGCCGGCGAGGCGCTATACGAACTGACCCGCCCGCTGGTGGAGGGCTGGGAAACCCTGGATCGCGATTTTCAGGCCAAAGTGAAAGGCCTGCACGGCGGCCGACTGACCATCGCCGCCGGCACCTCGACGATCCAGTACCTGCTGCCTGAGTTGGTTCGCCGTTTCCGTGAACGCTTTCCTGCCGTGAAATTGCAGTTGGCGAATGTCACCGGCAAGGACGGTCTGGCCATGCTGCGTGAGGACCAGGCCGACTTCGCGGTCGGCTCGATGCTCGACGTGCCCAATGACATCGCCTGGGCGCCGGTGCATCACTACGACCCGATGCTGATCATGCCGCCGGACCATCCGTTGGCGGCAAAGGAAGAGATCGTACTGGAGGATCTGTCGCCGTACGGACTGATCCTGCCGCCACAGCGGCTGTCCACTTACCGGCTGGTCGACCTGGTGTTCCAGCAGCGCCAGGTACCGTATCAGGTCGCCATCGAAGTCGGCGGATGGGACGTGATCAAGGAATATGTTGCGATGGGGATGGGCATTTCGATCGTCACCGGCATCTGCATCACCGCGGCCGATCGCGGTCGGCTGGCCGTGCGCAATCTGCGCCAGTATTTTCCCCAGCGGGCTTACGGCGTGGTCATGCGCAAGGGCAAGTTTCTCAGCGCCGAGGCGCGCGCCTTCATCGACCTGATCAATCCGGGCCTGCTGACCCATCGCGATTACGACGAGTCGGGCCATTCGCAGCGTTAGCAACCCGTCGTGCTTTGGTCGCCGGGCGAGCGCGATCGAACTGCCGTATGACAGGTGGCCCGCGCCGCGCGGCAGGAACGTGCCGTCGAGCCCTGGTCCGACACTCCCTCATGCCACACAGGAACGGACCGAACGACACCACTCGACGTCGGTACGCACGTGTGCCTGCACAGGAAGAAAATCTCATGCTTGCTGGCATGCTATTGCGCCAGTGCAATGCTGCAATCGATGAACCTTCCGAGGCAGCACGGCAAGCGAGCCGATCGCCGGTTCCCGGGTGCTCGCAGGCAGCAGGTGAAAGGCGGCCCCGGGCTGATTGGATACGAACCTCCAAGGACGGCCCGGGGGCGCGATTGGTTGCCTGATTATCCAGTGCGCCAGCAGCTGGTGGGCCTCCTGCATTCAGACGTCGCGGTGCTTGCCCTTGAAGGGGGCGTAGAACGCGCGCAGGCGGACAAGGTCGGTTTCCATGTCGTCGCTGGTTTCGAACAGCGGACCGACGCCGATGGTCTGATCGGGATAATTGAAATACGCGGTCACGATGGGCACGCCGGCACCATGGGCGATGTGCCAGAAACCGGTTTTCCATCGGGCTACCTGCTTGCGGGTACCTTCCGGAGCGATAGCCAGCCAGAAGGCCTCGCGTTGTCGGAACTGGTCGATCATCTGCTCGACCACGCCCCTGGCGGCGCCACGGTCGACACCAATGCCGCCGAGCCGGTGCAGCAAACTGCCGAGCAGCCCGCGAAACAGTTCCCGCTTGCCCATGAAATGCACGTCGGCGCCTATCGCCACTTTCAGCAGCAGACCCCAGAAGCCATCCCACCAGGACGAATGCGGCGCGGCAATCACGACCGCACGGGAGACATCGGGGAACTCGCCAACAAAACTCCACCCGCACAGCCGCAGCGCGGCACGACAGGCTTTGCGCCGCAGACCATCGCGCAGCTGTGGCATGCATGGCGGCAGTTGCGCCGGCGACGGGATGTATCGCTTCATTCGATATCCGGTTTGCGCGAGCGGGTTTGCTTGATTCTTCCGCGCTGCAGCTTGCCGACCAGCCTGCGCTCCTTCGAGGCGCGGGTCGGCCGGGTGGCGACGCGTTTTCTGGGTGGTACCAGCACACCGCGAATGATCTCGGCCAGCCGTTCGCGTGCGTCGTCGCGGTTGCGGGCCTGTTCGCGGAAGCGACGCGACTGGATCACCAATACGCCTTCGCCGGTCAAGCGGCGATCATGTCGCGCCAGCAGCCGCGCACGTATCTCATCCGGCAGCGAGGGCGAATTGATCACGTCGAAACGCAGTTCCACCGCACTTTCGGTACGGTTGACATGTTGCCCGCCCGGGCCATCGGCGCGCAGGAAGCGCTCGACCAGCTCGGACTCGGGCAGGAAGATGTTTTTGCTGACGGTCAACATGTCGGCAGTTTAAGGGCAAGCCCGCCCCAGAAGCATCGCCCGCAAGCGGCCTCCTGCGGGTGCGGGTGCGGCCAGCCGAAACGCTCGAGCAAACCGAGGTAGGCAGCATCCAGCGGCGCCTCGAGGCACATCCGTTGCCCATTCGACGGGTGATCGAAGCACAACTGCCATGCGTGCAGCAGCATCCGGTGGCAACCGAAGTGCTGCTTGTACAGCCGGTTGTGATCGCCGCGGCCATGCTGGCAATCGCCGATGACCGGATGATGGATATGCGCCAGATGCTTGCGGATCTGACGGAAACGGCCGGTTTCCGGTTCGGCCGACACCAGCGCGTAGCGTTGCTGTGGATAGCGGCCCAGGGCGATCGGCACCTCGATCGTGGCCAGCCGCCTGAACTGCGTGCGCGCCTCGCGTCGCGGGCCGGTTTCGCGCGCACCGGGCAGCGCATAATCGATCACCCCCGCATCCGGCTGCGGCCAGCCGCGGACCACCGCAAGGTAGCGCTTGCGCACCGTGCGACCCATGAACTGCTCGCCCAGCGCGGCGGCGACGGCACTGGATCGTGCCGCCAGCAGCACGCCGCTGGTGGCGCGGTCGAGCCGATGGGCCAGATACACATTGCCGCCAACCTGCGCGCGCAACAGATCGATCAGGAACTCCTCGGCATTGCCGACCATCTTCGAGCGATGCACGGCCAGACCCGCGGGCTTGTTCACCGCGATCAGCGTGTCGTCCTGGTGGAGGATGTCGATCATAAGCCTGGATTGGTGCGCGCAAGGCGATGATGCTGCTTTGGATTGCCGGCCATTGGAACAAAAGCATCGCCCGCCAGCGGGCTCCTGCAAGGCGGAGATCAGCGGCGCGGCCAGCCGACCGCGAAGGCCAGCACGCCGGCCATGCCAACACACAGCGGCGGCCAGATTCCGTGCTGCGGTGTCCGTGCCCACAACAGTGCGGCGCCGATCAGCAAGGAGCTGCCCAGCAGGCCGCAGGCAAGCAGTTTGTGCTGACGCCGGGCATCCTCGCGCTGCATTTGCAGTGCCTGCGGATCGCCGAGCGTACGCTGTTCGCCGCGACCGATCTGGCGCAAGGCATCGCTGACCAGTTCGGGAAACTGCGGCGCGCTGTGCAGCCACTCGGGCAGGCGCTTGCGCACGTCGCGCAGGGTGCGCAGCGGGCTGTAGCGTTCGCGCAGGATGCGCTTCAGCACCGGGTGCGCGACCGCCCAGATGTCGATCTCGGGATCGAGCATGCGGCCGACGCCTTCGATGTTGAGCAAGGTCTTCTGCAGCAGGATCAGTTGCGGTTGCAGGGTCAGCTCGAAGCGGCGCGCGGTCTGGAACAGCTTCACCAGCAATTCGGCCAGCGAGATCTGCGACAGCGGACGGGTGAAGTACGGCTCGCACACGGTGCGCACTGCCGCTTCGAGTTCATCCAGCCTGACCGCGGCCGGCATCCAGCCGGCGGCGACGTGCAACTGCGCGATGCGGGCGTAGTCGCGCTCGAACAGCGCGATGAAGTTCTGCGCCAGCCAGTACTGGTCGGCCTGGGGCAGCGAACCCATGATGCCGAAATCGAGCGCAATGAAACGCGGCTCGGCGATTCGCTCCGGGTCGACCCAGATGTTGCCGGGATGCGCATCGGCGTGGAAAAAATTGTCGCGGAACACCTGCTCGTAGAACACCCGCACGCCCTTGACGGCGAGCACCTTGCGGTCGACACCGGCGGCATCGATCGCGGCGATGTCGTCGCTGCTGATGCCGTACACGCGTTCCAGCGTCAGCACCCGCCTGGCGGTCAGTTCCCAGTACACGGCCGGCACGTAGAGGTCGACGCCGCTGGCGAAGTTGCGCTTGAGCAGGCTCGCACTGGCGCCCTCGCGCTGCAGATCCAGTTCGTTTTCCAGCATCTTCTCGACTTCGGCCACCACGTCGAGCGGGCGGATCTTGTCGGCGTTCGGATGCCAGCGCCGGGTCAGTTCGCCGAGCGAGCGCAGCAGCCGCACGTCGCGGGCGATCTGTGCGTCGATGCCCGGACGCAGCACCTTGACCACCACCTCGCGGCCGTCGTGCAGCGTGGCGGCGTGAACCTGGGCGATCGAGGCGGAAGCGAGCGGAGTTTCGTCGAACCGGGCGTACAGGCGGCCGATCGGAAATTTGAGCTCGCTCTCGACGATCGCTCGCGCTTCGCTGCCGGCGAACGGGGCAACCTGATCCTGCAGCAGCGACAGTTCGTCGGCGATATCCAGCGGAATCAGGTCGCGCCGGGTCGACAGCACCTGGCCGGCCTTGACGAAGATCGGCCCCAGTTCGGTCAGCGCCAGGCGCAACCGTTCGCCACGCGGCAATTCGTGCACGTTGACGCGGGGCCGCCCCAGCAGGGGACGAAGCAGCTTCAGCGGACGGAACAGGTGGGCGGCGTCGACCAGATCGTCGAGCCGGTACGCCAGCAGCACCGAAGCGACCCGCAACAGCCGCGGCACGATTTTCAGCGGGGTCACGCGGCGTTGCCCTGCAGGCGCCTGGCCAGTCGCTGCACGCGCGACTGCAGCCGTTCGCTGCGTTCGCGCAGTGCATCCACGCCATCGAGGAAGCCTTCGACCTCACCTGGCGCGATCGCGACGCGGGCCTCGTCGCGCAGCCAGTCGGCACCGTCCCCGGTGAGATGGGCGGCGGTTTCGCGGGCGTGGGCCAGCCCCTCGCGGATCGCCCCGGCCAGCGGCACGCCCAGTACGTCGCCGAACGTGCGGGCGAACGCTTCCTCGAAATCCGGGGCGAACTTGCCGGCGAGTTTCTCCAGCCGACGCGCCAGCTCGGCGTCGCCGGCGATCTCCACCTTGCCCGGCGCGATGCCGTCGTCGTCGCGCTTGAACAGCATCGCCAGCAGGCTGCCGGGCGTGGCGGCAACGCGCAGCTGGCTATCCGCCTGCGGCGGTCCGACTTTCAGGCGACCATCCTCGACCGTCACCGCCAATGCGATTTCAGGCCCGCGCAGATGCAACTGCACGCTGCGTCCGTTCAAGACCCCGAGCTTCTGCTGCGTCTCGGGATCGAGCGACAATGTGCGATTCAGCGCGGTTTCCAGCGCGCGTCCGGCCAGCTTGCGCAGCGGTTGCGGCAACCAGGAGTTGGAGTCGGCGAGATTCATCCGTTCATTGTAGCCGTGCTGAACACGATCCGGAGCGGACCATGCTCATGTCGGCAGGCGGCCGCGCTTTTCGTGCACCAGGGGCCATGGCGCACGCACCAGCCACTTGTACGCCATCCTGCGCAATGAGGCGTCCAGGCCGATGTCGTCCACCACTTCGGTCACCGGCCGCCAGGCCAGCGCGTGCGATTCGTGGTTGATGGCGAACCGATCGTCCCGGCCGGCACGCACCACGTAACGCACGTCGTAATGCCAATGCTCCGGCTCGTCCCGGCGGGCCGGAATGCGATGGCGGTCGATGTCGTAGACGCCTCCCTCGACCCGCAGATCCTTCAGGCCGGTTTCCTCGCTCGCCTCGCGCAAGGCCACCCGCGCCAGATCGGCATCGCCGTCGGCGTGACCGCCCGGCTGCAGCCACAATCCCAGTTTGCGGTGATGCATCAGCAATACCCGCCGGCCATCGGCACTGACCAGCCAGCATGAGCCGGTGAAATGGCCTGGCATGTGCGCGCGTTCGAACGTCGCGGGGTGGGATTCCAGGAAATCCGTGAATATCGAAGCCGCAGCGGCCTCCTCCGGATACAGCAACATATAAGCCCGAAGGCTGGCCAGTATCCCCGAAACATCTGGTCGCATGATTTGTGGCATGGTGCAGTTGGAAATGCCCATGATAGCTGCGTCGCAGCTTGTTCCCCTTCCCCCGCTCCGTTATGGTTGCGCGTCGCGTCGGCTCGTCGCGTCCTACTCGTCGCAGTCTCGGACGAGCGTGGTATTTGTTTTTACGGGGAGTCACCACATGCTTTTCAAGCGCGTCAAGCCACTCGATCAGATTCTCGCCACCGCCGAGAAGAAAAGCCTCAAACGGCAACTGGGACCGATCCAGCTCACGCTGCTCGGCGTTGGTGCGATCATCGGTACCGGCATTTTCGTGTTGACCGCCGAGGCGGGGCAGAAAGCGGGACCGGGCATGATGGTCGCGTTCGTGATCGCCGCCGTGGTCTGCGCTCTGGCGGCGCTGGCCTATGCTGAATTGGCTTCGATGATTCCGGTGGCGGGCTCAGCTTATACATACACTTATGGCGTACTCGGCGAGGGCCTTGCCTGGATGGTTGGCTGGGCGCTCGTGCTGGAGTACGCGATCGCTGCCGGTGCGGTCTCGGTAGGCTGGTCGGGGTACATGAACGGGCTGCTCGCGCGCAGCGGGTTGGGATTACCCACGCTCCTGCGCACTGGCCCGTTCGACGGCGGCACCTTCAACCTGTTTGCTTTCCTGATTGCGCTGGTCATCACCTTTCTGCTGGTAATTGGCACGTCCAAGTCTGCCAAGGTCAATGCGCTGCTGGTGACAATCAAGATCGCCGCACTCACCGCATTCATTTTCCTCACCATACCGGCCGTGAAAGATGCGAACTTCACGCCGTTCGTACCGAATGGCTGGGGCAGCCCGCTTGGTGGTATCGGCGTACTCGGTGCCGCAGCCTCGATCTTCTTTGCCTATGTCGGTTTCGATGCAGTTTCCACAGCCGCGGAAGAAACTAAAAATCCCAACCGCAATATCCCGATCGGCCTGATTGGCTCGCTGGCGGTGTGCACCATCTTCTACCTGCTGGTGGGCTACGGTGCGGTCGGCGCAGTCGGTTCGCAGCCGATGCTTGGAGCCGATGGTCTGGCGCTGCGGCCCGGCACGCCGGAAATGGCAGCTGCCTGTACCGGCTCACAGGCACTGGTGTGCAGCAAAGATGCCCTCGCCCATGTGCTGGTGCTGATCAACCACAGCACAATGGGCTATCTGGTGGGATTGGCCGCAGCCCTGGCCTTGCCATCGGTGATCCTGATGATGATCTACGGCCAGACACGCATCTTCTTCACCATGTCGCGCGACGGGCTGCTGCCGAATCGTCTCTCTAAAGTCCACCCGCGTTTCCATACGCCGCATGTACTGACCCTCATTACCGGTGTATGCGTCTCGTTCTTCGGCGCGCTGTTCCCGGTCGGTGTACTGGCAGACATCACCAACTCCGGCACCCTGTTTGCCTTCATGATGGTATCGGTCGGCGTGCTGATCCTGCGCGTGAAACAGCCGGAGCGCCACCGTCCGTTCCGCACCCCGATGGCCTGGCTGGTCTGTCCGCTGGCTGTGCTGGGCTGCCTGCTGCTGTTCCTCAACCTTTCGCTATATACCATCGAGTTGTTCTTCGGCTGGGCCGTCGTCGGTCTTGCCGTCTACTTCCTCTATGGCTATCGCAAGAGCCATCTGGCCAATGGCACTGAGCCGAGCTGAAGAGATTGTTCTTTGCCTGCCCCATCAGTCGGCACGGTAATATCCTGCCGGTGTCATATCCGGAATACCCATGCTCAAGCAATTACTTGTCCGCAAGACCGATTTCACGGATGCCGATGACGCGCACGGCCCCACCTTGCGCCGCACCCTGGGTCCGTGGGGACTGACCGCACTCGGGATCGGCGCGGTGATCGGCGGCGGCATCTTCGTGATCACCGGCCAGGCGGCCGCCGACCACGCCGGCCCGGCGGTGATCCTGTCGTTCATACTGGCTGCCATCACCAGCACGTTCACCGCGCTGTGCTACGCCGAATTCGCCACGATGATTCCGGTGGCGGGCAGCGCCTACTCGTATGCCTACGCCACGCTCGGCGAACTGATGGCATGGTTCATCGGCTGGAACCTGGTCCTGGAATACGGCGTCTCCGCCTCGGCGGTGGCGGTGAGCTGGACCGGCTACTTCCAGAGCCTGCTCAGCCATATCGGACAAACCTTCCATATGGATCTGAGCCTGCCCGCGTCGCTGACCAATGCGCCGCTGGCCTTCACCACCGACCATCATCTGATCGTCACCGGCGCACTGTTCAACCTGCCGGCGGTCGTGCTGATCGGTCTGCTGACGTGGATCTGCTATGTCGGCATCCGCGAATCGAGCCTGACCAATGCCGTGATGGTGGCGCTCAAGGTGAGCCTGATCGCGCTGGTGATCGTGGTGGGCTGGCGCTACGTCGACCCATCCAACTGGCACCCGTTCGTGCCCGCCCCACAGGGCGAGAAGTACGGCTGGGGTGGCGTACTGCGTGGAGCGGCGATGGTGTTCTTCGCCTATATCGGTTTCGAAGCTACCTCGACAGCGGCACAGGAGTCGCGCAACCCGCAACGCGACCTGCCCATCGCCATTCTGGCCTCGCTGGCCATCTGCACGGTGCTCTATATCGCGATGGCCGCCGTGATGACGGGCCTGACCTCATACACCTTGCTCGGCACCGACGAACCGGTGGTGACCGCCCTGCAGGGACACCCGGCCTTGGGATGGCTACGCTGGCTGGTGGAGATCGGCGCAATGCTCGGACTGGCATCGGTCGTGCTGGTGATGATCATCGCGCAACCACGCATCTTCATGATCATGGGCCGCGATGGCATGTTGCCCAAGGTGTTCACGCGAATCCACCCGCAGCATCGCACGCCGTATCTGAACACGCTGATCACCGGCACCGGCATCGGCCTGCTCGCCGCGATCTTCCCGCTGGACATCCTGGCCGACCTGGTTTCCATGGGCACGCTGATCGCGTTCATCGCCGTCTGTGGCGGCGTGTGGATCTTGCGGCACACCCAGCCGGAGCTGCCACGCACGTTCCGCGTGCCGTGGGCGCCATTGATCTGCACGCTGGGCATCCTCAGCTGCCTGGCTCTGTTGAGCACCATGGCCTGGTACAACTGGACCCTGATGGTGGTCTGGACACTGATCGGGCTGGTGATCTATTTCGGCTACAGCTACCGGCACAGCCATCTGCGTCGCACATAGTGTCAGTATCGACATTTGCGCTGAACGTCGCCGAAAAACGGACATTTCCAGCAAAATCCGTATTAAAGAACTATCTCTATGTGCCGTGCTCGATTGGATAGAAAGTATCGTGCAACTATGTTGCAACACATTGATCTCAATGAATTTAACGAGATCTTTTCAAGAGAAATCGTGTGATCGATCGCCCATTCGACCAAGGCGGGAGTATCATCCTCAGTCCGCGGGTTGATCACTTGGCAGTGGGCCCCGGATCGCCGCCCGGCGCGTCAGGTGGGTAAGCTCCTCAGCCTGACGCGCCGGGCAGCACTTTCAAGGCAGCCCGTTCAAAGCGACGCCCGCTGGCGCCCCCCTCCCCATCACCACCGCTCCCGTGAACCGGCCGTACGCAGCACCCGGCGCGGAGGGATTGTTCGCACGCACCATGCGCAAAGGCCGGCAGATGCCGGCCTTTGGCTTAATCTGCACGAAGGAAATCAGGCTTTCTTCGGTGTATGCGATATGCACCAGCCCTTCGCATTCACCGACTTGCCCGGGAACAGCCGACAGGGACCGCGACCCGTGCTGGCGCCGCTGTAGAACTGGCAATTGGCGCAATTGGCGCCGACGGTGTGCCTGGGATCGGTTGTCTTGCCGGCATCCTCCACGTAGCCCAACGCCTTGGCGGTCGGGTCGCTCTCGGACAATGGAGGCAGGTCGGCAGCTTGAGCAAAACGCGGTACGCCGCCCATGACCGCGACAGCCACGGTGGTACCGGCCGCCACCTTGAGGAATCGGCGGCGTGATTCGATATCTTTCTCGTTCGACATGGACAACTCTCCGGCGCTCAGCTGTCCTGCACACGCTGCGCAGGACAAATGCGGATATTACGATAGGCACCACAATCCCTGCTGACTTTCGAGAATGGCTCGCATTTGATCAGGATGCCGTGCCGGCACATACTATAGCCGCCACTCATTTGGACGTCCAAACACCATGGTTCAAAGCCTGCCCGCCACCTTTCCTGCCGGCCTGTTCGAGTCGTGCGCAGACGCCATCGCAGACACGGCGCGCGAACTGGCAATGCTCGGCTGGACACCGGCAACGAGCAGCAATTTCTCGATGCGGGTCGATGCGGACCATGCAGCGATCACCATCTCCGGGCGCCACAAGGGGCTGCTCGGACGCGACGACATCATGTTGATCGACCTGTACGGCCACGCCGTGGGTACGGATGCCCGGCCCAGCGCCGAAACGGCGTTGCACACCCAGATCTACCGGCGCTGGCCGGAGATGCGGGCGGTGTTGCACACCCACTCGCGCACGCAGAGCGTAGCCTCGCGGCTGTATGCCGGGGACGGCGTGATCCGGTTGCAGGGCTGGGAGTTGCAGAAGGCCATCAACGGCTACAGTACGCACGACAGCGTGCTGCAAATCCCGGTATTCCCGAATACCCAGCAGATGCCCGAGCTCGTCGCCCGGGTCGACGCATGGCTGGACGCGGGCCAACCGTTGCATGCATACCTGATCGAAGGTCACGGCATCTACACCTGGGGGCGCGATATGGCCGAAACCGTTCGCCACCTGGAGGCACTGGAATTTCTGCTCGGCTGCGAACTGGATTTGAGGAAGCTGTCATCATGAGCCGTCTGCGCATTTTCGAGGAAGACCAGCCGCAATGGCCGCTGGCCGTGCATCACGAGTACGCCGCCATTTCCTTTGAACTGGGCAAGGTTGGCGTCCGCTTCGAGCGGTGGCAGGCCAGGCAGCCGATCACCCCGGGCGCCAGCCAGGACGCAGTGATCGAAGCCTACCGCGACGACATAGATCGCCTGATGCTGTGCGAAGGCTACCGGTCGGTCGACGTGATCAGCCTGCAGCCCGACCACCCCGATCGCGTCGCGCTCCGGCAGAAATTTCTCAGTGAACACACCCACAGCGAGGACGAGGTGCGCTTCTTCGTCGCCGGCTCCGGGCAGTTCACCTTGCATATTGCCGACAAGGTCTACGACATCCTGTGCGAACAGGGCGACCTGATCGGCGTGCCGGACGGCACCCGCCACTGGTTCGACATGAGCCAGTCGCCCTGCTTCGTGGCAATCCGCCTGTTCACCAACAAGGACGGCTGGGTGGCGCAGTACACCGGCGACGACATCGCCCAGCGTTTCCCGCGGATGCAGCCGGCGGTGCCCGCGCAGGCCTGAAGCCGCACGCACGGCATGTTGATACGGTGCGCCACGGCATTCGTTTATGCTTGGTTGCCCCACGTCCCGACTCTACAGCCATGATCGAGATTCGCGCCATCGTCACCGACATCGAGGGCACCACCAGCTCGATCAGCTTCGTCCGCGACGTGCTGTTCCCCTACGCGCGCAAGCGGTTGCCTGCATTCGTCGAGACCCATGGCGACAAGCCCGACGTGCAGCACTGGCTGCATGAAGCTGCCAGGGAGGCCGGTCTGGTCGAAGCCAATCGTCAGGAGATCATCGAACTGCTGCTGGACTGGATCGACACAGATCGCAAATCCACCGCTCTGAAAGCACTGCAGGGCATGATCTGGAAAGACGGCTATGCGGCTGGCGATTACCTTGCCCACGTATACCCCGAAGTTGCCGCCAGGCTGCGCGGCTGGCGTGCCGATGGGCTGCGCCTGTACGTGTACTCCTCCGGCTCGGTGCCCGCGCAGCAGCTGTTTTTCCGCTACAGCGTGGCGGGCGACCTGACAGCGCTGTTCGCCGGGTACTTCGATACCGAAACCGGACCGAAACGCGAGGCCGAATCCTACCGGCGCATCGCCGAGGCAGCCGGCGAGGAGCCCCGGCACATCCTGTTCCTGTCCGACGTCGAGGAGGAACTCGATGCAGCGCGAACCGCCGGCCTGCACACCGGCTGGCTGGTACGCCCGCCGCTGGAACCGCCGGCGGCACCGCGCCATCGCGCATACGCCGATTTCGACGCAATCGAACTCTGAACCCCGTCGCGAGCCACACCATGCGCAATGTCCTGACTCCTCTTGTCATCTTCGCCGCCGGCGCACTGCTGGCGTTGCTGCTGTCCGGGCATGTTTTCCTGACATCGCCAGCGACCGCCACAGCCGCATCGACGGCTCCAGCCAGCGGGCGGACGATCCTTTCACCGGTGGGCAACCCCGCCCCCATGAATGATGACTGGCCCGAGAATGGCCCGTCGCCGGAGCAGGTGCTCTACCTTCAACCGAATCTGGTCCGTGCCGCACTGGGAAAGCTGACTGCGCGCGTAGCCGGCAGACCGAACCTCTATCTGGTGACATTCGCTGGCGATGGCGGCGAGGATGTTTTCCGCAACGAGGCCGAATATGCGGCACGGCTGTTCGCCAAACGCTTCGGGGCCACCAGCCATAGCGTGGTGCTGGAAAACAACCCGGCTACGCTGAGCACTCACCCGCTGGCAAGTTGGAGCAATCTGGAAGAGGTACTCCATGGCCTGGGCAAAATCATGAAGCCGGATCGGGACATTCTGATGCTCTACGTCACCAGTCACGGCGACGAGGATCACGACCTGCTGGTCGACATGGACCCGCTGCCGCTTGACCAGATCGGCGCCAGCGACCTGGCCGGCATCCTGGACCGGCAGCCGTTCAAGTGGAAAGTGCTCGTGGTCAATGCCTGCTACTCGGGCGGGTTCATCCCGCCGCTGCGCGGCCCCGGCACGCTGGTGCTGACGGCCGCCCGCACCGACCGCAGCTCGTTCGGCTGCGGCAGCGATTCGGACATCACCTATTTCGGCAAGGCCTGGCTGGTCGACGCGCTGAACCGCACGCCGGACTTCATCCAGGCATTCAAGCTCGCCAACATCGACATCAGCCAGTGGGAAAAACAGGACAAGGTCACGCCATCGGAACCACAGATCGACATTGGTGCAGGTATCGCCGCACAACTGGCATTGTGGCGCAAGGGTTTCATCCCGGGACCGGACGTGCCCTTCGCGCCACCGAGCACGCCGGCAACGGCCGGCAGCACCAGCCTGCGGCAATGATCAGGGGGCGCTGCGCACCGCGTGCCGCTCGGCCAGCAGCACAGCCACATCCACCAGCGACAATCCCCGTGCACGCAGCGCGACGGTGAGGTGGAAGATCAGGTCCGCCGCCTCCCCCAGCAACTCCTCATCCCCCTGCGCCACCGCCGCCAGCGCCGTCTCGACGCCCTCCTCGCCCACCTTCTGCGCGATACGGCGGATTCCGCCCTCGAACAGCCTGGTGGTGTAGCTGCCTTCGGGGCGCTCGGCGTGGCGCTGCGCGACCAGGGCATCGAGCTCGGCGAGGAAGCCGAGCGGCGGGCGCACGTCGACGCTGTCGCCGAAGCAGCTGGAGGTGCCGGTGTGGCAGGTGGGGCCGTGCGGGTCGGCCTGGATCAGCAAGGTGTCGGCGTCGCAGTCGATGCGGATCGATTTCAGTGCGAGCACATGGCCGGAGCTTTCGCCCTTGGTCCACAGGCGTTGCCTGCTGCGGCTGTAGAAGGTGACGTGGCCGCTGGCTTGCGTCTGCGCCAGCGCCTCGGCGTCCATGTAGCCGAGCATCAGCACTTCGCCGCTTTGCCAGTGCTGCACGATCGCCGGCAGCAGGCCATCGCCCTTGGCCCAGTCGAGGCGGCTGACATCAGTGTTGGAATCCGTGTTCATCGTTGCTCCTGATGGACATCGAGGTTGAGTTGCCCCAAAACGTTCGCCCAGAGCGCACCTCGAATAACCCCGATTCGCGTAGGAGCGCACCCTGTGCGCGAACCCCGTGTCACTGCATCGCACCGTGTTTCGCGCACAGGGTGCGCTCCTACGGGTGCGAGGAACCAGGTTTTTCGAGATTTTCTGCCGTTCACAGACGTACCACCACGCCATGATCGTGCAGATGGCGCTTCAGGCCGGGTATAGCGATCGCGCCGGAATGAAAGACGCTGGCCGCCAGCGCACCGTCGACATCGGCCTCAACGAAGGCATCGCGGAAATGTTCCATCGTACCGGCGCCGCCGGATGCAATCAGCGGCACGTTGCAGACTGCCCGTGCCTCGCGCAACTGCTCCAGATCGTAGCCGCGGCGCACGCCGTCGCTGCCCATGCAGTTGAGCACGATCTCGCCGGCGCCGCGCCGCTGCACCTCGGCCATCCAGTCCAGCGTCCTGCGTGCCAGCGCCTGCGTCTTCGCGGGATCGCCGGTGTACTGGCGTACCCGCCATTCGCCATCGGCGTCGCGCAGCGAATCGATGCCGACCACCACGCACTGCACGCCGAATGCGGCAGCCAGTTCATCGATCAGCGCGGGCCGTTCCAGCGCCGGCGAATTGACCGAAATCTTGTCCGCGCCGGCATGCAGCACCGCGCGCGCCTCGTCCACGCTGCGGATGCCGCCGGCCACGCAGAACGGGATGTCGATCACCCGTGCCACCCGTTCGACCCAGCCGCGGTCCACGCTGCGCCCCTCGGGGCTCGCGGTGATGTCGTAGAACACCAGTTCGTCGGCGCCTTCGTCGCGATAGCGCAGGGCCAGCTCGACGATCTCGCCCATCACCACGTGATCGCGAAAGCGTACGCCCTTGACCACCTGCCCGTCGCGCACGTCGAGACAGGGAATGATGCGACGGCTCAGCATGCGAGCGCTTCCTCCAGCGTGAAACGGGCTTCCAGCAAGGCACGCCCGAGAATCACGCCGCGCGCACCGGCATCGCGCGCCGCGCGGATGTCGGCGAGCGAACGCGCACCACCGGAGGCCTGCACGGCCAGCTGCGGTACGCTGTCGGCGAGATGCCGATACAGCGTCAGGTTGAAGCCGCTCAGCATGCCGTCACGCTCGATATCGGTGCACAACAGGTGGCGCGCGCCGTGGGCGGCATACCAGGGCGCCAGCTCGTCCAGGGTGCGCGTCTCCAGTTCGGTCCAGCCGGTGCTGGGCAATGCCCAGCGGCCGTCGATGCGGCGCGTGTCGAGCGCGATCGTGATCCGCTCGCTGCCGTAGATCGCCAGCCAGCGCGCAACCTGCCCGGGATCGCGGATCGCCACGCTGCCCAGCACCACGCGCTGCACGCCGGCATCGAACAGGCGGCGCAGATCCTCCTCGTCACGCACGCCGCCGCCGGACTGGACCTGCATGCCGTCGGCGGCGATGGCCTTGATTACCGCGAGATTGTCGAGATTGCCGGAACGCGCGCCATCCAGATCGACCAGATGCAGCCAGCGCGCACCGGCGCGCATGTAGCGCCCGGCCAATTCGCGCGGATCGGACGCGTAGGTGGTCTGCTGCGCATAATCGCCCTGCCGCAGGCGCACGACGCGCCCCTCGCGCAGGTCGATCGCGGGAATGATGTCGAAGTTCATAGGCTGAGAAAATTCTTCAGGAGCCTGGCGCCGACGGCGGCGGAACGCTCGGGGTGAAACTGCATGCCATGGAAATTGCCGCGCGCGATCACCGCCGAAAACTCGCCGGCATGATCGGCCGTGGCCAGCGTGTACTCACCGACCGGCACGGCGTAGCTGTGCACGAAATAGGCCCAGCCGTCCTCGCCCATCCCGTCCAGCAGGGGATGCGGTTTTTTCGCCGCCAGCCGGTTCCAGCCCATGTGCGGAATGCGCAGCCCGGGCGCCTCGGCGAGGCGGCCCACCGGGGCGGGAATCAGCCCCAGACACGCGGTGTCGCCCTCTTGCGAGTGCGTGCACAGCAGCTGCATCCCCAGGCACACGCCCAGCACCGGCTGGGTCAACCCGCGCATCAGCTCGACCAACCCCAGTTCGCACAGTCGCGCCATGCCGGGGCCGGCGGCGCCCACGCCGGGGAGGATCACCTTGTCGGCCGTACGGATGCGCGCCGGGTCGGCGGTCAGCGCCGCGTCCACGCCGAGCCGCTGCAGCGCATAGCGCACCGAGCCGATGTTGGTGCCGCCGGCATCGACCAGCACGACGGCCATTACAGCGTCCCCTTGGTGCTGGGCAGCTCGTTGCCTTCACGTCGGACCGCCTGGCGCAGCGTGCGCGCCACCACCTTGAAGCAGGCTTCGACCATGTGGTGCGCGTTGTCGCCGCGCACCGCCAGGTGCAGATTCGCACCCAGCGTCTCGCACAGCGAGCGGAAGAAATGCGGCACCAGTTCGGTCGGCACGTCGCCCACGCGCTCGCGCACAAAGGCGCCCTCGAACACGAAGCACGGCCGGCCGGAAAGATCGAGCGCGGCACTGGCCTGCGACTCGTCCATCGGCAGCGTGAAGCCGTAGCGGCCGATGCCGCGCTTGTCGCCCAGCGCCTGCTTCAGCGCCTGGCCCAGCGCCAGCGCGCAGTCCTCGATGGTGTGGTGCTCGTCGATGCGGGTGTCGCCGTCGCAACGCAGCGTCAGCGCGAAGCCGCCGTGCTTGCCGATCTGTTCCAACATGTGGTCGAAGAAACCCAGCCCGGTGCGCACGTCCGGTTCGGCCGCGCGGTCGAGGTCCACGTCCACGCTGATGCGGGTTTCTTTCGTGTTGCGCACCACCGCCGCGCGGCGCGGCACGTCGAGCAGCTGGTGTGCCGCCGCTTCCCAGTGCAGGCCCTGCGGGCCCACGCGCACGCCGCGTACCCCCAGGTTGGCGGCCAGCTGCAGATCGGTGTCGCGATCGCCGATCATCGCCGAGGCGGCGCGGCTCCAGCTGTCGTCCGCAAGGTAGTGACGCAGCATGCCGGTGCCCGGCTTGCGGGTGTCGAGACCTTCGTGCGGAAAGCTGCGATCGATCAGCACCTCGCGGAAACCGATGCCCTGCGAACCCAGGATGCGCAGCAGCAATTCGTGCGGACCGCTGAAGCGCGGCTCGGGAAAACTGTCGGTGCCAAGACCGTCCTGGTTGGTCACCATCACCAGTTCGTAACCCGCGGCCACGAAGCGCTGCAGCGCGGCGATCACGCCAGGCAACAGGTTGAGCTTCTCGTAGCTGTCGATCTGTTCGTCGGCCGGCTCCTCGATCAGGCAGCCGTCGCGATCGAGAAAGAGGATCTTGCGGCTCACGGGCATCTCCTGGGCGCGGTCCCGGCCGTGTAGGGGCGGGAAATTCTGCAGTTCAGGGACATGACTCAGCCTCCTTGAGGGCGTCCAGCACGCGGTTGTTTTC
>JAGWNA010000064.1 GCA_028871555.1 Lysobacteraceae bacterium
AAGTCGGTGCGCGAGATCGCGCGCCTGACGAGCCTGTCCCGCAACACGGTGCGGGCATGGCTGCGGGAGCCGGAGGTCAAGGAGCGCCAGTATCGGCGCTTGGCGATTTCGACGCAGCTGACGCCCTACGCGGATGGCCTGCGGCAAGCATTGGCGGCGGATGCGCGCCGTCCCAAGCGCGAGCAGCGCACGGCGAAGGTCTTGTTTCAGGATGTGAAGGCGCAGGGCTACGCAGGCTGTTATTCGCGGGTGACCGACTTCGTGCGGGCCTGGCGTGCCGAAGGCGGCGAGGCGTCGGCGCGCAAGGCCTTCGTGCCGCTGGCCTTCGAGTGGGGTGAAGCCTACCAGTTCGATTGGAGCGAGGAAGGCGTGGTGGTCGGTGGCGTGTACTACCGTGCCCAGGTGGCGCACATGACGCTGTGCGCCAGTCGCGCGTTCTGGCTGGTGGCCTATCCCAGTCAAGGCCACGAGATGCTGTTCGACGCGCACACGCGCAGTTTCGCGGCCCTGGGCGGCGTGGCCCATCGCGGCATCTACGACAACATGAAGACGGCGGTGGACAAGGTGCTGCGCGGCAAGGAACGCGTGGTCAATGCGCGTTTCGCGGCCCTGTGTGCACATTACCTGGTCGAACCGGATTTTTGCAACGTCGCGTCCGGCTGGGAAAAAGGCGTCGTGGAGAAGAACGTGCAGGATGCGCGTCGGCGCATCTTCCAGAAGGCGGCCGGCGAGCGCTTCGCGACCTTCGCCGAGCTCAACGCCTGGCTCGCGACGAAGGTCCGCAACTTGTGGGAAGAGCTGCATCACCCGCAGCACCGGGCATGCACGCTGGCCGAACTGCTGGAGCACGAGCGGGCCCATCTGATGCCGATGCCGGCGCCGTTCGATGGTTACGTGGAGAAGGCGGCCAAGGTCAGCAGCACCTGTCTGGTCGCGGTGGTGAAGAACCGTTACTCGGTGCCGTGCGAGTACGCCGGTCGCTGGGTGTCGGCGCGCGTGTATCCGGCGCGGGTCGTCATGGTCTTCGACGAGGCCGTGATCGCCGAACACGAGCGACTGAACAACAGTGGACAGGTGCGCTTCGACTGGCGGCACTACGTACCGCTGATCCAACGCAAGCCCGGCGCGCTGCGCAACGGTGAGCCGTTCGCGGATTTGCCTGCGCCGCTGCAAATCTTGCGCCGCGCCCTGCTGCGCGAAGCCGGCGGCGACCGCGTGATGGCGCAGGTGCTCGCGCTGGTGCCGCAGGCGGGGCTGGAGGCGGTGGTGGTCGCCGCCGAGCTGGCACTGGAGGCCGGGCCGCCGGGTCGGGTCAGCGTTGAGCACGTCATCAACGTGCTGGGCCGCTTGAACGCACCGGCCACGCCGGCAGCCATCGCCACGCACCTGCGTGCGGCCATCACCCCGGAAGCCGACACGGCGCGTTACGACCGTCTGCGCGAGGCGGAGGTGACCCATGCGTCCTGACCTGCTGCTTGAACTGAAGGCATTGCGCTTGTACGGCATGGTCGGCGCCTGGGGCGAACTGCTCGAACAGGATCACCCGTTGGACAGCAGCCGTTGGCTGATCGAACACCTGGTGCAAGCCGAACACGCCGACCGTGCCATGCGCTCGACCCGCCATCAGCTGTCCTCGGCGCGCTTCCCTCTACATCGTGACCTGGCGGGCTTCCAGTTTGAAGACACGCCGATCGACCGCGTCCTGGTCGAGAAACTGGCTGGTGCCGACTTTACCGAAGCCGCGCACAACGTGGTCCTGGTGGGAGGCCCCGGTACGGGCAAGACGCATCTGGCCATCGCCATCGGCCATGCCGCCGTGACCCGTCACGGCAAGCGCGTGCGCTTCTTCTCGACGGTGGACCTGGTCAATGCGCTAGAACAGGAGAAGGCTCAGGGCAAGGCCGGCCGCATCGCTGCCAGCTTGATGCGCATGGATCTGGTGGTCCTCGACGAGCTGGGTTATCTACCCTTCAGCCCCAGCGGTGGTGCCTTGTTGTTCCACCTGCTGAGCAAGCTCTACGAGCGTACCAGCGTCATCGTCACGACCAACCTGGACTTCGGCGAGTGGGCCAGCATCTTTGGCGATGCCAAGATGACCACCGCCTTGCTCGACCGGCTCACACACCACTGCCACATCCTCGCCACCGGCAACGAATCGCATCGCTACCGCCACAGCAGCCAGGCTGCAGGCCTGCGCATCAAGGCGCGCGAGTCAGCCAGGAAAAGGGCGCTGCCGGACTTGCTGATCGAAGCGGAGGCCATACCGCCAAGCTAGTCATCAAGCTCGACAAACAGTAGTGTTATCCACAGGCGGCCACCTCGTGTGGCCGTCTTCTTCCCGGGTCAGTTTTGAATCGGCACGGCGGGTCAGTTTTAAGTCGGCGTCAACAATCCAGCGACTTCGCTCTTCGCTCGAAGACGCCTGATGCAGGGCGCGCGCGAGCTAAAGACACTGGATCCCAGCTTTCGCTGGGATGACGAGCCAGCTTGACCAGCTTCGCTGTCGAGTAGCGCCTCGCTGGGATGACGGGCGTAAACGCGGGAATGCCGCGACGATAGAGATGTGATCCAGAGACAGGCGCAGACAGCCGGACATGCACCCTGCCCTGCGCACCGGCAATGCACGTCCACGGCTTTAAGTTATCCGCAGTCCCGCCGATAAATGTGCTGAGCACCCTGCCTCTGTTCGGGCAGCACCGGCACAGCCCACCATCGAAGGCATTGCAGGCACACCCTCATGATCAAGATCATCGAAGCGCCCGGCGAAGTGATGGAAATCGCGGTTGCCGTCAGATCCATCATCTATCTCGGCGACATCAGCCAGCCGGCCACGCCGGCGACCCTGGCCATCGGCCTGAATGACGGCATGGCGGTGCCGCTGGACGATCCGGCCATTCTGGCGGCGTGCACTCCCGGCCAGCAGCACAGCCCCCCGCAGAAGCAGGCCATCGCGGCCATCGCCAGGCGCCTTGGCTGCGACACCTCGGCGACGATGGTGTCTTTCGTGATTCGCCGCATGCTCGATTACGCCAGCACCCGGCTCGTGGAGGAGCGGACACGGCAGGCGGCGGCACCCGCCCAGGTCGACAAAGACGAACTCGCGCCGGAGGTCCCCGTGGACACGACGTCCGTGGCGTGGCTGGAATCGCAGATGGAAGCCGCGGCGGTTGCCAGGCGCGGGACATCGTCCCGATGATCCGGATCGCGCCGATGGGTCCGGCTGCCACGACTTCCATCGGCAAGCCGACGTAACAGCGGCGCGGCACGCCGTACCGGAAAGGCCTGCCGGCCATGCATGTTCACGATCCCGGGACCCTTGTCATGACAATATCCGCCATGCGGCTGCCTGCAAGGCTGCAGCATGGGATCGCCAGTCAAGGGAGATCTGCGCATGGCCATCGAATTGACCCAGTTCCTGCACCTGATGGCGCAGAAGAAGGCTTCGGACATCTTCTTCTCGGTCGGAGCGCCGCCGAACCTGAAGATCGACGGCGTGACGATGCACCTGGGCGAGACGCCGCTGAGCGCCGAAACGGTGCGCGAGCTCGCCTATTCGGTGATGAACGACAGGCAGCAGGGCGAGTTCGAGGCCACCATGGAAATGAACCTCGCCATCGGCCTGCCCGGTACCGGCCGCTTTCGCGCCAACGTGTACCGCCAGCGCGGCAATGTCGCACTGGCGGTGCGCTACATCACCAGCGACATCCCCTCCATCGCGGCGCTGAACCTGCCGCCGATCCTGCACGACCTGATCATGACCCCGCGCGGACTGATCCTGGTGGTGGGTTCCACCGGCTCGGGCAAATCCACCACGCTGGCCTCGATGATCGACTACCGCAACACGCACCAGACCGGGCATATCCTCACCGTGGAGGAGCCGATCGAATACCTGCACGAGCACAAGCAGTCGATGGTCGACCAGCGCGAGGTCGGGCTGGACACGATCAGCTACGCCAACGCGCTGAAGAACGCGATGCGCGAGGCGCCCGACGTGATCATGATCGGCGAGATCCGCGACCGCGAGACGATGCAGGCGGCCATCGCCTACGCCGAGACCGGACACCTGTGCCTGTCCACGCTGCATGCCAACAACGCCAACCAGACGCTGGACCGCATCATCAACTTCTTCCCCGATTCGGCGCACCGCCAGTTGCTGATCGATCTGTCGCTCAACCTCAAGGCCGTGGTGTCCCAGCGTCTGCTGCGCGGCATCGACGGCAAGCGCGTGCCCGCGGTGGAGATCCTGCTGTCCACGCCCTACATGGCCGACCTGATCCAGAAAGGCGAGATCTCCTCGATCAAGGAGGCCATGAAGCAGAGCCTCGACCACGGCATGCTTACCTTCGACGAAACCATCTACCGCCTGTATGCCGCCGGCCGGATCAGCTACGCCGAAGCGATCGAGCATGCGGACTCGCAGACCGACCTGGCCCTGCGCATCCGCCTGCAGGGACCGGAGCCGGAAAACGGCATGCACCACGATCTCGACGATGCCGGGATCACCGAGGTCACCCCGCCGGGCACCCGGGTCACGAACCCGCCGCCGATCATCAAGTGGCCCCCCGATAATCGGCCGACGTGACTCTTCGGCCAGCCTGCGTTCATGCGCACCGGCTGATTGCACCCGCGCGACCCGGCAGACGTTGAAGCCGTCGCCGTGAAGCTCCCCCAAGCGCCGGATGGCCCGGGGGTGCATCTTCCATCGGCAGGCTCCCGGAATCAGAAGCGCATCCGAAGGAACAGCGACGGCCCGTGAAACTTCATGTCGAGATCGGCGTCGTAGGCATCGCGGTGCTGGTGAAGCACGATTCGCGTATAGCCGTACTCGGCACCCATGCCGAGGTTGGCCCGCGCAAACCATTCGGTGCCCAGCGCGGCGTTGTAGATGTGCCCGCTCAGCCGTCCGCCGTTCTTCTTCACTCCCGATGCATCGAAGTACATGCGCCAGCGGTCGCTGAACGCATGCCGCCAGCCAAGCTGCAGCATCGGCGCCCAGGCGTCGACGTGGGTGGCGCTTGCAGCCGGGGCAACCGGCACCCCGTTGACCGCTGCCTCGCTGCTGATGCTTGCACGCAACCGGTAATAGGCCGCGCCCAGGCCCAGGCCGAAGACGTCGTTGCCGCGACCGAACCACCAGCGATCGGCGATGCTGCCGACATCCAGATCGAGCCTGCCGCGCACCGTCTGGGCAGTGCTGAAATTGCTGCCGCCGTAACTGATGTCGCGAACCAGGTTCCTGCTGCCGGAACGGCTGACGCCGTAGTAGTCCAGCGAAAGGCCCTGGCTGTCGCCGAGCAGCACGTCGAAGCGCACGCGGGGAATGGTCTTGTGGTTGCCGAAGCCAAGATCGTTTTCCAGGTCGACGTTGCCGCCGGCCGGCCCGCCATTGTCGCGGGCGCCGATCAGGGTGTCGGCGTGCGCGTAGTAGCCGCCCAGCCAGATGCTCACGCGATCCAGTGCCGGCGACTGCTGCGCCCGGGCAGTGCCGCCGGCAAGCGCCATGCAGGCCAGAACCATGACGCCGCCCACGTGCCGAACCCCATGCAGCCGTCGCCGAATCATGCCCTATGCCTCCTGCCTGCCCGAACACCGCCATGGGCCATCACCCGCACATGTTCGCCGCATGGGCGTGCACGATCCGTGCAGGGGACACGAAGAGGTCGAGGCCACGAGCCGGCTCCTCGATTTTCCGGACGCTTTCATCGATCGACCCGGCCAGCGGCTGCCGCCAGCCCCGCTTCCCGAACCAGTGATGGGCGCAGGGATGGGTGCCGCACGGGGCAACTTCCACGCATCCGTTGCGCACATGCAGCGCACGAGCCTCACGCAGCGGCGAAACCCTGCGAGCGCCGGTCGAGCGCATCCATGTCCGTCAGCCCTTTCCGTGCCGGCGTCGCCCGTCGCATCCGATCGAAGGTCCTCACGCAACGCGACCGGCGAAATCGGAAGTTCGGCCTGATGTCGAGATCCGCGGCCATCGTCCTCGCCTGGAAGGCCGTCTGTGCCGGATCATTGCTCGACCGGACAAAGCGGCTCTGATTGGGCGGTTTCAAGGTCCACGTGAACATGATCCGTGAATCGTCCCGGCGCCGCTCTCCCGCTGTCGATTCCGTGCCGCCCCGTTCGTCGTGGATGAGAGACCCTGACCTGCGAGAACCCGCCGATGCCGACGACACCTCCCAAGCTCTACGCCCACCCCTTTTCCTCGTACTGCCAGAAGGTTCTGGTTGCGCTGTACGAGAACGACACGCCGTTCGACTACCGGACGCTCGAGGATGCCGGCGCCAAGGCCGAGCTGGCCGCGCTGTGGCCGATGCAGCGCTTCCCGGTGCTGGTCGACCGCAGCCGCACGGTGCTCGAGGCCAGCTGCATCGTCGAGTACCTGGACCTGTACCGCCCCGGCCCGCTGCGGTTGATCCCCGCGGACCCGGAGGCCGCGCTGGAAGTGCGGATGCTGGACCGCTTCTTCGACAACTACGTCTCCACGCCGCAACAGAAGGTGGTGGCCGACCGCCTGCGTCCGGAAACGTTGCGCGACGCGCATGGCGTGACCGCGGCGCGGGCGATGCTCGACACCGCCTACGCCTGGCTCGACCGGCACATGGCCGGCCGCGAATGGGCGGCCGGCGACGGTTTCAGCCTGGCCGATTGCGGCGCCGCGCCGTTCCTGTTCTACGCCGACTGGACGCATCGCATCGACCCGTCGTTCGCGAACGTCATCGCCTATCGGCAGCGGTTGCTGGCGCGCCCGTCCTTCGCGCGCGCGGTCGACGAGGCGCGGCCGTATCGCAGCTACTTCCCGCTCGGCGCACCCGATCGCGATTGACGCCCCCTGCCTCCGCCCCCGCTCGCCGCCGCTTCACGCCTTCAGCCGCCAGCCGGTGCGGAAGATCCACCACACCACCGCCAGACAGGCCGCCAGGAACCCGAGCGTCGCGGCAAGGCTGATGCCCACGCTCACGTCCGCCAGGCCGTAGAAGCTCCAGCGGAAACCGCTGATCAGGTACACCACCGGATTGAACAGCGTCACCTTCTGCCACAGCGGCGGCAGCATGTGGATCGAGTAGAAACTGCCGCCGAGAAAGGTCAGCGGCGTGATCACCAGCAGCGGGATCACCTGCAGTTTCTCGAAGTTGTCCGCCCATATCCCGATGATGAAACCGAACAGGCTGAAGGTGACCGCGGTCAGCAGCAGGAACGCCAGCATCCACAGCGGATGGACGATGTGATAGTCGACGAACAGCCGCGCGGTGGCCAGGATGATCAGCCCGACCAGCACCGACTTGGACGCCGCCGCACCGACGTAGCCCATCACGATCTCGATATAGGACAGCGGCGCCGAATGCACCTCGTAGATGGTGCCCACGAACTTCGGGAAGTAGATGCCGAACGAGGCGTTGGAGATGCTCTGCGTCAGCAGCGACAGCATGATCAGGCCGGGGATGATGAAGGCGCCGTAGCTGATGCCTTCCACGCTGGTGATGCGCGAACCGATCGCCGATCCGAACACCACGAAGTACAGCGAGGTCGACAGCACCGGCGAGGCCACGCTCTGCATCAGCGTGCGCCAGGTGCGCGCCATCTCGAAACGGTAGATCGCGCGGACCGCGTAGAGATTCATGCGCCCTTCCTCACCAGGTCGACGAAGATCTGCTCCAGCGAATTCTGCCGCGTGCTCAGATCCCTGAAACCGATGCCGGCCTGGCCCAGGTCGCGCAGCAGCGAGGTGATGCCGGTGCGCTGCGCCTGGGTGTCGTAGGTGTAGGTGAGCTCGGTGCCGTTCGCGCCCAGCTCCAGCGCATAGGCGGCCAGCGCGCCGGGCAGCGCGTCCAGCGGCTGCTGCAGCTGCAGGGTCAGCTGTTTCTTGCCGAGCTTGTGCATCAGCACCGCCTTGTCCTCCACCAGGATCAGCTCGCCCTTGTTGATCACGCCCACGCGGTCGGCCATCTCCTCGGCCTCGTCGATGTAGTGCGTGGTCAGGATGATGGTGACGCCGCCGGCGCGCAGCCGGCGCACCATCGCCCACATGTCGCGGCGCAGTTCCACGTCCACGCCGGCGGTGGGCTCGTCCAGAAACAGCACGCGCGGCTCGTGCGAAAGCGCCTTGGCGATCATCACGCGCCGCTTCATGCCGCCGGACAGGGTCAGGATCCGGTTGTTGCGCTTGTCCCACAGCGACAGATCCTTCAGCACCTGCTCGATGTGCGCGGGGTTCGCCGGCTTGCCGAACAGCCCGCGGCTGAAGCTGACCGTGTTCCACACCGTTTCGAAGGCGTCGGTGGTCAGCTCCTGCGGCACCAGGCCGATGATCGAGCGCGTGGTGCGGAAGTCGCGCACCACGTCGTGGCCGTCGACCTCGATCGAGCCGCCGCCGGGATTGACGATGCCGCAGATGATGCTGATCAGCGTGGTCTTGCCGGCGCCGTTGGGTCCGAGCAGCGCGAAGATCTCGCCGCGGCGAACCGTGAGGTCGATGTTCTTCAGCGCGTGGAAGCCCGAGGCGTAGGTCTTGTCCAGGGCGCGCACCACGAGCACCGGGTCCGCAGGCCCCATCGGCGCATGCCCCGCTTCCCTGTCCACGCTCATGCGGCCGCTCCGCGGGCCGCACCGCGGCTTGCATCACGGCTGCGCACGCAACGGGGCGGCAACTCGGCGGGCAATCGCATCGGAATCATCGACTCTTCACAGGATGGCGCGACGACCATCGCCACGGGCGACGCATGGGCAGGCTCGCAGCTTATCCAAAGCAGCCACGGGACTCCACCCGCGCCGGCCGGCGCCCCGCCGGTCTTCGTCCGCGGCCGCGGGCAGCCGAGCTACCTGGTCGCGTTCAGGCCCTGCACGTAGGACGCGACCGCGTTGATCTGCTCGATGGTCAGCTTCTTCGCCACCTCGACCACCAGCTTGGCGTGCGGGCTGTCGCCCCAGGGTTTGCCGTTGTGCCAGCCGGTCAGCACCTGCACCACGTACTGCGCGTGCTGCCCGCCGATGCGCGGATACATCTTGGCATTGTCGCCCAGCCCTTTCGGGCCATGGCAGGAAATGCACGCAGGCAGCCCCGCCGATGGGATGCCATTGTCGTAGATCGATTTGCCCAGCGCAGGCTGATACTCGTCGGCCGGCCCCGGCGAAGTCTTCTGCTGCGACAGGTAGGCAGCCACGTCGGCAATGCCCTGCCGGGACAGCATCGACGACATGCCCGACATGATCGAGTTGGCACGCTGGCCGCTCTGGAAGGATTCCAGCTGGTACGCGATGTAGTTCGCATGCTGGCCGGCCAGCTTGGGATACTGCGGGTCCGTCGAGTTGCCGTCGGCGCCATGGCAGGCGGCGCACACCGAGGCCACCTGGGACTCGCCGGCGCCGGCGTTGCCCACCAGCGCATCGGCGGCCTGCGCCGGCATGCCGGCGATCGCGACCAGGCCCGCCAGCATCCCCATCCGCAGACAAGTTGCCATCTTCATCGAGAGTGTCTCCTTCGGTTGGCCTCATCACCGCACGGCAGCCGCCGCAGGCATCGTCCGTTCGATCATACCCTCGAAAATCGGGACGGTCACGGCTGGGCGGACCGCATCCAGGCCCGGCCACGCACGCCACTCGCTGGAGCGTGGGCGGCAGGAATCTTTGACCCTTCGTCGATTCCGGCGGGCGCTCGCCCAGGCTGGCTCCGACAGCCTTTCAGCAACGGCGCGGACCCGACCCGCATCGAAGTCGGCAAGGCGTCCGTGGGTTACGATGCCACCCTTTCGTCGCATTGCGGCCAGCTGCCGCTGTGCCGGGAGGTTGTCCGCCGTGTCGCATTATTCCGGCCCCCTGCTCACGCGCCCCATCGTCCAGGCATTGCAGGCCGCACGCGATGCCGGTGCGGGCGAATGGACCGGCTCGCTGGACCTGGGTGTCTCCCGCGGCAACGCGCTGCTGCTGACGGACGCCTGGCAGTGGCGGGACCGGCGCTATCCGTATCCGCCCGCGCTGAAGGACCGCACGATCCACTACTGGGACGGCGAGGAGTTCGCGCCGGCGGCGCGCTATGGCGGCGCGCTGATCAAGCTGGTGCCCACCGAATGGGGCGCGCCCACCTTCGAGATCGACGGCATCAAGATGCTGCCCACCGCGAAGGTGTCGCCCTTCGAGGATGCGCGCCGCAAGGTGGCATTGATCGAGCCGCGCGGCAAGCTGGTACTCGATACCTGCGGCGGCCTGGGCTACTTCGCGGCGTGCTGCCTGGAGGCCGGCGTGGCCCGCATCGACTCGTTCGAAAAGAACGCCGACGTGCTGTGGCTGCGCACGCTCAACCCGTGGTCGCCCGATCCGGACGCGCCGGCGAGCGGCGGCCGCCTCAAGCTCAGCCATGCCGACGTGTCGCAGGCGATCGCGCAGCTTGCCGACGCCTCGATGGACGCGCTGCTGCACGACCCGCCGCGCTTCGGCATCGCCGGCGAGCTGTACTCGCAGGCGTTCTACGGGCAGCTGGCGCGCGTACTGCGCCGCGGCGGACGCCTGTTCCACTACACCGGCAGCCCGAACAAGCTCACCAGCGGCCGCGACGTGCCGCGCGAGGTGGCCAAGCGGCTGGAGCAGGCCGGCTTCAAGACGCAGCTGGCGCTCGATGGGGTGCTCGCGGTGCGAAAATAGAATCGGGACGAGGACAGCGCCAGGTCCGGTTCCCGCCGCGCCCTCGGCCCTGGCCGCTGCTGCGCGCCACGGCCGACCCGCGCATCGCCCCCGCATGCCCCCCTCCTCGCAGCAGGTGAACCCGACTCCGCCCTTGACCCGTTTCCGCTTGCCTGCAAGTTGCCACATCTGATCGGCAGCCTGTCGCATCTTCGGCACGCCCGCCGCCTCGCCGTGCGGCCTACTTGGCACGAGCCACCGGCCCGCAGGCATCCACCGCCCCGGGCCATCGGCGGCCATGCTCCGGCCCCGCGAACGGGACGGATTCGACCAACCGAAACAATGCAGCAAGGGGGCGGCATCATGACGGACAATTCGTACAAGCTCAGGAAGGCAGCGACGCGCGTGCTCAATCGCAAGATGCTGGCGTTGGCAATCATCGTGCTGGGCGGTTACGGGCTGTACCGGCATCCGCCCATCGAAACCGTCGGGCCGCAGCAGGTCGGCATCCGCACGAACGAGTGGACCGGCTCGGTGAGCGAGGTGGGCGAAGGCCCGTGCCTGCTGATCCCCGGCATGCAAAGCCTGCGCAGGTTTCCGCTGCAGGACCAGATCTATCGCCCCACCCGCAGCGCCAAGGCCGATGGCCCGGCGCCATTCCAGTCGTCGGAAGGCCTGTCGATCGGCGTCGAACTGGCGATCCGCTACGCGGTGGACACGAAGAAACTGCCCAAGGTCGCGAAATTCCTGCCCGCGGATGTCGGCCACGACCTGGTCGAGCCGCTGGTCCAGGGCGTGATCTACAAGGTGTTCACGCGCTACACCGTGCGCGAGATCTTCTCGACCAGGCGGCAGGAAATCCAGACCGTGATCGAGGACGAGCTCAAACCGATGCTGGCGTCCGACGGCATCGTCCTGCGCAACGTGATGATGGGCAACGTCGATCTGCCGCCGGATTATCGCGAGGGCATGAACAAGGTGCTGGCCACCGAGCTGGAAACCCAGCAGATGCAGTACACGCTGCAGCTGAAGGAGAAGCAGGTGCAGGAATCGAAGCTGCAGGCCGAAGCCGACAAGGCACGGCGCGATACCGCCGCCGAGGCGGCAGCCGATGAACAGGTGATTGCCGCCAAGGGACAGGAAGAGGCGATGAAGCACGTGCTGCCGTTCAAGCGCAAGCAGATCGAGCAGCGCGAGCTGGAAGCGCAGGCGCAGAGTGCCGCCCTCATCCAGAACGCCAAGGGCGCCGCCGAGGCACGGCGCATCGAGGCCGCCGGCGAGGCCGACTCGCGCCGCAAGCTCGCCGATGCGGACGCCTACCGGGTGGAGGCGCTGGGCAAGGTCGACAGCGAACAGCTCGCACGCGACGGCGCCCTGATCGACCAGCACCCGCTGCTGATCCAGAAGACCCTGGCCGACAAGCTGTCCGACAAGATCTCGGTGATCATCGCGCCGCCGCCGGCCGCGGGCGGCTTCATCGGCCAGGCCCTGATCGACGGCGCGCACAAGGCCCCGACGGCGGGCGCCGCCTCCGGGAACGCGCCATGAAGGCGCGGCTGTGGCTTGCCCTGCTGCTGGGCATCGGCGCGGCGCATGCCGCCGTGCCCGCCGCGCCGCCCGCCAACCCGCTGGCCATCGTCACCCGGGACGGCACCGCACTGCGTGCCCAGGCGCGCCACTCGGCGGCCCCGCAGGCGGTGCTGTGGCAGGGCGAGAACCTGGAGGTGCGCGGGCGCGCGCTGGACTACCTGCAGGTCTACGACCATCGCATCGAGCGCGCCGGCTTCGTCCGCGCCGACCGGGTGCGCATCGTCTCGATGCAGCCGGGCGATGCGCCCCAGCTGCTGGCCGTGGTGCGCTTCCTGCGCGACATGCCGGGCAGCGAGGCGCTGGGCATCGCGTACACGGCGGCCTACCTGAAGGCCGCGCCGGGCAACGCCATCGATGCCGAGCCGTTCGACGCGCTCGGCGTGATGGCCGAGCGCCTGGCCCGGCGCGCCACGACCAATCACGACAAATCCCTGGAGCAGGCCCTGTCCGGGCAACTGGAAGTGGTGGCCGACTACGGCGTCGCGATCCACAGCATCGCCCGCGACGATGGCGTGCGGCTGTGTTACGACGGCGACGCCTTCCGCCGCGTCATGGCGCTTGACGCCACTGCCATGCAGAAGGCCACCGCCGCGCTGGCCCTGACCGATCCGGCCTGCGTCGATCCGGGCCTGACACCGGTCCAGCGCGCCGCGTTCGATACCTGGCGTGCCGATCTGCTCGACCGCGTGCCGCATGCGGGCCTGCCCCGCTACGTGCAGAACCGCCTGCACATGCGTACGGCGTCGGTATGGTCGGCGATCGCCTTCGAGCGCACGCGCAGCCGGCAACCCGCGCAGCAGGCCGCGTCACGATCCATCGACGAACTGGCGGCGGTCGACACCCGTGCGCTGGTCGAAAGCGACCGCGCGCAGTACAACGACGCGGCGATACGCGTCGGCGCCTCGCGCTGGGCGGCGCAGCCGGTGCTCGCGGCAGGTGCGGGCCTGCACATCGCCATCGCGGCTGGCCGCCCCGGCGAAACCTGCATCCAACTGCTGGACCGCAAGCACGGCGCCAGGGCGCCGCTGGCGCAGCGCTGCACCTACGGCACGGTGTGGGCCAGCTCGGCGCGCGCCAACGCCGGCGGCACCGCGCTGGCGCTGGCCGTGCAACCGATGGCCAGCTGGCGCGAGCTGTGGCTGTTCCACGTGGTCGGCAAGCGGTGGGTGATCGACGTGTTGCCGCCGGCGGACGACGATCCGCGGCTCGGCTACATCGAATTCGCCGGCTGGGTACCCGGCGGCCGCCTGATGCTCGCGGCGCGCGAGGCCCGGGTCAACGGGCGCTTCGTCCATCGTTTCGAGATCCTGGACATGCTGACCCTGGCGACGGCCCGGCAGGCCGACAAGCCGTCCTCGCTGAGCACGTTCTACCGCTACCAGGATGCGCTCTGGAGAAGCCGGACGGTAAGCCTGCGCAACTGAAGCACCGACCTCGGGGACGGAGGGAATCAAGCGGCGTGGCCAGCGATGGCTTTACTGCCATCGGTCCCATTCCCCGACTGCGCAGCCAGCCATCCGGCATCAAGCCTGCGGCATGCCGCGCCTGCCATGCCTTCGGCTTCCCGGCTGCCAGCATATGCGCGTGCCCTCCTGATGCCTCGATGCATCCTGCGTGACCTGGATCAATGCCGATCATGGCCGCTGCCTGCAGACTGCACGCAGCGGTTTTCCACAGGGGGAGTTCAGCGATGAGCCAGAATGCATCTGAAGCGAGCCTGTTCGAGCGCATCGGCGGCGCGCCCGCCGTCGGCCGCATGGTCGGCCAGTTCTATCGGTCCGTGTTTGCCGACCCGATTCTGCGCCCGTATTTCGAGGGCGTGGAATTGTCCAAGCTGGAGCACATGCAGTCCGAGTTCTTCTCCGCTGCGCTGGGCGGACCCGACACCTACGGCGGGCGCACCATGCATCACGCCCACCAGGGGCTGCACATCAGGCCCGAGCATTTCAAGGCGTTCGTCCAGCACCTGTTCGAAACCTTGAAAGACTACGGGCTCACCGAGGACGAGCGCTACGCGATCATCGCGCACATCAATACCTACGCGGACGACGTGTTCGACAGCGGTATCGCGCCCACCGAATAGATGCGGGGAAAGGTGGAAAAAGAGAATGGGGTGATCAGGCCGGTTTTTCAGCCTTTCGGCCACTCGTCCGAGGCCTCGATGCACTGCACGTACTGATGCGCAAGGAGACACGCAAAGTCGGGGTTCTCGCGGATATAAGCCGCCTGCTTCGCCAGTTCGCGCCAGCAGGCCAGCTCTTGCGTCTGCAACCGCAGATGCGCGGTGACGTCGCGGATCACATGCCTGGGCAGCCTGTCGGCAAACTCCCTGGCCAGGGTCAGCACGTGCAGCAGTGCCGAAAGGCCATGCAGACGCTGCCCCATCTTGAGCTCGGCAGCGTGCTGGATCGCCGCCAACCGCAGCGGGTTGAAGCGCGCCAGCCCTGCCCCGACCACCGCCTCCTCGCCAAGGCCCTGCAGGTTGCTGAACAGCGTGGTGAGAACCTCGTCATCCTCCTCCACCTCCTCGGTGAACAGCCACTCGGGCACGCTCTCGCTCCTCTTGCCCTCGATCGATTCCATCGATGCCTCCCTATCGAACGATTGCGGCCCCACTGGGGCTGACCCGAAGGCGCAATCAGGATTTCGTCCATACCCGTCATTTATGCAACCATAAGTAGCCGTATGTCACTTATAGTTGCCTTTTATACACTTATAATGCGTGGCCGACAACACCGTGGCAAAGGATGCTTTCACACATGCGGAAAGCATCCAAGCCATTGTCTGCGCGCGAGGTTTTTGCACAAAACCTGCGTCGAAACAGGCGCCTCAGGGATATTTCCCAGGAAGCCCTGGCCCTTCAGGCAGGCCTGAGCCGCACCTACATCTCGGAAGTGGAGCGCGGGGTGCGCAATATTTCCATCGACAACATGGGCCTGCTGGCCGAGACCATCAAAGTGCCTCTCCGGGATCTGGTTGACCCCGAACTGCTGACCGGGAAAAGGGACGTGGCCAATTAAGCCCACGCCAACCGGCGACGGGCGTACCCGCCGACAGACCCGACCTGCCGCCTGCAGCACAGTGACACTAAGGTTCCTCCTCTGCCCCCTGTTTCGGCCGAAAAGCAGCGCTCACGCCACCACCTGGCGGGCTCGCATGCGAAAAGGCAGCGCTTCATGCACCAACGGACGTTCCGGCGGCCTATCCGTGGTCGAGCTGCGCCAGTCATTGCGGCCTTCGCCAAGAGGCCATTCTCTCGCCGCATCCGCAATACACCGCGCTCGCCGCCACACCGCAAGAGCGCGACGAAGCCTACCGCCAGCTGCTACACGAAACCCTGTCCGACCGACGGCATGAAAGCCATCCGAACCTACCTGCATCAACAACAGGCTCTGGGGCGCGATGATTTCCGCGCCATGGTCGAAGCCAGGACCCAACGCTTCGCCGGCGCAAGGCCCGCGCATCGCCCGCCTCACCCAAATTCAAACCACTGTAAGTGAACCTGACCTTGTTCGGTTAAGCGGCCTCCGCGTCCTGCCCCAATCCGCCCATATCCTCCAACCTGCGCCGCAGCGACTCAGCACTCAGGTCAAACCCATTGGGCCAAGTCAGCGCACCCAGCTCGATGAAATATCGCGCAAAGAATGTCGGGTCGGCCAGCGGCTGTTGCTCTTCCCGCGACAATTCAAACGGCTGTAAGTGAGCCTGACTCTGTTCGGTTTCGCAATGTAAGATGAGAGTTTCCCTAATGGTCAGGTTCAGGAATGGGTGCGCATTGCCAATGAATATCTACCGCCTACTCCTCTTAGGTCTCACCCTTGCTCTGGTGGTGGCTGCGCTATGCCTCGTGGCGCGTGCGTTATACAGAGCGAAAAAGACTCGCGGCGAAGTAGACGAAATACTTAAAATATTTTGGATGGAATTGGTACGCCATCCTTCCAGAGGTCGCGCATTGCAGTCAGCGATTAGGCAACTTCGAAGCTTCGCTCACTCCTTCACGTCGATCACTGCCGCACTGGCACTCGCACTCGTCGCGCTGGTGATTACTCTCATGTTTCTCCATGAACGGAGTGACATCAGGCAAGATGCCAATGTCGCTGCGGTTCTGCAGCTCTTAGAAGAGCGCATCCCTCCTAGTAGTCTGCAAACCGCGCGTCACCACCAGATCCTCTCGAGTCTAGAAGCCATACGCCAACATGCTGCCCCCCCCTCTGGATTCCTGCAGAGCTCCGTCACTCTCCTCCTCCTTTTGCTGATCGGCCTAGTGCTTTCCTGGGTGTGCCGAGCCTTGCCGATCAATTCCGTCTTAGCAAAGAGGGCTGTCGTAGCGGTCGCCCTCTGTGCACCGCTCAGTTTGTCGCTACTGCCCTCCGTCAAAGGCACGCTGTTTGATAAGCTGGTCGGCTCCCTATTTCGCATCGATATGCAGATCCCGAAGGGGTCGTCATCGGAAACACAGATAACTCTGACTGTCCGACCTGGCGCGTACACCGCTCTTGAGTGCAAACCTGACTGGGTCATCACTTCCTTCCGCTCAGGCAGAAGCGACTCGCTGGAATCGGGGACGATAGGAACCGAAGCAAAACGAGTAATGGCAAGTCTCTACCAGCGCCAACATGGACGGCGTCCTGCGGCGCTGCTATTTATAGGTTCGGTCGACATTCAACCGCTTTCAGCACAGACAGAACGTACATTCGGATCTAATGCAGGACTTGCGCAATCACGCGCATTGCACGTCAAGCACATCATTGATTCTCTGCTGCCACAACCATTACCGACTTCGCTGGCACTGACTGCTGGTCCGGCGTCGACGATTGAGTTGGCAAACGAATCGTCCAGCGGGAAGATCAGCTTGATGGCGCGGGACAGAAGTGTTCGCATCTGTGTGCTTTGGGCTCAGTAGATGTCGGCGGATTCGACACCAAGCCCATGACCAAAAACTGCACCTGCCGCGCGCCAAGCCGCCTACCGCGCCTTGGTGCACCAACAGGTGGCAAAAAAATCCCTCGACGAAATTCGACAGCACACCCGGCAACAGCGCGCCTGGCGGCAAGGAACGGGGTCAAGTTCACTCCTGATTCCCCACCTCACGCATCCAAGGTTGCAAGCCGGTAAGTCAGCGGCGGCGTGCGCGCCGCCGCAACGATGAGACGTGGCACCAGTACCGCCAAGTCGAAGCGTCGGTTGAAGCGGTAGCAGAACTCGGACAGGTAGCGCTGCAG
>JAGWNA010000008.1 GCA_028871555.1 Lysobacteraceae bacterium
AACTCGTCCCTCGAACGTGGGACGATAGCCTGCCGTACCTCCAAGCTTCCGTGCCGGAATCCTCCATGCGCAAAGGTGTGCTCCTGGGCTTTGCCTGCTTCGCGGCCTATTCGATCAGCGATGCCTTCGTGAAGTCGCTGCGCGGCTCGTTGCCGGCGTACGAGGCGGTGTTCTTCGGCGCCGCGCTCGGCCTTGCCGCGCTGCCCTTCATCAAGGGCAGGGACCACCGCTGGCGCGACGTGATGGTCGCCCACCACCCGGGCCTGTGGTGGACGCGTGCGATCACCGGCGCGATCGGCAGCATCGCCGCGGTGATCGCCTTTACCGCGCTGCCGATGGCCGAGACCTTCGCGCTGATCTTCTTGATGCCGATCTTCGTCACGCTGCTGTCGGTGCTGCTGCTCAAGGAGCACGTCGGCTGGCGCCGCTGGTCGGCCGTGTTCGTCGGCTTTCTCGGCGTGCTGGTGGTGCTGCGCCCGGGTTTTCGCGTGCTCGGCATCGGCCACCTGGCGGCGATCGTCTGCGGCCTGTCCGGCGCCATCTCGGTGGTCGCGATGCGCCGGGCCGGACCGCACGAGAAGCGCATCAGCCTTTACGGCGCCGGCGTGATCGGTCCGCTGCTGCTGGGCGGGTTGCTGATGCTCTCGCATTTCACGTGGCCGGATCCGCGGCAATGGGGGCTGCTCGCCGGCTACGGCCTGCTCGCCGCCCTGGCCAGCGTGCTGCTGATGCTGGCCACCCTGCGCGCACCCGCCAATCGCGTCGCCCCCACCCAGTACAGCCAGATGCTGTGGGCGATCGGCTTCGGCTACTGGCTGTTCGGCGACCGCCTGGACTGGCCGATGCTGATCGGCATCGCGCTGATCCTCGGCGCCGGGCTGTTCACCCTGGTGCGCGAGGAAAAAGTCACGCCGTGGTGGCGGCGCACGAAGCTGGTTTGAGCGCCACCGCACCGCGCCAGCCGCGGCCGGATTGACTACCATCACCTTTTCCCGTTCAGCGGACACGCCATGCCGGACCGCAACACCCCCACGCGCCTCGAACTCTCGCCCATCGTCGCCGGCCTGTGGCGGATCGCCGACTGGCATCTGGATGTGCCGGCCCGCGTGCGCTGGATCGAACAGGCGCTGGAGCTGGGCATCGCCAGCTTCGACCATGCGGACATCTACGGCGACCATCGTGCCGAGACGCTGTTCGGCGAGGCACTGAAGGCGGCGCCCGCATTGCGCTCGCGCATGCAGCTGGTGACCAAGTGCGGGATCCGCCTGCGCTCGGCGCAGCGGGCGGTGCAAGTGAAGCACTACGACACCACGGCGGCCTACGTGCGTGCGCAGGTGGAGCAGTCGCTGCTGAACCTGCGTACCGAACAGTTGGACCTGGTGCTGATCCACCGACCCGACTACCTGATGGATGCCGCCGCGCTGGCGCAGACCTTCGCCGCGCTCACCCGCGAAGGCAAGGTGGCGCACTGGGGCGTATCCAACCACGGCACCGGCCAGTTCGCCCTGCTGCACCGGCACCATCCACTGCTGACCAACCAGCTCGAGCTGTCGCCGCTGGCGCTGCACGCGCTGGACGACGGCACGCTGGACCAGTGCCAGCAGCTGGGCGTGCGCCCGATGATCTGGTCGCCGCTGGGCGGTGGCCGACTGTTCACCGGCGGCGATGCGCAAGCCCTGCGGGTGCGCGAGGCAATGACCGCGATCGCCGCGCGTTGCGGCATCAGCCTGGCCACCCTGGCCTACGCGTGGATCCTGCGCCACCCCTCACGCCCGCACCCGATCACCGGCACCGGCCGCATCGAGGGTCTGCGCGAGGCGGTCGCCGCGCTCGACGTGCAGATCGACGCGCAGGACTGGTATGCGATCTGGACGGCCAGCAAGGGACATGCGGTGCCCTGATGCACCCTGATGATGCGGGGACGTGATCAGCCTGGCGCCTTGTCGGCCAGCGCCTGCAATCGTTTGGCGCATCGACCGAGCTCGACCCGCAATGCGGCCGGCGTGCGTATCTCGAAGTCGAACCGCAGCCCGGCAAGCTGAACCGCGAACCAGGCCAGATCATCGGCGCCGGTGCGCAGCAGCACGCCGCCGTCCATCGGCTCCAGCACGCCGAACGCCAGCGAAAACGCACGGCGCGCCGTCGGCAGATCGGTCCGCAGCAGCACCTCGATGTCATGCGCATGCGGCATCGTGGCGATGCCGCGCACCAGTTGCTCCAGCGCATCGAAACCGGCCGGCCGGCTGAAGAACTGTTCGAGCGGATGCACATCGGCGACCCGATCCAGCCGGAACGAGCGCAAGCCGCTGCGCAGGTGGCACATGCCGACCGCGTACCAGCCGCCCGCCCGGTAGACCAACCCGAACGGATCGAAGTCGCGCTCGGTATGCTCGCCCCGCGCCGAGTCGTAGCCCAGGCGCACGCGCTGCTGCGCCTGGGCCGCCGTGGTCAGCGCGATCAGCGCCGCATTGCTGCCGGGCGCGTTCGCGCTGTGCTGCAGATCGACCTTCACCGTCTCGGCGATCGCGCGCACATGACGCTTCAAGCTGTCCGGCATGACTCGGGCCAGCTTGGCCTGCACGCTGGCCACCGCCGGCGCCGCCTCGGCCAGGCCCAGCCCGCGCGCCGCCACCATGCCCACCGACAGCGCCACCGCTTCGTCGTTGGTGAACATCATCGGCGGCAGCTTGAATCCGGCCACCAGCATGTAGGCGCCGTAGCGCCCGCGTTCGGTGGTGATCGGGATGCCGAGATCCTCCAGCATCACGATGTAGCGGCGCAGCGTGCGCACATCCACGCCGACCCGGCGCGCCAGCTCCGCGCCGCTCAGGCGGCCATGGGTCTGCAGTAGATCCAGCACGGCCAGCACGCGGGTAGTGGGCTTGGACATGGCAGCGATTCTATCGGCAAATCAGGACCGTTCCTGTCCTGTTCAAGCCCTATCGTCCCGCTGGCCCATCCGGCGCGAGGCGCCCTCCATGAAACACATCGAACGACTCCTGCTCCCGCCCGCCATCGTCGCACTGGCCTCACTCGGGGCCGCGCGTGCGGCACCGACCACCACCCATCGGGAGACCACCATGGAAAGCGTGCAGCACCTGCAGGATTTCCAGATCGTCGAGTTCCGTCGCTACACCACCAGCAGCGGCGAGCGGGCGAACTTCGTCAAATACTTCGATACCTGGTTCCCGGAGGCTTTCGAACAACTGGGCGCGATGGTGTTCGGGCAGTTCACGGAGCGCGGCGATCCCGACCGCTTCACCTGGCTGCGCGGCTTCAAGGACATCAACGCCCGCCCGATCGTAAATGCCGCGTTCTACTACGGCCCGCTGTGGAAGGAACACCGGACCAAGGTGAACACGATCCTGCCCGACAGCGACAACGTGATGCTGCTGCACCCGCTGCAGCCGCCATCCGGCATCCCCGTGCTGCCGGCGGTGGACCCGGTCGTCGAGGAAGACGGTGCGCATGGCGTGGTGGTGGCGCAGATCTTCGCCGTTCGCAAAGGCAGTGAAGAAGGCTTTGCGGAGCAGGCGCAAACCGCGTTTGCGCACTACCGTATCGCCGGCGTGCATCCGGCCGGGGTGCTGGTATCGCTGGATGTGCCGAACAACTTTCCGCAGCTGCCGATCAGGGCGGACGGACCGTTCCTGGTCTGGCTGGGCGTGGTCAAGGACGACGCCACGCTGGACTCGCGACTTGCCCCGCTGCTGGACGCTGCCGAACATGCACTCACGACATCGGGGCTGTTGCGCGGCGCACCGGAGCGCGTGGTGATGGATCCGACCCCGCGTTCGCGCCTGCGCTGGCTGTCCGATGCCAGCGGCGAGGCATCGCCATGATCCACTACGGGCAGCTGTGGCTGTTCTTCGCGCTGGTCTTCGGCATCGTCGTGCTGCCCGGCCTCGACATGGCTTTCGTGCTGGGCAGTGCGCTGGCCGGTGGCCGTCGCCGCGGACTCGCCGCCGTGGCCGGCATCATCGCCGGCGGCATCTGCCATGTGGCGATGACGGCGATGGGCATCAGCGTCTTGCTGACACTGATCCCCGGCGCATTCCATGCGCTCCTGTTCGCCGGCGCGCTCTACATCGCCTGGATCGGCATCTCTTTGCTGCGCGGCGAAGCTTCGTCCGGCCTGCATCCGGATGTCCGGCAGCGCTCGCATGCAGCGACCTTTCGCCAGGGCATGCTCACCAGCCTGCTCAACCCCAAGGCCTATCTGTTCATGCTCGCCGTGTTCCCGCAGTTCCTGCGCCCGGAATACGGGTTGATCTGGGTGCAGGCCGCGGTGCTCTGGTCGATCATCGCGATCAACCAGTTCTGCGTGTACGGCGGCGTCGCCGTGATGGCCGATCGCGTGCGCCGGTGGCTGCAAGGCAAGCCGGCCGCCGGCGCGCTGGCCACCCGTTGCGTGGGAGGGCTGCTGATCGCCGCGGCGATGCTGACCGGCTTCGAGGGATGGCGCGGGACCTGACTCGCCACCCACGGATGATGAATCACGCGATGAAGACGACGCTGGCGAAAATCACGATCGCGCTTCGGTGCAGGCGGCGCTTTCTCCGGGGTCGGGTGGCGGGCGGCCTGCTGTTGCCGCTGGCGACCTTTGCGCCGGCCTTTGCGGCCAGCGCCGGCAACGCGGCCATGGCATCGCCTGCAATGCCACCCTCGCCGCCCCCGCGCCAGTCGCCGGACGATGCCTGGTGGACCGGTCCGATGCTGGCGAACTCGGCCGCAACCCTGCCGCGCGGGCATTTCCTGATCGAGCCCTACATCTACGACGTGTCCTCGCCCCACGCGGACGGTTTCGGCTCGCAGGCCTACATGCTCTATGGATTGACGGACCGGCTCACGGCCGGCCTGATTCCCGTGCTTGGCTACAACCGGGTGCAGGGCGCTGGGGACAGCGCCGGCATCGGGCTGGGTGACGTCAGTGTGCAGGCGCAATACCGGCTCACCCGGTTTCACGAAAGCGGCTCGCTGCCGACGATCTCGCTCCAACTGCAGGAAACACTGCCGACCGGAGCGTACGAGCGGCTCGGCAAACGGCCCGGCAATGGCCTCGGCAGCGGCGCCGCCACCACGACATTGCAGCTCAACACGCAGACGTACTTCTGGCTGGCAAACGGTCGCATCCTGCGCATGCGCTTCAACATGGGGCAATCCTGGTACCGTCGCGCGCACCTCGCGGACATCAGCGTCTATGGCACGACGGCTGGATTTCGCGGCAACGCCAGGCCCGGCAACGCGTTCTTCGTCGACGCCGCCTGGGAATACAGCCTGAGCCGGCGCTGGGTGCTGGCGCTCGATGTCACCTACCGCCGCAGCCACGCTACCCGCGTGAACGGATATGTCCCTGCGGATTCCGAGGGCGCGCCGGCGATCTCTGTCCACCGAAGCTTTGGTGCCGGTGAAGCGTTCGGCTTCGCACCCGCGATCGAATACAGCTGGAATGCCAACCTGGGGATGCTTTTCGGCACCCGGCTGATCACCGGACCCCATACGACAACCACAATCACTCCGGCCGTGGCGATCAACTACGTCCACTGAGAGCCTGTCGGGCCGTTGGTTGGCCGCCGTTCAAAGCGCTAGAATCGAACGCGGAACCCGCCACGCAGGGATGCATTCCTCGCCGTTGGAGGTACCCGCATGATCCGCCTGGCTGTCATCGCCCTGCTCGCGTCCCTGGCGCCCGGCACACAAGCGGCGCCCGGCACCTGCCGCATCAGCGGCACCGCCTACGACTACACCGGCCACCCGCTGCCCCTGGCCGTGATCCGCCTGATCGACCGGCAAACGCGGCAGACCGCCTACCGGCTGACCGGTGCGAAGGCCGCGTTCGCCTTCGCCGATCTGCCGGCGGACCCCAGCGGACGACGCTACCGGCTCGACGTGCTGAGCCCGGCCACCGTAGTCACCGGCTCGCACATCCCCACACGCTCCGTGCTCGGTATCGCACCCGCCTTCGCCTGCGGCGCGGGCCAGAGCGTGCGCGCCGACGTGAGGGTCGAAGTGCGCTGACGCACGGCGGACATTCAAGCCGCGCCAGGCTCATCGGGCATCATCGATTGCCCACCCCGTGCGGCACATGCCCGGTGGCCACATGCCTGCGCGCGGACTCCACGTTGGCCGGCGAATCGTCGAAGAAGATGTCGGCGCCGAACGCATCGAGGAACGGACCCTTGTCGCGGCCGCCGAGAAACAGCGCCTCGTCGATGCGCACGCCCCACTTGCGCAGGGTGAGGATCACCCGCTTGTGGGCGGGCGCGGAACGCGCGGTGACCAGCGCGGTGCGGATCGGCGAGTCCTCGGCCGGGAATGCCGTCTGCAGCCGGTGCAGCGCGGTGAGGAAGCCGCGGAACGGGCCGACCGACAGCGGCTCGGCGGCATGCTCGGCCTCGCTGCGGTGGAACGCTTCGAGGCCCTCCTCGCGCGAGACGCGCTCGCCTTCGTCGCCGAAGATCACCGCGTCGCCATCGAAGGCGATGCGCAATTGTTCGCCGGCACGCGGCGGTGCGGTGCTTGGCAGGATGGTGGCGGCGGCGACGCCGGCCGCCAGCGCGCGACCGACATCCTGGGCGTTGGCGGACAGAAACAGGTCGGCCTTGAACGGCGCGATGTAATCGGAAGTCGGCGCACCGCTGGTGAAGGCGGCGCGACTGATCTGCAGCCCGTAGTGCTGGATCGCGTTGAAGATGCGCAGACCGGTGTCGCCGGAATTGCGCGACAGCAAAATCACCTCGACCGGCGGCACGTCGCCGGCCAGCCGGTTCAGGCCCAGCAGCTTCTGCACCAGCGGAAACGCCACGCCGGGATCGAGGATCTCGTCCTCGTGCCGGATCTGGAACTCGCGGTACGCATCGAGCCCTTCGCGCTCGAACAGCGCATGGCTGTCGCCCAGGTCGAACAACGCGCGCGAGGAAATCGCCACCACCAGCCGGTTGTCGCCGGCCGCGGCGGGGTCATGGGCATCGGTGCCGGAAGGAGTCATGCGCAGGGTGATCGACGGGGACAGGACGAATCTAGCAAAGCCGGGCAGGTTGTGCCTGTATGAATCGCAAGAACACCCCGCACCCCGACCCTCTCCCCAGCCTTGCCCTGTCTCTTGATCACATCTCTATCGTCGCGACATTCCCGCGTTTACGCCCGTCATCCCAGCGAAACTGCTTTTTGCTCGTCATCCCAGCGAAAGCTGGGATCCAGTGTCTTTAGCTCGCGCGCCCTGCATCAGGCATCTTCGAGCGAAGAGCGAAGAGCAAAGTCGCTGGATCCCAGCTTTCGCTGGGATGACGAGCCGGCTTGACCAGCTTCGCTGTCGAGAAGCGCCTCGCTGGGATGACGGGCAAAAGGCGGTCCGCTTCCGAGCGATGGCTGTTGGGCCATCCTCTCCGGAGCCGGTGGCTGATGACACGCTACTCTTGCAGAATTCGATGGCAAAAGATGTGGCCGAGAGACAGAGTTTTGCTGGGGAGAGGGGGTGCAAGCGGCACGTCGTTTCCCGTTCAGCGCATCAATCCGCGGCGAACTGCTCGTCGATGATGCGCTGTTCGAGGTTGTGCTCCGGATCGAACAGCAGTCGCACGCCCTGCCCGCCGGATTGGCGGATCGCCACCGTACGCACGTCGCGCACTTCATGGAAATCGGCGGTCGCGCTGACCGGGCGCTTGCCCGGATCGAGCACGCGCAGGATCACCTCGGTGCGGTGCGGCAGGATCGCGCCGCGCCAGCGCCGAGGGCGGAACGGGCTGATCGGGGTCAGCGCCAGCACGTTCGCATCCAGCGGCAGGATCGGGCCGTGGGCGGACGAGTTGTAGGCGGTGGAGCCGGCCGGGGTGGCCACCATGACGCCGTCGCAGATCAGGTTGGCCAGCTTTACCGTGCCGTTGAGCTGCACCTGCAGATGGGCCGCCTGGTTGCTCTGGCGCAGCAGCGACACCTCGTTGAAGGCCAGCGCGCAGTGCTCCTTGCCGGCCTCATCGGTCACCTGCATCTGCAGCGGAAACAGCGGGGCGACGTGGGCACGGCCGATCCGTTCCTGCAAGGCGTCGAGCCGGTACTTGTTCATCAGGAACCCGACCTGGCCCAGCTTCATGCCGTAGACCGGCACGTCGAGGACACGGTGGGCATGCAGGGTGCGCAGCATGAAGCCGTCGCCGCCCAGCGCCACGATCAGCTCGGCCTGCTCCGGCGGCACGTCGCCATAGCGGTCGACCAGTGCGCGGCGCGCCTGCTGGGCGATGGCGGTGTCGCTGGCGACGAAGGCAAGGCGCATGGGCATCATCGGCGGGAAGGTCGCCCGAGCTTACCGTAGGAGCGCACCCTGTGCGCGAATGCTTTTCGTGTAGGAACGCACCCTGTGCGCGATGGCTCTTTGCATTGGTCGTGACAAGAGCTTTTCGCGCACAGGGTGCGCTCCTACCGGGGTGCGCCCGGATCGATGGCGCAGCGGCCGGCCGCTCAGTTCACCGGCACCTGCGCCAGCTGGGCCAGGCGGCGCACGGCCACCGAGGCGATCGGGTAATCCGCGTTCTGGGTGAGGATCTCGGCCAGCGTGCTGCGGGTGTACTTCAGCGTGGGATCGTCGCGCTGCAGCCATGCCTGCACCGGCGAAACGTCCGTGCTGGCGCCCGCCACGGCGAGCACCTGCAAGGCCAGCGCCCGGTGCTGGTGGTTCAACTCGTCCAGCAGCGAACCGCGTGCCTGGGCATGCCATTGCCCATCCACCGGCAATGCCTCGATCTGGCCGCGCAGCCATTCCAGATCCAGCGCCTCGCCCAGTTCGAAGAACACGCTGGCGACGCGGCCGATCGGCTGCCCGCTCTGCTGCGCCACCTCGACGATGTCCAGCGCGGCGCGCAACTCCGACAACCGCGCCAGAGGCAAGGCGAGCCCGGCCGGAAAACCGAGCCCTTCCCATTTCTCCCGGCTCGACTCGAAATCGCCCTTGCCGGTCAGCGTGAGCGCCGCCGGCAGCGCCTCGCACAGCCTGGCGACCTGCACCTGGTAGCGTGCCACGTTGGCGGCGATATCCAGCGTGCCGCCGGGAAGGTTGAGCAGCCAGCGGGTGACGTGCCGCAGCAGTGCCCACAGCTGCATGATCGCGTCGAACTGGGTGTCCTCGGCCACCTTGCTGTCGAGGGCCTCGATCTGCGCCCAGAGTTCGCGCGCTTCGAGAATCTCGCGTGCGGCGGTGTACGCCTTGGCGATCGCGGCCGGACCCTGGCCGGTATCCTCCTGCATGCGCAGCATGAAGGTGGCGCCCATGCGGTTGATCGTCGAGTTGGTCACCGCGGTGGCGATGATCTCGCGCTTCAGCCGGTGCCGCTGCATGTGCTCGGCGTATTTCGCGTGCAGCGGCTCGGGAAAGTAGCGCATCAGCTCCTTGGACAGGTACGGATCCTCCGGCACGTCCGAGTCGAGCAGCTGCTGGTACAGCTTGATCTTGTCGTACGACAGCAGCACCGCCAGCTCCGGCCGGGTCATGCCCTGGTGCCGGGTCTTGCGCTCGGTCAGCTCGGCATCGCTGGGCAGGTTCTCCACCTGGCGATCGAGCAGGCCCTCGCTCTCGAGCGTGGTGATGAAATGCGCCATCGAGCCGAGCCGGCGCACCGACTGGTGTTCCATCAGGGTGATCGCCTGGTTCTGCCGGTAGTTGTCCCACAGCACCAGCTGGCCGACCTCGTCGGTCATCACCGCCAGCTGCGCGTTGCGCGCCTCGGCGCTGAGTTCGCCACGCTGCACCGCGTCGTCGAGCAGGATCTTGATGTTCACCTCGTGGTCGGAGGTGTCCACGCCGGCGGAGTTGTCGATGAAGTCGGTATTCAGCAGCACGCCGTGCTGGGCCGCCTCGATGCGGCCTTTCTGGGTCATGCCCAGGTTGCCGCCTTCGCCGACCACCTTGCAGCGCAGCTGTGCACCGTTGACGCGCAAGGCGTTGTTGGCGCGATCGCCGACATCGGCATGCGTCTCGCCGGCCGCCTTCACATATGTGCCGATGCCGCCGTTCCAGAGCAGATCCACCGGCGCCTGCAGGATCGCGCTGAGCAGTTCGCTCGGCGGCAACTGGGCCACGTCGCCCTTGATGCCGAGCGCCGTGCGCGCCTGCGCCGAAAGCGGGATGGATTTCGCGCTGCGCGGCCAGATGCCGCCGCCGGCGGAGATCAGCGAGCGGTCGTAATCGTCCCAGCTCGAGCGCGGCAGCTTGAACAGCCGCTCGCGCTCGGCGATGGAACGCTCCGCGTCCGGGGTCGGGTCGATGAAGATGTGCCGGTGGTCGAACGCGGCCAGCAGGTGGATATGCCGCGACAGCAGCATGCCGTTGCCGAACACGTCGCCGGACATGTCGCCGATGCCCACGCAGGTGAAATCCTGTGACTGGCAATCGCGATTGAGCGCACGGAAGTGCCGCTTGACCGATTCCCAGGCACCCTTGGCGGTGATCCCCATGCCCTTGTGGTCGTAGCCGTTGGAACCGCCGGAGGCGAACGCGTCGCCCAGCCAGTAGCCGTGCTCGATCGAGATCGCATTGGCGATGTCGGAGAACGTGGCGGTGCCCTTGTCGGCAGCCACCACCAGGTACGGATCGTCCGCGTCGTGCCGCACCACATCGTGCGGGTGCACCACCTTGCCCTCGACCAGGTTGTCGGTGATGTCGAGCAGGCCGTTGACGAACAGGCGGTAGCAGGCGATGCCCTCGGCCAGCTGCGCATCGCGGTCGCCGCCGGCTGGCGGGTGTTTGACGAAGAACCCGCCCTTGGAACCGACCGGCACGATCACCGTGTTCTTCACCATCTGCGCCTTGACCAGGCCCAGCACCTCGGTGCGGAAATCCTCGCGGCGGTCCGACCAGCGCAGGCCGCCGCGCGCCACCGCGCCGAAGCGCAGGTGGATGCCCTCCACCCGCGGCGCGCTGACGAAGATCTCGCGGTACGGCACCGGCTTGGGCAGGTCGGGCACCTTGTGCGAATCGAATTTGAAACTGATGTAGCTGCGCCAGGCGCCGTCCCACTGCTGGAAGAAACTGGTGCGCAGGGTGGCCTGGATCACCGCCTTGAAGCTGCGCAGGATGCGGTCCTCGTCGAGGCTGGAGACATTCTCCAGCAGCATGCCGATGGCGTCCTCGACGACCCGGATCTGCTCGGCTCGCGGCAGCGCCAGCGCCGCAACGAGTCCTTCGATGAGTGACGGCTGGGCAAGCTGCACCGATTGCGGGATCAGCGCCTGCATCTCGGCGACCAGGGTGGCCCCGGCGGCCTTGAGTTCCTCGGCGCAGAAACTTTCGCGGCGCGGATCGAACTTGGCCAGGAACAGCTCCACCAGCAGGCCGGCGATCACCGGGTAGTGGTTCAGCGCTTCCTCCATGTAGCTCTGCGAGAACGCCACGCCGGCCTGCAGCAGGTACTTGCAGTAGCCACGCAGCACGGCGATCTGGCGCCAGCCGAGCCTGGCGCCGAGCACCAGCCGGTTGAAGCCGTCGTTCTCGGCGTTGCCGCGCCAGATCTGCTCGAAGGCATCCTCGAACAGCGAACCGACCTGCTCCACGCCGAAGGTCAGCGCACCGACCGGCTGCACCTCGAAATCCTGGATGAACAGCGGCGCGCCTTCGCCGCACAGGTCGCCGCCGCCGCACAGGTCGTAGACATGTTCGGTCAGCACGCGCAGGCCGAGGTTCTCCAGTTGCGGCAGCACCTCGGACAAGGCGATGTCGCTGCCGCTGCGATAGATCTTGAAGCGCAGCTGGTCCGGCTGCTGCGGCGGACGATAGAACGACATCCGCACCGCGTCGTTGCCCTCGAGCAACGACAACTGGTAGACGTCCTCGGCCGCCACCTCCGGCTGTACTTCATCGACGTAGCCGGCAGGCAGCGCCTTGCCGTAGCGGTTCGCCAGCACCACGCCGTCCTGGTCGCCGCGCGCGCGCGTCAGCGCGTCGCGCAACTCGTCGTGCCAGTTGCGCGTGATCGCCGCCACGCCCTGCTCCAGCGTCGCGATGTCGTAGCCGGGACGGTTGCCGATACGCGGGCGTATCACGACGTACAGGCGCGCCAGCACGTCATCGCCCATCAGCACGGCGGAATCCAGATGCTCGCCCTGCAAGGTGTCGCGCAACAGATTCTCGATGCGCTCGCGCACCGTGGTGTTGAAGCGCTCGCGCGGGATGAACACCAGGCAGGTGTAGAAGCGGCCGTAGCGGTCGGCACGCATGAACAGGCGCGCGCGCGCGCGCTGGCGCAGCCCGAGAATGCCGGTCGCCGTGGCGAACAGCTCGTCCTCGCTGCTCTGGAACAGCTCGTCGCGCGGCAGCGTTTCCAGGATGTGGCTCAGCGACTTGCCGGAGTGCGAATCGCGCTTGAGGCCCGAACGCGACATCACCGCCTCCACCTTTTGCCGTATCAGCGGCACATCCTGGGGGCGGGCCATGTAGGCGTTGGAGGTGAACATGCCCAGAAAGCGCTGCTCGGACACCGGCCTGCCGCTGTCGTCGAACCGGAGCACGCCGATGTAATCCATGTTGCCCGGGCGGTGCACGCGGGAGCGCGCGTTGGTCTTGGTCAGGATGATCGCGTCCATGGCGCCCGATTGCGGCAGGCTGCTGGCCACCAGGGTGCGCAGCGAGCGCGGCGCGAGCAGGCGGTCGTTGCGATGCAGGATGCCCAGGCCGGATTCGGCGAACGAGCGCAGCACCTGCTCGCCGTCGGCATCGGTGACCGCATATTCGCGGTAGCCGAAGAAGGTGAAGTTGTTGTTGGCCACCCAGCGCAGGAATTCGCTGGCTTCGCGCACGGACGCCGCGTCCAGCGGCTGCTTGCGCAACGGCAGCTCGGCGGCGATCGCCAGCGCCTTGGCGTGCATCGCCGGCCAGTCGGTCACCGCGGCGCGCACGTCTTCCAGGGCGGATTCCACCTGCACTTTCAACTGCTCCCGGCCGGCTTCGTCGGCAACACGGTCGATCTCGAAATGCATGATCGATTCGGCGATGCCGCTCTCCTCGCCCAGGCGCAGCAGGCACCCCGCATCGTCGCGCAGCACCTTGAACACCGGGTGGAGCACGGCCTGGATCTGCAGGTTGGCCGAGGCGATCATGCTCACCGTGTCCACCAGGAACGGCATGTCGTCGGTGACCACCTGCAGCAGGCTGCGCCCGGCATGGCCGGCCGGCGGGTTCAGTATGCGCACCAGCGCACGACCGGGTTGGCGCTGCTGCATGTAATCGAGCAGGTCGGCGATCAACGCGGCCCATTGCCCGGGCGTATGCAAATCCACATCGCTGGAGGCGATGCGGGCAAAGAAGCCGTCGATAAAAAATTGCGCCTCATCGAGGCGCCGGGCTGGAAAACCGTCTTTCTTCAGTTGCTCGAACACCCGCGATGAGAAGGGGACATTGTCGGCTGCATGGATCGCATTCATGGCATCTGCTGGTCGGTGGAGACAAGGGAAGGAATGGCGCAGGTAAAAAGCGCTGAAAGGATACGCTGCGCATCCGGGCGAATCCACCACACTGCCTCAGCGCGCAGGGCGGATCCTTCCACCGGCGTCGATGGCGCGCGCCCACGCCGTGCCTGCATCGTGCCGCCTCGCGGTTGGCCACGCCGGCAGCGCGACGACCCGGTCGATCTCCACAAAATGTGAACTGCACGGTATAGTCTCGTTTCTGGCGTGCAGACTCCGCCGTTTCGGCACCACTGCACCCGGATCAGCGACGCACCAGCCAACCAATGACACACGACAACAGCACGGTGATGCGGTAAATGTCACGGCTTGCCGCGCCCCTTCACCCCGCCCCCCTTCCTCGATCCGGCCAGTTCATGGAGCCCCACATGACGCCTTCGTTTCTGCGTATCCCATTGCTGTGCCTGGGCATGCTGGCGCTGGCCGCCTGCAGCGGCAAAGGCCGGCAACAAGGGCCGGCGCAGATGCCGCCGCCGGAAGTCGGCGTAATCAGCGTGCGGCCGCAAGACGTCCCGCTCACCCGGGAACAGGTCGGCCGGCTGTCGCCGTACCGCAGCGCCGACGTGCGTGCCCGCGTCCCGGGCGTGCTGCTCAAGCGCGCTTATGACGAGGGCACCGATGTCAGGCAGGGACAGTTGCTGTTCCAGATCGATCCGGCGCCGCTGCGGGCGGCGCTGGACGCCAGCCTTGCCGCCTTGAGCCAGGCCCGGGCCACCTATGCCAACAACGAGGTGACTGCCCGGCGCGCACGCGAACTGGCGCCCAAGGGTTACATCTCCCAGTCCGGCCTGGACAATGCGCAGGCCGCCGAGCGCACCGCGGCGGCCGCCGTGCAGGTAGCGCGCGCCAACGTGCAGACGGCCCGCATCAATCTGGGCTATGCCAGCGTGAGGTCGCCGATCGCCGGCCGCGCCGGCCAGCAGCAGGTCACCGAGGGCGCCCTGGTCGGCAGCGGCACGGCCACCTTGCTCACCACCGTGGAACAGATCGACCCGCTGTACGTGAACTTCACCTTGAGCGCGTCGGCGATGGAGCAGATGCGGCGCGCCCAGAGCCACGGCAACGTCACCCTGGCCGCACCGGACCAGGCCCGCGTGCGGATCAGCCTGCCCGACGGCAGCGACTATGCCGAACCCGGCGTACTGGATTTCTCCGACACCTCGGTCAACCCGGCCACCGGCTCGATCAACCTGCGCGCCAGGGTTCCCAACCCGAAACACCAGCTGCTGCCGGGCATGTACGTGACCCTGAAAGTCGACCTGGGCCGGCAGCACGGCGTGTTCCTGGTGCCGCAGCCGGCAGTGCTGCGCGACACCGCCGGCGCCTATGTGATGACGGTGGGCAAGGACGGCAAGGTCGTGCGCAAGGACGTCACCCTGGCCGACATGCACGGCAGCGACTGGGAAATCACCGCCGGCCTCGATCCCGGCGACCAGGTGGTGGTGTCGGGCGTGCAGCGGGTCAAGGCCGGCGCCCCGGCCAAGGCCAGTCCATGGCATCCGGACCGTGCCGGCGAACCCTCCGCAGCCAGCGCTCCGGGCGCCGCCCCGAACGGCAAGTAACGGAGCGAAGACCATGCCGAGTTTCTTCATCGACCGCCCGATCTTCGCCTGGGTGGTGGCCATCCTGATTTCGCTGGGCGGTGTGCTGGCGATCCTGAACCTGGGCGTGGAATCGTACCCGTCGATCGCCCCGCCGCAAGTCACCGTGAGCGCCAGCTATCCGGGCGCCAGTGCTGACACGACCGAAAAATCGGTGACCCAGGTGATCGAACAGCAGCTCACCGGCATCGATCACCTGCTGTATTTCAGCTCGTCCTCCAGCGACAGCGGCAGCGCCAGCATCACGCTGACGTTCGAGAGCGGCACCGATCCTGACATCGCCCAGGTGCAGGTGCAGAACAAGGTGGCGCTGGCCACGCCGCGGCTGCCCGCGGAGGTGGTCCAGCAGGGCGTGGTGGTGGCCAAGTCCAACGCCGATTTCCTGATGGTGGTGGCACTGCGCTCGAACAATCCGGCAATCGACCGCAACCACCTCAGCGACATCGTCGCCTCGCAGGTCATCGACCAGATCGCGCGCCTGCCGGGTGTCGGCAACACCCGCCTGTTCGGTTCCGAATACGCGATGCGCATCTGGCTGGATCCGGACAAGCTGCATGGTTACGGCCTGTCCTCGACCCAGGTGCTCGATGCGATCCGCGCGCAGAATGTGCAGTTCGCCGCCGGCTCGATCGGTGCCGACCCGGCCCCGGCCGGCCAGGGTTTCACCGCCAGCGTCACCGCCGAGGGCCGCTTCACCACGCCGGAGCAGTTCAAGGGGATCATCCTGCGCGCGAATCCCGACGGCACCACGGTGACGCTGGGAGATGTCGCCAGGGTCAGCTTCGGCCCGGCCAGCTACGGTTTCAATACACGCTACAACGGCACCCCGGTCGCCGCCTTCGCGATCCAGCTGCTGCCCGGCGCGAACGCGCTGGACGTCGCCACCGCGGTACGCAGCAAGATGGACGAGCTGTCCGCGAGTTTCCCGCCGGGCGTCAGCTGGTTCAGCCCCTACGACACCACCAGTTTCGTGAAGATATCGATCAACGAGGTGGTCCATACCCTGATCGAGGCGATCGTGCTGGTGTTCCTGGTGATGCTGCTGTTCCTGCAGAACGTCCGCGCCACCATCATCCCCACCCTGGTGATCCCGGTCGCCCTGCTCGGCACCTTCATCGGCATGCTGGTGCTGGGCTTCAGCATCAACCAGCTGACCCTGTTCGGCATGGTGCTGGCGATCGGCATCGTGGTCGACGACGCGATCGTGGTGATCGAGAACGTCGAGCGCATCATGACCGAGGAAGGCCTGTCGCCGAAGGAGGCGACGCGCAAGGCGATGAGCCAGATCACCGGCGCCGTGGTGGCGATCACCGTGGTGCTGACGGCGGTGTTCGTGCCTTCGGCGCTGCAACCGGGCGCTACCGGCATCATCTACAAGCAGTTCGCGCTGACCATCGCGGTCTCGATGGCTTTCTCCGCGTTCCTCGCGCTGTCGTTCACGCCGGCCCTGTGCGCGAGCTTCCTGCAGCCGGAACACGAGCATCCGAAGAACCTCCTGTTCCGCGGCTTCAACCGGGTCTATGCCCGGGCCAGCCACAGCTACCTGGGGCACGTCGGCCGCGCCGTGCGGCACGCGCCGCGCTGGATGTTCGTGTTCGTGCTGGTGACCGTACTGGGCGGCTTCCTGTTCAGCCGCCTGCCCGGCAGTTTCCTGCCCGAGGAGGACCAGGGCTATGCGCTGGCCATCGTGCAGCTGCCGCCGGGAGCCACCGTGCAGCGCACCGACAAGGTGATGGACCAGCTGCGCAGGATCATCCGCAAGGACCCTGCCGTGGAAGGCGTGATGCAGATCACCGGCTTCAGCTTCGTCGGCTCCGGCGAAAACGTCGGCATGGTGTTCGTGCGGCTGAAGGACTGGGCCAAACGCAAAGCCACGGCGGAGCAGTTCATCCAGAACACCAACCGTGCCGTCCAGCAGGTGCGCGATGCGCGGGTGTTCGTGGTCAACCTGCCCACGGTGCGGGGGCTGGGCCAGTTCGGCGGCTTCGACATGTATCTGCAGGACCGCAGCGGAGCCGGCCGCGCGGCACTGACCCGCGCACGCAACATGCTGCTGGGCAAGGCCGCGCAGGATCCCACCCTGTTCGGCGTGCGGCCGAACATGCTCGAAGACGCACCGCAACTGCAGCTCGACGTGGATCGCGTGCAGGCCCAGTCGATGGGGCTGTCGGTCGGCGACATCTATACCGCGGTACAGCTGATGCTGGCCCCGGTCTACGTCAATGACTTCACCTACAACGGCCGGGTCAAGCGCGTGTTCGTGGAGGCCGACATGCCCTGGCGCAAAGGCCCGGACGCGCTGCGGCACCTCTACTCGCCGAGCAGCACGCAAACCGGCAGCGACGGCACGCCGGCCATGATCCCGCTGGCCAGCGTGATCAAGGACAAGTGGATCAATGCCTCGCCGTCGCTGACCCGCTACAACGGCTACTCCGCGGTGGAGATCGTGGGATCGCCGGCACCGGGCCACGCCTCCGGCGAGGCGATGAAGACGATGGAGCGGATCGTCAGCGACGACCTGCCCAAGGGGTTCGGCTTCGACTGGACCGGCCAGTCCTACCAGGAAATCCTCTCCGGCAACGCCGCCACGCTGCTGATGGTGCTGTCGATCCTGATCGTGTTCCTGGCCCTGGCCGCGCTGTACGAGAGCTGGTCGATTCCGGTCTCCGTGATACTGGTGGTGCCGCTCGGCATGCTCGGCGCGGTGGTGTTCGCCATGCTGCGCGGACTGCCTGACGACATCTATTTCAAGATCGGCCTGATCACCGTCATCGGCCTGGCCGCGAAAAACGCGATCCTGATCGTGGAGTTCGCGGTGGAACATCAGCGGCACGGCATGACCCTGCGCGAGAGCGTGATCGAGGCCGGGCGACTGCGCTTGCGGCCGATCCTGATGACCTCGCTGGCGTTCATCCTCGGCGTGTTTCCGCTGTTCGTCTCCACCGGCGCGGGCGCCAACGCGCGCCATGCGATCGGCACCGGCGTGATCGGCGGCATGCTGTTCGCCACCTTCCTCGGCGTGCTGCTGATCCCGGTGTTCTACGTGGTGGTCCGCCGACTGCTGGGCGACAAGCTGGACGGCGACACACCGCCGGCATTACGGACCCGCGACGGCATGCAGTCGTTCGATTCGGACCCGCAGCGCGGTGCCTGATGCGGCATCGTGGCGCGCGGAGCCCGCTTGCGGGCGATGCTCTTGAGGTAGGTTGAAAGAGCATCGCCCGCAAGCGGGCTCCTTATGCGCCGGGTGTCGCGGCTTCAGCGCAAACCGGTTTCCGCGCGCGCGATCACCACGCGCTGGATCTCGCTGGTGCCTTCGTAGATCTCGGTGATCTTGGCGTCGCGGAAATAGCGCTCCAGCGGCATCTCCTTCGAGTAGCCCATGCCGCCGTGGATCTGCACCGCCTGGTGGGCGATCCACATCGCGGCCTCCGACGCGGTGAGTTTGGCGACCGCCGCCTCGGTGCCGAAACGCCCGCCGTGCTTCTCGGTTTCGCCCTTCAGCCAGGCGGCGCGCAGGGTCAGCAGGGTCGCCGCGTCCAGCTTGCACTTCATGTCGGCGATCTTCGACTGCGTCATCTGGAACGTGCCGATCGGGTGGCCGAACGCCTTGCGGTCGCGCACCCACTGCAGGGTGGCCTCGTAGGCGGCGCGCGCAATGCCGATCGCCTGCGACGCGATGCCGATCCGGCCGGCGTCGAGCACGCCCATCGCGATCGAGAAGCCCTTGCCTTCCGGGCCGAGCAGGTTTTCCTTCGGACAGACGTAGTCGACGAATTCGATCTCGCAGGTGGCCGAGGCGCGGATGCCGAGCTTCGGCTCGATCTTGCCGGTGTGGAAACCCGGCAGCGTGGTGTCGATGATGAAGGCCGACACGCCTTTCGCGCCGATGCCGGGGGTCGAGATCGCGAACAGCACGATGTAACGCGCCACCGGGCCGGAGGTGATCCAGCTCTTCTTGCCGTTGATCACCCAGTCGCCGTTCGCGTTCCGGTCGGCGCGGGCATGCATCGCCGAGGCGTCGGAACCCGAGTGCGGTTCGGTCAGCGCGTAGGCGCCGATCGCCTCGCCCTGCGCCACGGCGCGCACGTACTTCTGCTTCTGCTGCTCGTCGCCGTGCTTGAGGATCGCATTGCAGAACAGCGAATTGTTCACCGACATCACGGTCGCGGTGGCCGCATCGGCCGCAGCGATCTCGATCATCGCCAGCACGTAGGCGATCGAATCCATGCCCGCACCGCCGTACTCGTGCGGCACTTCGATGCCCATCAGGCCGAGCTGGCCCATCTCGCGGATATTCTCCAGCGGAAACTCGCCCTTCGCGTCCAGCTCGGCCGCCATCGGCGCAATCCGCTTCGAGGCAAAGTCGCGGGCGATCGACTGGATCGACAACTGGTCTTCGGTAAAACGGAAATCCATGCATTGCTCCCGGGCACCGCACGCGGCGGCTGATCAAGACAGATTATCGAATCAAGCCGCTCATTCTAACGGTCGCCGCATCACCCCGGTAGGAACGCACCCTGTGCGCGAAAGCTCTTGTTCCCGGCACGTCCCGGCAAAGAGCTTTCGCGCACAGGGTGCGCTCCTGCGGCTTGACGGTTTGACTTGCGGCGCCTAGCCTTGTCATCTTTATATCGCGATACAAGGATGCATGATGGATCTGGCCGCCGCTTCCAGCGTGCTCCGGTTGCTGGCCGACCCCACCCGAGTGCGGCTGCTGGCCCTGCTCGAGCACGAAGAACTGACCGTGGCCGAACTGGCTGCCGTGCTGCATCTGGCGCAGCCGCGGGTATCGACCCACCTGGCCAAGCTGAAGGAAGCCGGGCTGGTGCGGGATCGGCGCGCCGGCGTGTCGGCCTATTACCGCGCCAACAACGAAGGCGATGAAACCCAGCGCCATCTGATCCGCTCGTTGCGCGAGAGCATCGACGATGCCTTGCTGCGCGAGGACAGCGCGCGCCTGCCGGGCGTACTCGCCAATCGCGCCCGCGAGGAAGGCTGGGCCGACACCGTCGCCGGCGACATGGAACGCCACTACTCGCCCGGACGCACCTGGGAAACCCTGGCGCGCTCGCTGCTGCAATTGCTGGCCACCGGCGACGTGCTGGACATCGCCTCCGGCGACGGCATCACCGCCGAACTGCTGGCGCCGCACGCGCACGCGATCGTCTGCGTCGACAGCAGCGAGCGGGTGGTCGAGGCCGCCGCCAGGCGCCTGCGGTCCTTCACCAACGTGCAGGTGCGCCAGGGCGACATGCATGCGCTGGATCTGGGCGAGCAACGCTTCGACCTGGTGCTGATGCTGCACGCGCTGACCTATTCCGAACATCCGGCCATGGCCGTGACCGAGGCGGCACGCCTGCTGCGTCCCGGCGGCCGGCTGCTCGCGGTGACGCTGGGCCGGCACGACCATCGTGCCGTGGTCGAACCGTTCGACCATCGCAATCTCGGCTTCAGCAGCGAGCAGCTCGACGGCTTCGCCCGCGCCGCCGGCCTGGACGTGCTCAGTTGCAACCGGCTCAGCCGCGAACGCAAGGCACCGCATTTCGAAGTGATCAGCCTGCTGGCGCGCAAGCCGCTGTGAACACCTTTTCTCCCGCAAGGAGAGTTGACCGAACGCATGGAAATTCGATGAGCACCCTGCCCTGGCTCCACCCCGAACGCGTCGCCCTGCTCGAGCAGGCGCTGCGCCGGCGCATCCTGATCCTCGACGGCGGCATGGGCACCATGCTGCAGGCGCACGGGCTGGACGAGCACGGTTTCCGCGGCGAGCGTTTCCGGCACGGCCACGACGGCCACGCGCACGCGCATGGCGGTCATGCCCATGAGCATCCCGGCAGCTGCGACCTCAAGGGCAACAACGACCTGCTGACGCTGACCCGGCCCGGGATCATCCGCGCCGTGCACGATGCCTACCTCGACGCCGGCGCCGATCTGATCGAGACAAATACCTTCAACTCCACCCGGATCAGCCAGGCCGACTACCGGCTGCAGCATCTGGCGCATGAATTGAACCTGCACGGCGCCCGGCTGGCCCGCGCCGCCTGCGACGCGATGAGCGCGAAGACGCCGCACCAGCCCCGCTTCGTGATCGGCGTGCTCGGCCCCACCAGCCGCACCGCCTCGCTGTCGCCGGACGTCAACGATCCGGGCTTCCGCAACGTCACCTTCGAGGAACTGGTCGAGAACTACACCGAGTCGGCCAGCGGACTGGTCGAAGGCGGCGCCGACCTGATCATGGTCGAGACGATCTTCGACACGCTCAACGCCAAGGTCGCGCTGTTTGCGCTGAGCGAACTGTTCCACCAGCGTGGCGCGCGCCTGCCGGTGATGATCTCCGGCACCATCACCGACCGCTCCGGCCGCACGCTCTCCGGGCAGACCGCCGAGGCGTTCTATTACTCGGTGCGGCATGCGCGGCCGCTGTCGGTGGGTTTCAACTGCGCGCTCGGCGCCGAGGACCTGCGCCCGCACATCCAGATCCTGGCGAACATCGCCGAGTGCCGCGTCAGCACCCATCCGAACGCCGGCCTGCCGAACGCATTGGGCGAATACGACGAAACCCCCGAGCACATGGCCGGCATCGTCGGCGGCTTCGCCCGCGACGGCCTGCTGAACCTGGTCGGCGGCTGCTGCGGCACCACGCCGGCGCACATCGAGGCGATCGCGGAAGCGGTGCGCGGTTGCGCGCCGCGGGCGTTGCCGGCCCGCAACGCGGAGGCTGCATGAACGCCGCCGACCTACTCCCTCTCCCCTTTGGGGAAAGGGCTGGGGCGAGGGGCCGCTCTGGCAGAGAAGCCACATCAAAGCGTGCTTCGATCATCAACACGGCGAGCACCCGCCCCTCACCTCAATCCTCTCCCCAAAGGGGAGAGGAGGCCAACGCAAGAAACCTGTTCTCATGACCACTCGCTACACACGTCTCGCCGGCCTGGAACCGCTGGTCATCACCCCGGACCTGCTGTTCATCAACGTCGGCGAGCGCACCAACGTCACCGGCTCGGCGCAGTTCAAGAAGCTGATCAAGGAAGACCGCTACGACGAGGCGGTCGAAGTCGCCCGCCAGCAGGTCGCCAACGGCGCGCAGGTGATCGACATCAACATGGACGAGGGCCTGATCGACTCCGAGGCGGCGATGACCCGCTTCGTCAACCTGATCTCGTCCGAGCCCGACATCGCCCGCGTGCCGTTCATGATCGACTCGTCGAAGTGGACGGTGATCGAGGCCGGCCTGCGCTGCCTGCAGGGCAAGGGCATCGTCAACTCGATCTCGATGAAGGAAGGCGAGGCGGCGTTCCTGGAACAGGCGCGCAAGGTGCGCCAGTACGGCGCCGCCGCGGTGGTGATGGCGTTCGACGAGCAGGGCCAGGCCGACACCGTCGAGCGCAAGGTGGAAATCTGTTCGCGCGCCCACGAGTTGCTCACGAAGGAACTCGATTTCCCGCCCGAAGACATCATCTTCGATCCGAACATCTTCGCCATCGCCACCGGCATCGAGGAGCACAACAACTACGCGGTGGATTTCATCGAGGCCACACGCGAGCTGAAGAAGCGCTTTCCCGCTTGCCACGTCTCCGGCGGCGTCTCCAACGTGTCGTTCTCGTTCCGCGGCAACAACGTCGTGCGCGAGGCGATCCACTCGGTGTTCCTGTACCACGCGATCCGCGCCGGCATGGACATGGGCATCGTCAACGCCGGCGCGCTGACGATCATGGACGACATCGACCCGCCGCTGCGCGAGCGCGTCGAGGACGTGGTGCTGAACCGCCGCGAGGACGCCACCGAGCGCCTGCTGGAGATCGCCGACAACTACAAGGGCAAGCGCGGCGCGACCGAAGTCCAGACGCTGGCCTGGCGCGGGAAGGGCGTGCGCGAGCGGCTCAGCCATGCGCTGGTGCACGGCATCGACCAGTACGTGGTCGAGGACACCGAGGAAGCGCGCCAGCTCTCCACACGCCCGCTCGACGTGATCGAGGGTCCGCTGATGGACGGCATGAACGTGGTCGGCGACCTGTTCGGCGCGGGCAAGATGTTCCTGCCGCAGGTGGTGAAATCCGCCCGCGTGATGAAGAAGGCGGTGGCCTGCCTGCTGCCCTACATCGAGGCGGAAAAGCTGCGCACCGGCGACACCGGCAAGAACAACGGCAAGATCGTGATGGCCACGGTCAAGGGCGACGTGCACGACATCGGCAAGAACATCGTCGCCGTGGTGCTCCGCTGCAACAACTTCGAGGTGATCGACCTGGGCGTGATGGTGCCGGCGCAGAAGATCCTGGAAACCGCGATCGCCGAAAACGCCGACATCATCGGCCTGTCCGGCCTGATCACGCCGTCGCTGGAGGAAATGAGCCAGGTCGCGCGCGAGATGCAGCGACGCGATTTCCGCATCCCGCTGATGATCGGCGGCGCCACCACCTCGCGTGCGCACACCGCGCTGAAGATCGAGCCGCACTACAAGGCCGGCACGGTGTGGGTAAAGGATGCCTCGCGCGCGGTCGGCGTGGCGCAGTCGCTGGTCAGCAAGGAGCTGGTCGACGACTTTCTGTCGAGGGTGCGCGCCGACTATGCCGACGTGCGCGAACGCCATCGCCACCGCGGCCCCGGCAAGCAGCTGGTCGCGCTGGAAAAGGCCCGCGAACAACGCTTCCGCTGCGACTGGGCCGCGTACCAGCCGCCGCAGCCGAACCGGCCCGGCGTCACCGTGTTCGACGACTACGACCTCGCCACCATTCGCCGCTACATCGACTGGACGCCGTTCTTCCAGGCATGGGAGCTGGCCGGCCACTACCCGGCCATCCTCACCGACGCCGTGGTCGGCAAGCAGGCCGGCGAGCTGTTCCGCGACGCGCAGGCGATGCTGGACCGGATCGTCGCCGAGAAGTGGCTGACCGCCCGCGCCGTGATCGGCCTGTGGCCGGCCGCGAGCATCGGCGACGACGTGGAGGTTTATACCCTCACCCCCAACCCTTCTTCCGGAGCGAGAAGGGAAAAGCTCGCCACTTTGCACAGCCTGCGCCAGCAGGCCGAGAAGCCGGTCGAGCGCCCCGACTTCTGCCTGGCCGATTTCATCGCACCGAAGGAGTTCGACCAGCCGGACTGGATCGGCGGCTTCGCGGTCACCGCCGGCCTCGGCATCGAGGAGCACCTGGCGCGCTTCGCAGCCGACCATGACGACTATTCCTCGATCATCCTCAAGGCACTGGCCGATCGTCTCGCCGAGGCATTCGCCGAACACATGCACGAACGCGTGCGGCGGGAGTTCTGGGGCTTCGCGCCCGACGAATCGCTCGACAACGAGCAGCTCATCGCCGAGCAATATCGGGGCATCCGCCCGGCTCCGGGCTACCCGGCCTGCCCCGACCATACCGAGAAAACCATCCTGTTCGCCTTGCTCGACGTCACCCGGAACACCGGCATCGAATTGACCGAAGGCTTCGCGATGTACCCCACCGCCGCCGTCTCCGGCTGGTACTACTCGCACCCCGACAGCCAGTACTTCGTGGTCGGCCGGATCGGCAAGGAGCAGGTCGAGGATTACGCCGCACGCAAGGGCTGGACCCGCGAGCAAGCCGAACGATGGCTGGCGCCCAACCTCGATTACGACCCCGATTGACCGCCCGCGGCGAGCGTGGGCGCCGCCTTCAGACCTCGCTCTCGACCACCACGCGGCGACGTTTCACGTCGCGCATGTGCACGACCAGGTTGTAGATCGAGACGAAGGCCGGGAAGAAATTCGAGAGAATGCCCACCGAATCGTTCTTGCCGATGACGAAATACGCCAGCAGCAGCGCGCTGCCGCACACCGACAGCCACCAGAACGCCAGCGGCATCACCACCCGCTTCAGCTTGCGGGTGTAGTACATCTGCACGAACCAGCGGCTGGTGAACATCAGCGAGCCCGTCAGACCAACCACTTTCCACGGCGTCAGCTCGAATCCGTGCAGGGCGGCAAGAATGTGGTCGAGTTCGTGCTGCAGAAAATCCATCGCGGTAACCTCGGGCAATCAAGCGAACAAGTTTAGCAACCCACATGCGCCAACCCCATCGATACGCCCTGCCCGGCCCGGCAAGATTGACCCGGACGCCGACACCCCGTATATTTGCGCGCTTCCAGCGGGCGGTTAGCTCAGCGGTAGAGCACTGCCTTCACACGGCAGGTGTCGCAGGTTCGATCCCTGCACCGCCCACCACTAGTTCCAGCAATACAAGCACTTGCGAAAAGCCCGATTCCCGCCGAATCGGGCTTTTTTTTGCATTTTGTGATCCAGGTGTACCGTTCGCGCACCGCAATCTGGCCATGTCCATCTAAATGGCGGCACGCGTCCATCCCTGTCCATACCTGTCCATCCTCGCAATACGTGTCCATCCATCCGCTACAGCGAGCGCCTGGCCGAGGCAGGCATCGAACCATCAGTGGGCAGCAAGGGGGACAGCTACGACAACGCGCTCACCGAGACCATCAACGGCCTCTACAAGGCCGAGGTGATCCATCGCCGAGCGCCATGGAAAAGCCGGGAAGCGGTCGAACTGGCCACGCTGGAATGGGTGGCCTGGTTCAACCACCGCCGCCTGCTCGGATCGATCGGCTATATCCCGCCAGCAGAGGCCGAGGCAAACTCCTATCGACAACTCGCCAGTCAGGCAGCCACCGTGGAGGCCTGACTTAAACCAAACAGCCTCCACCGAACCCGGGGCGGTTCAGTAGTAGTCCGTTTCTGACTGATGGCGGACGGCCAAAATCGAGACATATTCCTGCTCGATTTCGTACAACGCCACATAGCCGCTGCTGCCGAACGAGATGAGGATCTCGCGGTACAGCGGACTGGAATCGTCGACCTTGCGACAGGAAAAGGGGAATGTCCGGAGCAGTTCCACGCCTTTGCGGATCGCTTCGATGGCACGTCTGGCCGCGTCCACATCCTTCTCGACGAGAAAGCTGAAAAGTCGCTCCAGGTCATCCGAAGCCTCGAAGGTGAATCGGACTTGGTAGCTCAACGTGCATCCTTGGACGCACGCCCTTCGGCCTGCGTGAGCATGCCCTGCAAGCGATCGAGCACTTCATCCGCCGAATGCCACTGCCCAGTCGCGCGGGCCCGCTCGCCAGCCTCGATGCCACGCTTGAGGAAGGTGGCACGTGCCTGGCGGTGCGCGATCTCGGCGCGCAAGGCGGTTTCGATCAGACCAGACATGGTTTCTGCAGCACCCAATACATGTTCAGCTGCTTCACGCAGTTCTTGATCCACGCGAACCGGCGGCAAGGTGGAGCGTTTGGCAGCACCACTTCGATTGGCCATGAGAGTTCTCCCGACTCGTTCGCATCACATATGTAATGCAGACTACGCGCAGGCACGGCAAGGGTCAACAGCAGGCCGCTCTACTCATGTGCAGCAGCCGGTGTGTGCGGTGATCAAGGTCGGTGCCGGCACCAAGCTCGAAATGAAGGAAAAGAAGGCCCGCGTCGAAAACGCCCTACACGCTACCCATGCAGCCGTCGAAGAAGGCGTGGTCCCCGGCGGTGGCGTCGCGCTGATCCGTGCACTGAAGGTGGTCAAAGGCCTGAAGGGCGACAACACCGATCAGGAGCTGGGCATCGCGATCACTCGCCGCGCACGCCGCAAGGAAAACCCCGCTTCGGCGGGCTTTTCTTTTCTGGAACTGGCAATTTATAGGATATTGACGGGATGAAATTCTCGTTCTGTCATGTGGGGTGCTGAAGCCGTGTCTGTCTCGGCGGCGAGATATACGACGAGGATTCACCCAGATCAGCTGGCAGTCGTTGCGGCGGGTCAGGGGCAGCAAGCCGGTATCGCCATGTGGGTTACCCAACAACACCTATAGGCACCTCACTTTCCCAACGCTCGTCACCCGACACTGCGTCGACTGGCCCTCCAGGCGGCTCACCTATCGGTTCCGTTGCTCTCGAGCGATCATGCGGGTCGGATCGGTTGTTCGGCGGGAATACTTGGCGGGAACGGACGCCGGTCCGGGGATTGCCCTGCAACTCGTAGGCGCGCAGCAACGGATTATCGCTGGTCCCGGACGGCATCAATGGCCGGAACTTCTGCACGAGATGCTCCAACACCATGCGGCTTGCGGTTGTCACCAGTAATCGTAGTGGGGGATTGTTATGGCGCGTGCCAATCACCGCGGCTCGCAGTACGTCCAGCAGCGCGGCACGGTTGAGGTCGTCGAGATGCCGCAACGGCTCGTCCAGAAAGAAACTGCCGCCGAGTGTGGTCGCACGTGCCAGAAACATTGCCAACGCGAGATCCTGTTGTTGCCCTTGGCTGAAATGCAGTTGGGGATCGAGTCCAGTCTCCCCATCCAGCATGCCGCGCACATTGAAACCAGTGACAGCCTGCTCCAAGCTGATTTGCCGGAAGGCGCGGTTGATCTGCATGTGTCCGAACAGCTCGGAGATGGGATGCTCCAGCGAGCGGAACACGTGCGCACTGCGTGTCACGATTGACTCTTCCAGGAATTTCTCAAGTCTCGCGGCGCGGTTGATCTCGTTCTGAATCGCATCAACGGATGCCTGGGCTCAGACACGATCCGGATCGACCTCCGTCGTGACGCAGGCGACGATCCTGCCCTGCTCCATGGTTGCCACATGATCCACGAGGGTGGACAGGCCGCCGAGTCGGTGCGTGATCAGCAGCACGCTGCGCCCCCTCATCGCAATCGCCAGCGCCTGGTAGAGCCGGGCCGCGGTGCCGGCATCCAGGCCTTCGGTGGGTTCGTCCAGCAGCAGGATCGGCGCATCGGCCAGCAGCGCGCGGGCGATGGCGATGCGGCGGGCCTCGCCACCGGAGACGCGGATGCCGTTCTCGCCGACCCAGGTGTCCAGGCCGTGCGGCAGGCTGGCCACGTAGCCGTCGAGCTGGGCCTGGGCAAGGACGGCATTCAACTGTTCGTCGGAAGCTTCGGGCCGGGCCAGCCGCAGGTTGTCGCGCAGGCTGGCGTCGAACAGATACGGTTGCTGCTCGACCACCGCGATGCGTGACCGCACCTCGTCGCCGTGCCAGTCCTTGAGCGAGGTGCCGCCCAGCGTGATCGATCCCTCGTACGGGTAAAGCCGCGTCAACGCACCGACCAGGCTGCTCTTGCCCGCGCCGGAGGGACCGACCAAAGCCAGCCGGCGGCCCTGCGGCAGGTCGAGATCGATGCCATCCAGCGCCCAGGCATCATCCGGCGCGTAACGCAGTCGCAGCTGGCGGATGGTCAGGGTGTTGTCGCGGGTCGTCGGCGATGGCGCCTGCGGCTCGATCACCGGTGGCGGGGTGTCGGCCAGCGCGAACACCCGGCGTGCGGAAGTGAGCGTGGCACCAAGCTGCGCCCAGGCATCCGGCAGCGGCGCGACCGCCTCGAACGCGGCGACGGCGAGCAATACCAGCATGGTCAGCGCCGGTGGTGCGAGTGCGCCGTCCCGCAGTGCAGGCAGGCCGAGTGCCAGCGTGCACACCACGGCCAGTTGGGCACACAGCATTACCCCGGCACTGCCCAGCGCCTGCAAGCTGTCCACCCGTCGCTGCGCCTGCTGTTGCCGCCCGGCGACCGCGGCCAGCATTTCGGCATGGGCGAATTCGGCACCGTACAGCGCCAGTTCGGCGCGCCCGCGCAGGCCGTCGGTGGCGAGCGAGCGCATGGCCTCGGCATGGATCACCATCGCCGCGCCCGGTCGCTGTGCCCGGCGCAGCGTCCACCATGGCAGCAGCGCACCGGCAAGGCCCAGCGGCAGCACCAGCAACAACCCCAGCGCAGGCAGATAGAACATCGTCGTGACGAGGATCAGCAGCGCCACCGCCATGGCAACCAGCAGCGGGATCAGCACGCCCAGGTAGGCATGCTCCAGTGCATCCACATCGACGCGCAGGCGCGAGAACAGCTCGGCGCTGCGCAACCCGCCCAGACCGGCAGGTGCCAGCGGCACCAGCCGCCCGAACAGCCAGACGCGCAGCCGTGCCAGCACCCGCAGGGTGGCCTCGTGGGTAATCAGCCGTTCGACATAGCGGCCACCGGTGCGCAGAATCGCCAGCAGCCGGATCAGCGCGGCCGGCGTGTAGTAATTGATCGCGGCGCCGCCGGCGCCGACCAGCGCCATGCTGGTGATGAAATGACCGGATACCGCGAGCAGGCCGATGCCCGACAGCGTGCTCAGCATGGCCATCGCCGCGCCGGCAGCCATCCAGCGGCGCTCATGGCGCATCAGGCCGAACAGACGGTGCAGTACGCGCAGCCCCCCCGGAGACGACTGCAGATGGCCGGGGCGATCGGTCATGCGGCGCGGTCCGCCGCGAGCAGACGGGCGAATGCCCCGTGCGTGGCGCGCAGCTCGCCTGCGCGACCGACTTCCACGATCCGCCCTTCGCTCATCACGGCCACGCGCGCCTCGGCGGCGATGCTGTCCAGCCGGTGCGCGATGCGGATCACCGTGCGCCCGGCGACCAGTTTCGCCAGCGCCGTGTCGATGACGGCGGCGGTGGCGCCGTCCAGATGCTGGGTGGGTTCGTCGAGCAGCAGCAGCGGCGCATCGCGCAACCAGGCGCGGGCCAGTGCCAGGCGCTGGCGCTCGCCACCGGACAAGCCCTGGCCATGCTCGCCCAGCGGCGTGTCCAACCCCCGCGGCAGGCGGGCGATGACCGGCACCAGGGCGGCGGCCTGCACGGCTCGCTCCAACCGGGCATCGTCAGCACCGGGGGCAGCGATCAGCAGGTTCTCGCGAAGCGTGCCGTGGAAGACATGTGCGCGCTGCGACAGCCACGCGATGTGCCGGCGCCACGAGGCGATGTCCAGCGCCGTGAGGTCTTCGCCGTTGACCAGGATCCGTCCCCGCTGCGGCACGGCAAAGCCCATCAGCAGGTTGAACAGCGTGCTCTTGCCGCTGCCGCTGGCGCCGACCAGGGTCAGCTCGGTGCCGGCGTCCAGACCCAGATCGAGATCGTGCAGCACCACGCGATCGGGCGTGTAGCCGAAACCGATCTGCTCGAAGGCAATGCCGATCTGCGTTGCCGCGAACGGGGGTGGCGGCGATCCGGCGGCAGCGATCGTCGCGGCCGCAGCCTCGACGGGCGTGGCCAGCAGGGCGATCAGATCCTCGGCCGCGGCCGCAGCCTCCAACCGCCGATGCCGTTGGGTGCCCAAGGCACGCAGCGGCAGGAACAGCTCCGGTGCCAGCAGCAGCACGAACAGGCCCGGCTCGAAGGCAAGCGTGCCCCACATCAGGCGAAAGCCGATCAGCACCGCCAGCACGGCAATGCTGATGGTGGCGAAAAACTCCAGCACCAGGGCGGACAGAAAGGCGATCCGCAGCACCGCCATGGTCTCCTGCCGATAGGCTTCGCCGGTTGCAGCCAGCAAGGCCTGTTCGCGCTCCGTCGCACGGCACAGGCGCAAGGTGGTGAGGCCGGACAATGCGTCCATGAAGCGTGCCCCCATCCGCCGCAGGCGCGACCAGCGCCGCTGGCTGGCCTGTTCGGCGGCACGTCCCACCAGCACCATGAACAGCGGAATCAGCGGCGCGGTCACCAGCAACACCAGCGCCGACCAGGGATCGGCGCTCAGCACCGCGAGCAGGATCACCGCCGGCACCAGCGCGGCGAACGCCACCTGCGGCAGGTAACCGGCGTAGTAGGGAATCAATGTTTCCACCCCGTCGACGAAGCGCGTGACGATGTCACCGCTGGATTGCCGGGCGGCCCAGCGCGGCCCCAGCAGGCGCATCCGCTCTTCCAGCGACAACCGCACGCTGGTGCCGACCCGGGCACCGGCCTCGAACGTGGCCCGTCTTTGCCACAGGACGAGTGCGAAGCGGGTGGCGGCCAGCAGCGGCAATGCGGCAATCGCCGGCCACAGGTCGGCCAGCCGTCGTCCGGCAAAGATCGCTTCGGCCAGCACATGGGCAACCAGCCACGCACCGAGGCAGATCAGCACTGCCTGGGCAGCCCCCGCGGCGATACCGGCATTCAGCAGGCGACGCACGGGACGGGATTGTTCGCGCAGCCAGGCGGTCACGGGGGGAGTCATCGGGCATCCCAAATGCAAGGGCCGGCGCAAAGCCGGCCCCCATCACATTAGTTCAAGTGGTAGCCCGATTCACGCGTCCGCGACGCGGGCTCTCGCCTCATCCGCGGCATGCTCATCCTGCGCGTCGAGCAGGGCACCGCCGGCCGCGGTGATCAGCACGATCATGCCGGTACCGACCAGCCAGGCGAAATACCAGGCACCGGAACCGCCGAGCACGATGGCCATCAGGATCACCACCACGGCGATGACCATGAAGAGAACGAATTGCAGGAAGGTTTTCATGTCGGATCCTCAGTAGGCGTGTTCGTCGGCGGCGACATGCTCGGCCTTGACCTTGCCGCGCATCACGTAGAAGGCCCAGCTGGTGTACCAGACAACCAGCGGCACGAAGACCGCGGCGAAGCCGACCATCCAGGTCAGGGTGAGCTGGCTGGAACTGGCATTCCACACGGTGAGGCTCTGCGCCGGCATGCTGCTGGAGGGCAGCAGGAATGGAAACAGCGCCACGCCGGCCGTACCGATGACACCGAGCCAGGCCACCGCACCCAGCCACCAGGCCAGGTGCGAACGCCTTGCGCCGGCGGCCAGCAGCCCCAGCAGCATCCCGGCGAAGCCGAGCATCGGCACGATCCACAGCAGCGGATGGGCGTGGAAGTTGCCGAACCAGGCACCGTCGACCAGCGACACTGCCTGCTGCAACGGCGTCTGTGCGATACCGGGGGCCGGGCTGCTGGTCAGCACGAAACCCTGCATGCCGCGCACCCAGATACCGCCGATCGCGAACAGCACGATCGCCAGCGCCGCGGACAGACGGGCCAGTGTGCGGGCCCGCTCATGGATGGCATCCACGGCGCCGTTCATCACGGTCGCCGCCCCCATGAACACCGACAGCGCCGCCGACAGCAGGCCGCACAGGATCGCGAACGGATTGAGCAGGCCGAGGAAGGAGCCGGTATAGGTCGAGGTGAGATTCCAGCTGAAGTGGAAAGGAGCGCCATGGAACAGGTTGCCGAAGGCGGCGCCGAACACCACCATCGGCACCAGGCCGCTGACGAACAGCGCCCAGTCCCAGGTACCGCGCCAGGCCGCCGATGGCAGCTTGCTGCGGTACTCGAAGCCGAGCGGGCGCATGATCATGCTCCACAACAGCAGCAGCATCACCACGTAGAAGCCCGAAAAGGCCGTGGCGTAGATCAGCGGGAAAGCGGCGAACACCGCGCCGCCGCCGAGCACGAACCACACCTGGTTGCCCTCCCAGTGCGGACCGATGATGTTCAACGCGACCCGGCGCTCGAGGTCGGTGCGCCCGACATAGCGCAGGATCGTACCCACGCCCATGTCCATGCCCACCATCACGGCCAGTCCGATCAGCAGCACGCCGAGCAGCAGCCACCAGGTGATTTGAAGTACGGCATACAGTTCCATCGGTCAGCCCTCCGCGTAGCCGGCCACGCGGGCGGCCTGCGATCTGTCGTTGATGAGTCGGCCGTCCCCGCTCGCATGGGGCTCATCGGGACCCTTGCGAATCGCGCGCACCATCAGATACATCTCGGCGATGATGAAGGCCGTATAGAGAGCCACGAAGCCGATCAGCGAGAAGACCATGTAGCCGACGCTGTGGGTGGAGGCGGACATCCAGGTAGGCAGCATGCCGTAGACCGTCCACGGCTGGCGTCCCAGTTCGGCGACCAGCCAGCCCGTCTCGCAGGCCAGGAACGGCACCGGAATCATCCACACGGCGATCTTCAGGAACCAGCGCTTGTGCTCGACGTTGTTGCGCATGCTGTAGATCACCGCCAGCACGAAGAACGCCAGCATCGCCAGGCCCATCGCGACCATCGCGCGGAACGACCAGAATATCGGCGCCACCTGCGGAATCGTGTCGCGCGCCGCGGTGGCGATCTGTTCGTCGGTGGCCTTGCTCACGTCCGCGGCGTAGCGCTGCACCAGGAAGCCATAGCCGAGATCCTTCTGGTGCGACCGGAACTGCGCCAGCGCCGCGGGATCGCCCGGATGGGCCGACAGCGCCTGCAACGCCGACACGGCGGGGATGCCGTCCCTGATGCGCGCCGCCGCCGCCTGTTCCAGCTGATCGACACCCGGCACCGTGCCATCCAGCGAGTGGGTGACCAGCAGCGACAGCGCATAGGGCACCTGCACCTGGCCGCGGTTCAACTGCTCCTGCTGCGACGGAAACGCGATCAGGTTGAACGGCATCGGCGCCGGCTCGCTCTTCCACAGGCCTTCCATCGCCGCCAGCTTGGTCGGCTGCGCCTGGCCGCCGATGAATCCGAGCGCGTCGCCCAGGGTGATCACGCCCGCCGTGGCCAGCACACCGAACAGCACCGCCATGCGGAACGAACGGCGGGCCAGTTCGACATGGCGTCGCTGCAGCAGATACCAGGCGCTGACGCCGGCCACGAAGATCGCCCCGGTGACGTAGCCGGCGATGCTGGTGTGCACGAACTTGGCCTGGGCATCGTGGCTGAAGATCAGCTGGGTCAGGCTGCCCAGTTCCATGCGCATCGTGGTCGGGTTGAAGCTCGCCCCTTCCGGTGCCTGCATGAAGCTGTTGGCGATCAGGATCCACAGCGCGGACAGGTTCGAACCGAGCGCCACCATGTAGGTGACCGCCAGATGCTGGCCCCGCTTCAAACGATCCCAGCCGAACACCATCATGCCGATGAAGGTGGCCTCCAGGAAGAACGCCATCAGGCCCTCGATCGCCAGCGGCGCGCCGAAGATGTCGCCGACGAAACTGGAATAGAACGACCAGTTGGTGCCGAACTCGAACTCCATGGTGAGGCCGGTGGCGACACCGAGCGCGAAATTGATCAGGAACAGTTTGCCCCAGAACTGGGTGATCTCCCGGTAGATCGGCTTGCCGGTGGTGACGTAGACCGTCTCCATCGCGGCCAGCAGGAAGGACAGGCCAAGAGTCAGCGGGACGAACAGGAAGTGGTACAGCGCGGTCAGCGCGAACTGCCAGCGGGAAAGATCAACGACGGTGATGTCGTGCATGAGGGTGGCTTCCTAAACTGGAGAGTTGGTTGCGTGCTTGCTCATCAATGTGACCATGGGGCATGAGGGCGCCGCGTTTGCATGGGGCTGGCCGGATCCGTTTCGATGTGCTTCCTCTGTTGAAATATCTCCCATCGATGTTGCCGGCACTTTTCACATGAACGGCTTCGAAAAACTGCATGCATGCCGGATGTGCCGTATCTGCCGTTCAGTATCCCCGTTCGTGAAGACCGGGTTTTTGACTGTGGTCAATCGGCACGCCATTGGCGGCGTGAACTTTCTGCCTGTCAGCATGCACCCGCCTGCGACCGGCGCAACTGCGGCGTTCGGCCGCAGTACCGCCCCGTCGCCGTTGCAGTTGATCCTGGTCAATTTGCCTCGCCCGCTGGTTTCAACAATGTCCGCGCCGCTTCCCTCAACGCACAAGGACAATAGTCATGAAACCGCTGCTCTGCGTGCTCATCGCTGCCGCTCTTGCCGTGGGCGCAGTCTCCAACGCACGTGCCGCCGACGACACGTGGGTGCTGCGTCTCGGCGTGCATGTGGTCGATCCGAAATCCGACAATGGCCATCTGGCCGGCATGAAGGCCACGGTCCAGAGCGATACCAAGCCGACCGTCACTCTGGAGTATCTGATCACGCCGTCCTGGAGCGTCGATCTGCTCGCGTCCGCGCCGTTCAGGCATGACGTCAGGTTGAACGGTCAGACGGCCGCGACCACCAGGCAACTGCCACCGACGCTCGGAGTGAACTATCACTTCATGCCGGACGCCAGGGTGTCGCCGTTCCTCGGCGCCGGAGTCAACTACACCTATTTCTTCAGCAGCAAGGGCAAGGGCCCGTTGCAGGGCGCCCATGTGACGGTCGACAACAGCTGGGGTGCGGCTGCCCATGCCGGCATCGACGTGCAACTGTCGCCGAAATGGCTGTTGACTGCCGATGTGCGCTGGATCGGCATCTCGAGCGACGTGCACGTCAACGGTGTCAAGGTGGGTACGGCAAAGATCGATCCGCTGGTATACGGCATGAGCTTCGGCTACCGCTTCTGAGGCTGCCCCTCGGCACAGGGACGTGCCGAACCCGCAGCCGCTGGCGTTTCTGCCGCCCAGGCTCCCGGCTGTCCAGCCAGAACCACCCGCTATGGAAGGTCTGATCAATCGGCTTCTTGCTCGTCATTCCTGCGAAAGCAGGAATGACGAGAAAAATCAGAGCATCCCTATAAGCGTGAAGCCTCGTTTCCCGTCATTCCCGCGAGGCGCTCGAGCAAGTGCCATTCGTGTCCGGCCGCTCCTGTCACAGCATCGATCCTCGGCACCTTCCGTCGCGGCATCGACCTCGAGTCCACGGCAATGCCGGGTCCGGTTTTCAGGCGACGTCCGGAAGAGTCCGGCCACCACGATGTTCCTCGGCACTCACGCATTGGATCAGTTCGGCGATGTAGGCCTCGCGTGCCCGGCGATAAACCGGATCCCGCGGACCGCCGATGGACGCCGCATGCATCCGGGCATGGCTTTCGATCAGGGCCGCCGAAGCCGGGTTGCCGTGATGCAGATACGCACTGGGAGCATCGTTTGCCTCGGCATGCCGTCGCCAGAAAACCGGGTCGCCAGGCAGGGCGTCGAAGCGTTCCTCCCACAGCAGGGTTGCCGCCAGGGTCCCCAGCGCGGTCACCGGCTGCGTCACGTCCCACTTCGAATCGAAACCGGCCAGCCAGCCCTGCAGTGCCGATGCCGGCATCGGGCGCGCAAACGCATAGCCCTGCCCGAGGTCCGCGCCGAGGATCTGTGCGGCCTCGATCAAGCCGGGCGTCTCCAGTCCCTCCACCACGACATCCAGACCCAGATCGTGCCCCAGGCGAATCAGTTGGCGGATGAAGCGCAGGGTGCGCAGCGCCTCGTCGGCGACCTGCAGGACGATCGTCTGGTCGATCTTGACCCGATCGAACGGCCACTGACGAAGCCGGATGAGTGAACTGTAACCGGCGCCAAGATCGTCCTCGACCAGCCGCACGCCCAGTGCCTTGAGCGCCTGCATGCCGTTCTCGCCGGTGGGCGCGGAATGCTCCGTGCCGATCGGCGACTCCAGGATCTCCAGCAGCAGGGCGCCCGGCGGGCAATGGCTGGTCGCCAGCACGGCTGCCGCGATCCCGGCATAGCGAGGGTCGGTCAAGGCCGCGGCGGACGCATTGACCGACATGTCCAGCGTGCGACCTGCCTGTTCCAGCATCTGGCGGCATGCCGCGGCCTGCGTGAGCGCTTCGCGGAACAGCACGATCAGGTCATCTTCACTCAGCGCCGGCAGAAACCGGCTTGGCGGCAGCAGGCTGCCGTCCACATCGCGCAGGCGCGCCAGCGCCTCCAGCTCCGCAACGCGGCCATCGGCAAGCCTGACCACCGGCTGGTAGTGCATCTCGACCGCGGCAGTGGCGACCATCGCACGCCAGCGTTCGCGCACGAAGAACGGCAGCAGTTCGGTTCCCGGCCGCGGTGGCGCAAGGCGGGCCAGCGCCAGATCCAGCACCGCCCTGATCTGCTCGACGAATGCCTGCTGGTCCTCGCTTTGAAAGCCTCCGGCATAGCGGCTGTAGAGACTGAGCACCACGGCGGGCGTACGCGGCAGCGGACACAGCGGGATGGCGGTGGCGGAAACAACCCCCAGTTGCATGGCCACCTCGCGCCAGCCCACCATCGCCGGATCGCTGCCGAAGTGCGCGCAACGCTGGATCGTCGCGGTGCGCCATGCCCGGCCGCTCGGGCCGCCGCCCTCCGGGCTCTGCGCATTGACGCCTACCGGTGCCGTTTCGCCCATTTCCATCGCCCGCAGGTAATCGGTGAAGGCCGTGCCGGCGACCGCCTCGTAAGTGAAACGACCCGACGCTTCGGGACGCCCCACCGCGCAGGCCATGATCTCGACATGCGACGCCAGGATGTCGACCGCGCCCTGGATCAGCTCCAGATAGCCTTCCGCCGACCAGGCCAGCGCATTGAGCCGGGCCAGCAGCGCGACGCGATGGCGCTGCAACTCGCGCATGCTCTCGAGCTGCCATTGCCGCTCCAGCGCCAGGCGTTGCAGCACGATGCTGAACGGTCGCCGGTCGCGATGCGCATCGGAAGCCAGCACCACGCTGAACAGATCGCGCAGCCGCTCGATCCCCTCCAGCAGCCATACCTCTTCCACACCGCACGCCGCATAGAAAAACCCGGACTGCGTGGCACGGGCACGATGGGTGTCCACATCCAGATCGGGACTCAGCAGCAACCGCAGGTGCCACGACAGCCGGCGCTTGATCGCGGCCACATCGTCGGAAGGCAGGGCGCCGAGAAGTTTCGCGGCGCCTTCATGGCTCAGAAGCTCGACATAGAAGCCTTCCACCAGACTCGGCAACTGGTTTTCCAGCGCCCTGCAACATGGCCCGAGCAGGTCCGCGGCCGATTCGCCATACGGCGGATGTTCGTGCCCGTCATGCGCATCGACGGACTCCGCCGCCACCCCCGGCGACGATGGCAGCGACCACCATCGGGTGCGCTGCCGCTTTTGCGCCTTGACCTGGTACATCGCCTGATCGGCACGCCGCAGCAACTGCTCGCCACTTGCCTGTGCATGGATCGGGAACAATGCCACGCCCAGGCTTGCCGAGATCTGGAGTTTCGCTTCGTCGATGGCAAGCGGCTGCTGCAATCCCTGCCAGACGCGCGCCAGCAGGACGTCGAGATCTTCCGTGGACTCCAGATCCTCCAGCACCAGCACGAATTCGTCTCCGCCCAGGCGGGCAACGTAGTCGTCCGAACGCAGCGCGTTGCGCAAGCGTGCCGCAACCTGCATCAGGATGCGATCGCCCGCGGCATGGCCATAGCGATCGTTGATCGGCTTGAGATCATCCAGATCCAGCATGCCGACGGCGATCAGGCGCTGATGCCGCTGCGCCCTGGCGAGGACGCCCTCGAGGTGATTGTCCAGCGCCCGGCGATTGGGCAGGTTGGTCAGCGCATCGTGCAACGCGAGGTGGGTCTGGCGTTCCTGTTCCCTGAGCAGGGCCTGGCGGTCGCTGTTCTGTCTCAGGGCCAGGCCGGCGGCGTCCGCGATCTCGTCCAGCAGCCTGCACATTTCCGCATCGAAGGCATCGGCTTCGGCGGTAACGACCACAAAGACCGCAGCCGGCACACGCGTCGACACGCTGGCGCCGGGCATCGATGAAAAAACCGGCCAGCAGCCGACCGCCCCCATCTGCGCCAATGGCTCCGCGCGCCAGGCACCGGCCACATCCGGATGCGCCGCCGGGTGACTGCGGATGACCGGCGTGCCCTGCATGAAGCACAGCGTGGGCGCCGGAATCGACGGCCCGTCGCTGCGCAGCGGCGGGATGGGCAGCGCGCCCATGGCTTCGGCCATGATGCCGACCAGGGCGACGCGGCGCAGCCGCTCGGCATCGACGGCAAACACATCGACGGCAGCCGCGCCGGCCACGTCCACCAGCGCATGGGCCAGCGTGCGGCAAACCGCCTCGGGGTCGGGCTGCTCCAGCAGCGCCCGCTGGATCGCCCGCTGTGCATCGCGATAGCGGCTCAGCCGCAGATCGCGATCGAGCAGCGCCTGGTCGTCCCAGAAACGGGCAAGTTCATCGACCAGCCGCTGTGCCCAGTCGAGCAATTCATCGCTCAGGGCCGGACCGTCATTGCGTGAGTAGGCGGCCAGCATCAGCTGGCCGCCGTCGGACGTGCTCGACGCCGCCACGATGCTGGCGCCGAAACCGTAACGCCGGGAGCTCTCCCGCCATGGCGCAAACTCCGGTGCGTCGACCGGCGTGACCCGGGCACCTCCCTGGCGCAGCACGATTCCCGCCGGGCCGCGTCCGCCCTCCTCGCCCTCGTCGTTGCTGATCTGCAACGACGATATGTAATCGGCGGCAGGGCCTGCCGCCATGATCTCCAGCACCGAATGCCCCGGCTCGCGCCGCCCGACCCAGACCAGCGGCAGATCCATGGTGATGGCGAGGATCCGGGCGACCTTGCGCAACGCCTGTCGGCAGTCGTGGCCGGGCGCCGCATGAAGCAACGTCAAGGTCTCGGCCACGCTCTGGTAGAAGCGTTCGCGGAACTCACCCCGTGCGTGTTCCCGACTTTCCATCCCCACTCCAGGTTTGCTCCCCAGATGGACCAGCCCTGCCAGACGCGGCCGTGATTCGAGTTGCACAGCCCGGATGAGCGGCCGCGACGGGCAGGCGGCTTCAATCAGCGCACGAAGCCCCGCTTTTGGCAAGTCCCCGAGCCATGACAAAACAGCAAGAAACGAGCCATCGGGCACGCCCGAGACCAGCCCTGCCGCAGCGGGTCCTTGCCGCCGCCATCCCGTCATGGGTATCGGCCGCCTCCGTCGAAACCTGCGCTTTTCTTGCCGGCCCGGGCAACCGCCGCACCACAGTGCCGACTTGCCCGTCCGAAATAATCTCAAGCCATGGGACGGCGCCTCGCTATGCTGTGCGGCATGTGGCATCGAGCTGTCCAGGGCCGTAACGGATGAAGCAAACCCCATGCGGACTGACCGTCCATCGCGCCAGCCGCACCGAGCGGCTGGCCGATGCGCTGGCATTGCAACTGGAAACACAGCGGCCGGCCAACCCGCTGGCGGCACAAACGGTGGTGGTGGCGCATCCGGGCCTGCAGCGCTGGCTGCTCGGCCGTCTCGCGCAGCGCAGCGGCCCGCACGGCGGCCACGGCATTGCCGCCAATCTCGAGATGATCCTGCCGTGGCAGTGGTTCGAGCGCACCGCCCGCCGCGTGCTCGGCGACCAGGCGCTGATCGGCGGCGCCTGGCGGCATGAAGTGCTGCGCTGGCGCCTGCTGCAGGCGCTGCCCACGCTGAGCGCACCGCAGATCGGCAGCTACCTGGCCGGCGACGATGCGCCGCGGCGCAGCTTCCAGCTGGCCGAGCACCTGGCCGCCGTGTATACCCAGTACCTGATCTACCGGCCGGACTGGATCCTCGATTGGGAACGGCACCCCGGCCGCCACCCGCACGACTGGCAGGCCACATTGTGGCGACAGGTGCAGACCGCCATCCATCGCCCGCATCGCGCGCAGCGCAGCGCCGCCCTGCTCGACGCGCTGGTCGCGCAGGGCGAATCCGCCGAGGCGCCGCTGCATGTGTTCGGCGTCAGCCACCTGCCGCCCGACGTGCTGCGCGCGCTGCAGGCCACCGCGCTGCACACACCGGTGCATCTGTATTTTCCCGATCCCTGCCGCGAATACTGGTCGGACCTGCGCAGTCGACGCGCCCAGCTGGCGCAGGCGGACGACCCGCAGGCGCTGTACTACGAGATCGGTCACCCGCTGCTGGTGGCGCTGGGGCGTATCGCGCAGGACTTCTGCATCACCCTCGATGAAAGCGAGGCCATCGACGAGCGCGATCCGCTCGACGAAGCCGAACCGCCGGCGCAGGCCCGCACACTGCTGGCCCGACTGCAATCGAGCATCCGCTGCCTGCAACCGGAGCTGGTCGGCGCAGCGACCCGCCGACAATGCGAAAACGGCGGCTCCCTGAGAGACCTGCTGCCCGCCCTGCGCTGCGATGCCAGCCTGCGCGTGCACGCCTGCCACACCCGCCTGCGCGAACTGGAAGTGTTGAAGAACAGCCTGCTGCGCTGCCTCGCCGACGCCCCCTCGCTGCAGCATCGCGACATCGTGGTGATGGCACCGGACATCGGCGCGTATGCAGCCTATCTGCCGGCCGTGTTCGGCGAACCGGCGCGCTACCGCGCCGACCCGTTGCACATCCCCTGGCATCTGGCCGACGTGGGGCTGTCGCACGCGCATCCGCTGATGAGCGCGTTCACGCAGGTGCTGGATCTGGCCGAAAGCCGCTTCACGGTCAGCGAGGTGCTGGATTTTCTCGACGTGCCCGCGGTGGCGCGCCGCTTTGCCATCGACGCCGGCGGCCGCGACGCGCTGGAACGCTGGTTGCGCCGCGCCCGCGTGGCCTGGGGGCTGGATGCCGACATGAAGGCCGCGATCGGCGCTGCCGCGACCGATGCGAATTCCTGGCAATTCGGTTTCGACCGCATCTACGCCGGACTGATCGCAGGCGGCGAGGCCGGCGACCCATTGCTCGACGGCATCCTGCCGCTGGACGGCGTCTGCGGCAGCGCGGTCGAGGCGCTGGGTCAGCTCGATCGCCTGCTCGGCGAACTGCGCCGGGTGCGCGGCGAATTCGCCACCGCGCGACCGCTCGCCGCATGGAGCGAATGGCTGCTGGCGCTGATCGACGCGCTGTTTCTCGCCGACCTGCGCGACGACGCCGAGAGCCATGCGCTCGACGCGCTGCACCGGCTCGCCGCCGGCCTCGGCAGCCAGGCCGCCGAAACCGGCATCGTCATGCCGCTGCCGTGGAGCGTGGTGCGCGAGGCAGTGCGCGGCGCACTCGACGCGGTGCCGGAGCGGCAACCGTTCCTGCTCGGCGGGGTGACCTTCTGCGGGCTGGTGCCGCAGCGTTCGATTCCGTTCCGCGTGGTCGCCCTGCTCGGCATGAACGAGGGCGAGTTTCCGCGCCCCGGCCATGACGCCGGCCTCAATCGCATCCTCAGCCAGCCGCGCCACGGCGACCGCGAGACCCGCAGCGAGGATCGCTACCTGTTCCTGGAGGCGCTGATGTCGGCGCGCGATGCGCTGCACATCAGCTACGTCGGCGAAGGCGTGCGCGACGGCAAGCCGCGCAACCCGGCCGCTCCGCTGGCCGAGCTGTTGCAGTTCCTCGACGAGCAGCACGGCATCGCCGCCGGCGACGGAGCCGATGGCGACGGGATCGATCGGCCGTGGCGCATCCGCCATCCGCTGCAGCCCTTCGACGCGCGCTATTACGAGCGCGATGCGCACGGCCAGCCGCGGCACGATCCGCGTTTGTTCTCGTACGACCCGTCGTTTCTCGCCGCACCGTCCAGCGCCGACATCCCACGGTTTCTCGGTGCGATCGGCATGCCGAAAACCACGCCCGTGGCTAGCAGAGAGATATCCCTAAGCGCACTCAAACGCTACTGGCGCGACCCCGCCAGGGATGCCCTGCTGCGCGGCCATGGCATCAGCCTGCAGGCGCTGGACCAGGCCATCGGGCCCGATCGCGAACCGCTGGAAGCCCGGATCGAGCGGATCGAACGCATCGATCACCGGCTGCTTGGCGAAGCACTCGCCGCCGGCATCGGCGAGCTGCCCGCCGAACCGCCGGCGTGGCTGGCGCGCTCGGGCATGCTGGCCGGCGGCGCCATCGGCGCCGAAGCCTATGCGCAGCTGCGCGACTCGCTGCAAGGCCTGCTCGCCGGCGCGCAACCGCTGTTTGCCGATGGCATCGCGCAACCGCAGGCGCAGACGATCGAGCTGGATCTCGGCGGCGACCTGCGCCTGACCGGCGTGGTCGACCGGGTGTTTCGCGCTGCCGAAGGCGGCCTGTTGCTGTTCGACGCCCAGCCCGCGCGCACCACCGGGCTCAAGGAAATCCTGAGCTTCTATATCGACTGGGCCGCCTTGCGGCTGACCCGGGGCGACACCGTGCACGGCGATTTCCTGGAGCCGACTTCCAACCCCGCCGTGGCCCGCACCGCCGGCTTGCTCGATCCCGTGCGGGCACAGGACGCCGCGAACCTGCGCCGCGGGCTGCGCCGTCTGATCGAGGCATATCTGCGCGCCGAACAGCAGCCGCTGCTGTTCTTTGCGCGCACCGCGCAGGCCTATGCCCTGGCCGCCCCGGAGCATCGCCCCGCCAGGGCTGCCGCCGCGTGGGAAGGCGATGAATTCAACCGCGCCGGCGAGCGCGATTACGCACCCGGCTACGCCGCCTTGCTCAGTCGCGGGCTCGATCTGTTCAACCCCGCCAGCCCCGCACACCGCGCCTTCGTCGCCGCCACCGAACTGGTCTGCGACGTGCTCGATCCGCAGCACACCGTGCTGTTGAAAGCCGCGGAGCCCGCCGATGAAGCGTGACCTTCCGCTGCGCCCGCCTGTAGGAGCGCACCCTGTGCGCGAATGCTCTTTGCACGGCACCACCGAAAAGCATCTTGCAAAGAGCATTCATTCACAGAGCATTCGTGCAAAGAGCATTCGCGCACAGGGTGCGCTCCTACGGGGAGATCTCGCGCCATGACCGCCACCGCCCTGCCGCCACTGGACTGGCGCCGCATGCCGCTCGACGGCCGCATCCTGATCGAGGCCAGCGCCGGCACCGGCAAGACCTGGAACATCGGCCTGATCTACCTGCGTCTGCTGCTGGAGCGCGATCTGCGGGTGGAACAGATCCTGGTGACCACGTTCACCGATGCCGCCGCGCAGGAACTGCGCGAGCGCCTGCGCCGGCGCCTGATCGAGGCCGAGCGCCGGCTGCATCCCGACGCCGCGCCCGACCCGTCCGCCGCCGACGGCAGCCTGGAAAGTTATCTGGCCGCACTGTGCCCCGACGCGGACCGCGCCCGCCACGCACTGCGCAAGATCCAGCTGGCGCGCGCCGACCTGGATCGCGCGCCGATCTCGACCATCCACGCGCTGTGCCAGCGCATCCAGCGCGACTACCCGCTGGAAAGCGGCGCCGCGTTTGCCAGCGACAAGCTCTTCGACGAACAGCAGCTGCAGCGCGAATGCGTGGAGGACTTCTGGCGGCGACGCTATCTGACCGGCAGCGTCGACCCGCGCGAGGCTGCGCTGCTGCTGAACGACGGCCCGGAAGGCCTGCTGCGCGACCTGGGCGGGCTGGCCAGCAACAGCGATGCGCGGATCGAGGCCGGCGGCCTGGCCGAACTCGAACGTCAGATCGCCACGCTGCGCACGGATGAGAGCATCGCCGGACTGCAACGGCTGGCCGACGACGCGACGCTGTACAAACGGAGCAACTCCGCACTGCGCAGCCGGCTGCGCGAAATCGTGCCGGCGTTGCGCGAAAACGACGAGGCACAGCTGGTCAAATCGCTCAGCGACGTCTTCGAGCCGGAAAAGTTGTGCGCACAGGAGGCCGCCGACAGCGCCGGCACGCTTGCCGGGCATCCCTTGATCGTGGCGCTGCAGGCGCTGCGCCCGCTGATCGCGCTGCGCACCCTCTTCACCCGCGGCGCGGTGCTGGCCGAGGCCGCGCAAACCTGCCGCGAGCAAATGCCGCAGCGCGCGCGCCAGCGCCGCGTATTCACCTACGGCATGCTGATCGACACGGTCCACCAGCGCCTGTGCGGCGGGCACGGCGGCGACATGCTGGCCGGGCGATTGTTCGAAGCGTTTCCGGTGGCCCTGATCGACGAATTCCAGGACACCGACCAGCACCAGTTCGCGATCTTCGACCGGATCTACCGCGAGCGCGGCACGCTGGTGATGATCGGCGACCCCAAGCAGGCGATCTACAGTTTCCGCGGCGGTGACATCGCCGCCTACCTGCGTGCCGCCGAACAGGCCGGCCGGCGCTACTCGCTGGGCACCAACCACCGCTCCAGCCGTGCCCTGGTCGAAGCGCTGAACAACTGGTACGGCCACACCGAGGGCGGCTTCGGCCATCCGCAGATCCGCTATCAGCAGGTGCATCCGGCGGCCAAGGCGGACCAGAAGCCGTACACCGTCGACGGCGCGCTCGTCGCGCAGCCGCTGGTGATCCATCCGTTCCGCGGCGATGCGGCGGGCAAGGACGGCAAGCCGCTGCAGGTACTTGGCGAACTGGAGTCGCTGGCGCTGGAGGACTGCGCCAACCGCATCGCCGAACTGCTCGATGACCCACGGCAGCAGATCGGCGGCGAGCGCGTGACGCCGGGCGACATCGCGGTGCTGCTGTCGACCAACCGGCAGATCGCGGCGCTGCGCACGCGGCTGATCGCGCGCGGCGTGCCCTGCGTCGGCAGCGGGCGCGGCAGCGTCTTTGCCGGCGAGGTCGCGCGCGAACTGGAGCTGATCCTGCATGCCGTGCTGCACCCCGACGACGACCAGGCCGTGCGCGGCGCGCTGGCCACCCGCCTGCTCGGCGCGACGCTGGATCAATTCAGCGCCTGGCAAAACCGGCCGGCGGCGTTCGAGCTTGAACTGGAACGCTTCGAAGCATGGCGCGCGCTGGTGCGCACACGCGGCGTGCTGGCGCTGATCGGAGACCTGCTGGCCGCCCGCGCCGCCGCCTTGCTGGCGCTGCCCGACGGCGAGCGCGTGCTCACCGACCTGCGCCATCTGGGCGAGCTGCTGGCGGCGCAGGAAAGCGCGCGGCAAGGGCTGGACGGGCTCCATGCCTGGCTGCAGCAGATGCGCCGGGAAGGCGGCGACGGCGACGCCGATGCGGCCGACGAGCGCCAGCTGCGCATCGAAAGCGACGCCCGCCGCGTGCAGCTGCTGACCATCCATGCCAGCAAGGGGCTGGAGTTTCCGATCGTGTTCCTGCCGCTGGCGTGGCGCATCGGCGATCGCGCAGGCCCGCGTTCGCCGAAGCTGCTGCGCTATCACGACGATGCGGGCCGGCGCCGCATGGACCTGGGTTCGGTGGATTTCATCGAACACCGCGGCCGGCATTTCCGCGAGGAACTCGAAGAGCGCCTGCGCCTGCTCTACGTCGCGCTGACCCGTGCGGTGCACGCGGTGCATGTGTACTGGGTCGATCGCAGCCTGCTGTCGCACGACGACGGGCATGCCTGGGAATGGGCGGCGATCGATCAGCTGATCGTGCAGGCACAGCGGAAACTCGAACTGGCCGGGGACGAGGCCTCGCTCGCCGCCATGGCCGGGGCACTGGGCGGCATGCGCCTGGCGGCGCCCTGTTCCGCCTTCACCCGTTGCCGGGCGCCGGCCGAAACAGCTTCGCCGCGCGCCACGCAAACCCCCTTGCCGTGTTTGCGCCCGTTCCAGTGGCTGCACAGCTTCAGCGGCCTGACCCGCTACGCGGCTGCGGCCGTGGTGGTCGACGACGGCGAAGGCGAGGATGAAACCGGCACGGCAGAGCCTGCGATCGCGATGGAAAAAACCGGAAGTACCGCCGAAGACAGCCGCCTGCTGGCCCTGTACCCCCTGCGTGGCCCGCGTTTCGGCGATGCCGTGCATCGTGTACTGGAACTGGCCGGACCCGGCCCGGTCTGGCCCGGACAGCGCCAGCTGCTGCAGGCCCAGCTCGCCGCGCAGGCGATCAGGGCCAGCAACCTGCCGCCGGACCAGGTGCTGGAGCGGGTCGGCCGGCTGATCGACCGCGTGCGCCAGGCCGATCTCGGCGACGGCCTCAGGCTGATCGACATTCCGGCCGAACGGCGCATCGTGGAATTCGAATTCCAGTTCCCGGTGCGGCAGGTGCCGCTGGCGCGGCTGCGGGCGCTGTGCAACGCGCACGGACAGGCCGACGCGGTACCGGCCAGCCTCGACGCGACCACGCTCAACGGCATGCTGACCGGCTTCGCCGACCTGATCGTGGAACGGGACGGCCGTTTCCACGTGCTCGACTACAAGACCAACTGGCTCGGCGCACACCTGCACGACTACCGCGGCGACCCGCTCGACGCGGCGATGGCCGGGCATCATTACCCGCTGCAGGCCCTGCTCTACACCGTGGCCCTGCATCGCTACCTGCGCCAGCGGATGGACGGCTATACGGCCGAACATGGACTGGGCGACAGCTGGTACCTGTTCGTCCGCGCACTGGGCCTGGCACCGGGTCTCGGCGTGTGGCGCCGGCGCTGGCCGGCAGCGCTGATCGAGGCGCTGGACGATGCCTTCGCCGGCGCCCGGGAGGTGAGCGCGTGAATCGCCCCGCGGCCAACATCGCCGACGGCGAACGCGCGATCGACCAGACCCTGGCGCAATGGGTGTTCCGACGCACCGGCTCGGCCCTGCTCGCCGCCGCCGTGCGCGCCGCCGGCAGCGCCGAAGGCCACGGCCATTCCTGCGCGTGGCTGGCCGACCCGCACACCGATGCCCGCTTCGATGCCGCCGCGCTCGACGCACTGCGTGCGCACGCCTGGGTCGGCGACGGATCCGCGTTCACGCCATTCGTGCTCGATGCGCAAAACCGCTTCTTTCTCTGGCGCAACTGGCAGCACGAAGCGAAACTCGCCGCGGCGATCCTGCGGCGCTGCGCAGAGCGCTCGCTGCCGATTTCCGCCGACGAGCTGGGCGCCGACCTGGATATGCTGTTCGCCGGCATGTCGCGCGACGGCACCGATGGCCAGCGCGCCGCCGTGGCCGCCGTGCCCGGTACGCGCCTGTTCGTGCTCACCGGCGGTCCCGGCACCGGCAAGACCACCACCGTGGTGCGCATGCTGCTGATGCTGCTGCGCCACGCCAAGGCCTGCGGCCTGCCGGCACGGCCGTCGATCGCGCTGGCCGCGCCCACCGGCAAGGCCGCCCAGCGGCTGGTGCAGGCGATCGCCAGGGGCAAGGCCGAGCTGCAGGCCGCACTGGCTCCCGTAGGAGCGCACCCTGTGCGCGAAAAGAGTCGCCGTGTGGCAGCGTGTTTTCGCGCACAGGGTGCGCTCCTACAACAGATCCCGCATGCCGACGCGCGCACGCTGCACCGCCTGCTCGGCTATCGGCCGATGGACAACAGCTTCGGTCGCGGCCCGCACGATCCGCTGGCCGAGGACATCGTGGTGGTCGACGAGGCATCGATGGTGGACCTGGCGATGATGCGCCAGCTGCTGGAGGCGATGCGCCCGGATGCGGTCCTGATCCTGCTCGGCGATCCGGCCCAGCTCGCCTCGGTCGATGCCGGCTCGGTGCTTGCCGACATCGTCGCCAGCGCACCACCGGACCGGTTGCCGCCGGCGCTGGCCGACCTGCTCGCACCGCTGCTGCAGCAGGCACCGGGCAGGAGCCCCGGTGCCCCGGAGGCCACGGATGGCCGAGAGGGTCCGCCGGGCAGCGTGACGGACCGCGCGACGGACCACCCTGCGCTGGCCGGCCAGGTGCTCGCGCTCACCCATTCCTGGCGTGCCGGCAGCGGCTTGCAGCGGGGCGTCGAGGCGCTGCGCCAGACACCCGACCCGGCCTGGCTGGACCGGCTGCTGAGCACGCGAGCCGACGGTGACCTGCACCTGCGCCGCTGCGCCGGCCCCGACAGCCTGCGCGCCTGCGTCGACGGCTGGATCGAGCGCCATGGCGAGCTGCTGCAGGCGTTGCTGGCAGCACCCGGCGACCCCGGCGAGTCATTGCGGAACCTGCACCGGCTGCAGATCCTGTGCGCGCTGCGCGACGGACCGTTCGGCGCGCAAGGGGTCAACGCCCTGGTCGCGCGGCGGCTCGGCGCCCGTTACGGCATCGACGCCGGCCGCGCCTGGCACCACGGCCGGCCGGTGATCGTGACCCGCAACGATTACGCCCGCGGCCTGTTCAACGGCGACGTCGGCATCGCGCTGGAAGGCGGCGAGGGGCTGCGCGTGTGGTTCGCGTCGAGCGACCGCGACGGCCACCCCGGCCTGCGCAGCTTCTCGCCGCGCGCGTTGCCCGCCCACGACAGCGCATGGGCGATCACCGTGCATCGCAGCCAGGGTTCGGAGTACGGCGACGTGGCGGTGCTGCTGCCGCCGGACGCGGACAATCGCGTGCTTACCCGCGAGCTGCTCTACACCGCGGTCTCGCGCGCCAAAAGCCACGCCGAGATATGGTGCACCGATGCCGCGCTGCGAGCGGCGCTGAGCCGCCCGGTGCAGCGTCAGGGCGGCCTGCGCGAACGGCTGGGCGCGTGAGCGGCTTTCTTGCAGGCACTGTGTTCGCTGTCAAGCGATTTTCAATGTCGTGCATAAGGAGCCCGCTCGCGGGCGATGCTTCTGCTCTGAATCCAGCCGGAGAGATCAAAGCAACGGCATCGCCCGCAAGCGGGCTCCTTGGGTCGCGTGGCCGGCGCGAGGGAGGCGTCTGTTCGCGCCGCCTCTACCAGCACTGATCCACGGTGCCGGAACCGCCTACGGTGCGCATCCCCTTCTGATCCAGCTTGAGCGTGCCGCACAGGGTGTCCTTGGCCAGTTGCGTGCCGCTCGGAGTTGCCTCCACCACGTAGGCAGTAGCGCTCAGGGCCGGCAGGTCATAGCTGTAATTGCCCCCGGTCTGCTGGGGGCTGGCGCAATCGATCGCCGGCAGCGTATTGGCGACGGCCGTCGTTGCATCCTGGTCGTAGCGCAGATTGGTGGTGTAGTACCGCTCCATGTAATTGGCGTATTCCGACAGGCAGCCCTCGGCCGCCGTGCGGCGGGTCTTGATGAGGTAACTGGTGTACGCCGGATAGGCGATCGCGGTCAGCACGGCGATGATCGCCACCACGACCATCAGCTCGATCAGGGTGAAGCCCGCACTGCCGCGCAGGCGATCGCGCGGGCGAAACCGGTCGAACACCTCCGGGGCCGGCGCCCCGCACCTGCCGAAGCCCGGCGCCGACCTGCTGCTGACTGACATGAGCCATTCCATCATCGATTCCTTCACTGGGTGATCAACTCGCGCCAGGATACCCGTTGCATGCTGCCGCTCGAGCCCGTCGTCTTCAGGCTGCCGGTGGTGCCGTTGTCGAAGCTCACCAGCATGATGCTGCCCACGAAAACCGGATTGTTGGGCAAGGAACTGAAACCCACGCCCGCGGCCGCGACCTGCTGTCCGTTCACCGTGATCATGTCCGAACTGTTGATCAGGCCGTCGCCATTGACGTCGAAGAAGTTCGATACCGGGTTGGTGCCGGTGAACGGATCGATCGCCATGATCCAGCCGCGCCCGGAGGGGTTGCACAAGTCCACCGCCTGGGGAATCCGCGTCGTGCCCAGCAGCAGGTTGCCCTGGAACTGGTTGGGCGTGACCATCCGTTCGCCTTCGGCACCGTTGACCGGCGAGGTCAGGTCGATGTACCAGCCGGATTTGCCGGTCATGTCGGGCGTGCTCGGGGCCGACGTCACCGCTCTTGCCGGCAGGATCGGCGGCGTGCTGGTGGCGTTGCCGGCAACTTCCGCCACGATGGAACGCTGCACCAGCGCGCTGCGGCCCGTGGAGAGGTTGCTCACCAGGGTGCTGTCGCTCGGCGACTGCACGATCAGGCCGTACCAGGACTGGGTGGCCAGGTTGCTGAGATCCCCGGAATTGAGGTATTCGCCGGTGCCGAAGAACAGCCAGACGTTGCCGGTATTGGGGTCCTTGCCGGCCAGCATGCCCGCGGTGATCGGCTGCACGGTGCCGCCGGAATCCTTGGCGGTGAACAGCAGGCTGCCCGTGCTGCTGGGTGTGCCGGTGGTGCCGTTGTTGAGGGTGAACGACCATACGTGACCATGCAGGTCGCCGGCATAGGCTTCCGTGCTGACGCCATTGCTCGGGTTGTCAAGCCACACCGCAGGCGCCGCCAGGCCGTTGCTGGTGGTCGTGTCGGTCGTCGTATGCACGGTGAGCGTGCCGTCGGAAAGCTTGAACTGCAGCAGGGCCGCCACCCCTGCCGCACTGTTGTAGCCGTTGCCGATCAGCACCGACCAGGTGCCGTCCGCGGTCTGCGCGATGATCGGCTTGCCGGTCATCTGGCCGATATAGTTGCTGTTGGTCAGGCCGTCGCCGGCGGAACGCTCCCACAGGAACTTGATGTTGGCCGTATCGGTGATATCGAAGGCATAGACCGCCTCGGCCGTGCCGCGCCCGGTGGTGCCCACGGCCACTGTATGCCAGGCGCCGGGGCTCCCGAAGTAGGCATCCGCCACCGTCAGCTCGCCGTCATTGAAGTACTGGTGTGGCACGCTGGCGCCATAATTGGGATCGGACAGCTGGCTAAGCCCGCTGGTGATGACCGCGGCCGGGATGTAGGCGAAGGTTTCCGCCCCTGTCGTCGCATCCAGCGCATGCAGCATGCCGTCGTTGGACGCCACGAAAATCAGTGGACTGCGCGTGGCGGTATTGCTCGCATAAGTGGGGAAATCGGTCGAGCCGGCGAACGTCGCGTTACCGAACTGGTTCGGGTCGGGCGCCCCCACGAACACCGGCTGGGAGTCGACCACGTCGCCGAACGGCGTTTCGCGGTTGCGATAGCTGCCGCCGTTCTTCTGCTCCAGCGATGCATCGCCGCGCAGGTAATTGATCATGTTCTGCTGAGCGGTGGCCGCGCTGCCCAATGCCGCCTGCTCGGCAGTCGAAAGGGTGGTCGGCGAACTGAACGCGACGAACTGCGTGCTCGCGTTGTTGCCGGCCGGGTTGTAGGTCCAGATGTTGCGGCTGCCGGCCGCCGGCAACGAGGTTACCGCCGTCCAGGTCGGCGTGGTGGAAATTGCGCCGCTGGTGGAGTCCACGGCAAAGGCCTTCAGATCCCCCTTCCATTTGGCGGTGTAATAGTTGGCCTGGTACGCGACCGTGCCGGTCTTCAACTGGGTGGAGTTTGCCGCCAGGCTGGCGCCGGTGCCCACACGTTCAGCGGCACGCTGCAACGCATCGCGCACACCGCTGAGGAAGGTCTGCGGGCTGGTCGCGGAAAAGAACCCGCCGTGTCCGTTGACGGCGGCATGCGCCAGGTCGGCGATGTTGTTGATCGAGTCTGCCGTCGGCACCGGCCAACTGAACCCGCTGATCGCCGTGCCGCCATTGGCCCAGCTGAAAATCTGGCTGATCGTGGTGCCCGCCGGGGTAATGCCGACCGGCGTGAACCCCAGGCCCAGGGTAAACGTGGTCATGTGCTGCCAGAAGGCCGGGTCATCGACGCTGGGCGGCACCTCGTTGGCGACGGTGCTGCGAAGATCGGTTTTCCAGTATTTCATCGCGACATCGGCAAGCGTGTTGCTCTGCGAATCCGCATAGGGCGCAACGTTCTGGTAGGTGTAATTCTGGCCGTTGGGGCCGGTGTTCGCCGGGCCGGCAGTACCGTCGGCATTGCCGGGGCCATTGCTCAGGCTGCCGTTCCAGAAACCGTCGGTGGTCAGGATCGTGTAGGACTGGCGGCAGGCCAGTTCGGTGGTATCCGTGCTCGACGTCTGCCAGGGCTGCGCCTGCTGGTAATACTGGCCGACGGCGTCAAGCGCCGCACGCAAGGGTGTGGAATTGCTGGGAACCTCGCCGATCAGCCAGTTCCAGAAACTGCTTTTCTGGGTACCGGCGGAACCATTGCCGAACGATCGCACTTCGGCGATGGTCTTGCTGTTGGCACTGAATGTCGGGGAGGGCAGCGCGCCGTTGTTTCGCCCATTGATCGAGCCAAAACCGATCCGGAAGGAGGGGTTGATCGCCGAGAACGAGGTCATCAGGCCACTCTTGGCCATCAGGATGCGCGTGTGGTAATACGCAAACCAGTTGGCGATGTTCTGGCCTGCCGCGACACCCGCCGGTGCCGACGTGCCCGAGGTGTCGGATGCCACGACGCAGTTGGTCTGGCTGCCGCAACTTGAATCCGCCACGTAGTGCACGGTGTAGGGACCCGCGGCAGGCCCCGTCGAGTACTGGAAAAACCCCGGCTGGGATCCGTAGTAGTAGACCGTGCACACCTTGCTACTGTTGCTGTAGCTGTAGTCATAGGCTCCGGGCTGGGCAACCGCAAGGTTGTAGCAGGCGCTGTCCGACTTGATCCCCTGATAGGTGATCGTTTGATAGGAATACGAGCCGCCTGTCGAATAGTTCACCTGCCCGGTATCGCTTGAGCCGTTGTAGGAGGTCAGGTCGACGGTGCCGGCCCCCTGGTTGAACCCGTTGATCCAGGCGGACGTCAAACTCGTCGCATTCGGAAATGAGCTGCCATCGGCCTTTGGTGGCGGCGTATAGGTCACCGTCGGGTTGTAATAGACACCGTTGTTGCTCGCATCGATCAGGGCATCGTTGTTGTTGTTGTTCTGCAGGTATCCGAAATCCGGCATGTAATCCCATGCCATCGACCCGGAATCGTCCAGCATCAGGGTCAGATTCGGCGGCAACGGTGCCTGGATGGTCAGCGGCTGCTGGTCGACGGTGACCGCCGCCTGCGCGGGCGCGCAGGCGACGCCCAGCATCCAGACGGACAGGCTGCAACACAGCAGCTTGCCGAAGAAGCTGGCCTTGCGATGTGGACGGGATATGCTGTTCATGGCGGTTCCGCTCTCAAGATGGTGCGGCATGGGAAGGCCCATGCACCGGAATCAATGGCTGCCCGTATTGCCTACTGCTTGATCGTCGCTTGCAGCATGACCACCGCGCGATCGCCCACCGTGGCGGGATCGCCGCTGCGGGCCGTGATGCGGTAATACACCGAAGTGGTGGAAGTGCCCTGGGCACCGTATTGCGCCGCGTTGGCGCTCTGGTTGAAGCCCGTGCTGGAGCTGGGGTCGAACCAGTTGCCCATGTTCTCCACCACGAACTGGGGCTGGCTGGCGGCAACCGCGCTGGTCGTGAACTGCCCCGTCGAGGCCCCGGCAGCCACCGTCTTGATGCTGCCGGCCGGCAGATTCGGATCGGTGAACGGATTGACCAGGCAGACCACGCCGCCGGCCGAGCAGTTGCGCGCCACGATGCCGGGATTGGTGGCGAGTTGGACCGCCGCCGCACGCATGGCGGCCTCGGCGCTCTGGAAAGCGATCTGCCGGTCGAACAGGTTGGAGGCCATCTTCTGCTGCATGATGGTGCCGCGCACGGCGGCCAGGCCGACCAGGGTGATCACCACCAGCAGGATCAGCGCCACCACCAGCGCCACGCCGCGCTGACCATGCGCACGGGCCGGGGGCATGGCCAGGCAGGGGTTGCAGGATGCCGCGCCGGCGATGTTTTCGGGACCGACAGATTGTGGTACTTGGAATACGGGATCGTGGCTCATCTCATTTCACCCGGTTGCGTACGGTGGTGGTGGAGATAAACGTGCGCGTGATCGGCTTGGCATTGGTGCCGGCGCGCTGGTTGCTGCTTTGCAGCGTCAGGGTGACCTGTACGGCATCGACGAGGGCCCAGTTGGCGACCGTGGCCGCATTCACGTAACTGGCGCCGCCACTCTGGTGGTAGACGATCTTCATGTCGGTCACATCGGGCACCATTTCCTGCGCGGTGGGAGTGAGCGTGCCGGCCGTGTTGACTACATCCATGCGATACAGCGATTTGCCGCTGGCGGCATTGGCGCTGTTGCCGATGAACCAGTCGGTTGCGCCCAGCTTGAAAACCTGCGAGTTGGCTCCGTACGTGTAGCCGTTGCCGTTGGGGCTGCACACGGTGGGATAGCCCAGGCCCTTGGAGCAGTTGCCCGGCGTACCGGTACCGTCGTTGTGCACGACCGTGACGTTGCTGCTTTGGTAACTGGTGATCTGGAGGACGGCGGCATGGTCGGGATCGCATACGACGATGACGTCGCCCGTGGCCAGATCCGGAGAAAGGTCGTTGAGATGGAAATTTGCGGCGGTCGGGGCGGGGGTGCTGGCCACGCTCAAACCCGTGCCCACCGCACCGATGAGCTGCAGCGAATCGGTGGCAGCCACCCGCGTCACCGGCGACGATGTGGTGCCGAAGGCTACCGCCGGATCGACCTGGCCCGTGGTGTAGCCGTGCAGGGCATTGCCCATGTTGGCCCACCAGTCGGTGCCACCGCCCAACGGGCTGTTGTTGAGCACGTTGGCCACGCGTCCGTTGTTGTTGCAGCCGGTGAGCCCGGCATCGCGGATGTCGCGTGCCATCATTTCGAAAGCGATGCGCGAGCCGTCCTGCACGTCGCCCAGCGCCTGGTTGGTGCGGTAGGACTGCTGGCCGGCCAGGAACACGCTGACCACGCCGGCGATCACGATCAGGCCCAGCAGCATGGCGACCATCAGCTCGATCAGGGTGAAGCCGCGCGCCTGCCGCCTGCGCCGGGGCCGTGCGCCGCGATTCGTGGAGTAGTCGCTCATAGCATGCTCTGGGTGATGATCTTCTGGTTGCTGCTGCCGCCCACGCCGGCCCGGCTGTCGTCGAAGGCGATGGTGACGGTGCAGTTGACCGGACTGGCCCCGGTACAGGCGATCGTGCCCTGGGTGGAAGCGGCCGCACCGAGGTTCTGCGCGAGCTGGGTGCACCAGCGGTTCAGTTGCACGCTGGCCAGCGAGCCCGCCACTACGGCGGGACAGGCATTGGCCTTGACCGTGGTGTTGTAGCCACCCGCCCCGGCAGTAGCGATGTCCGCCCGCATCGCATCCAGGATCGAATAGCTGGCGATCGTGGCCATGCTGCGCGCCATGGCGCTGTTGTTGGTGGACAGCGACATCACCTGCAGCGCGGCGACGCCCAGAAAACCGATCGACAGCACCAGCACCGCCACCAGTATCTCGATCAGGCCGACACCGGATTGCACCCTGCGGCAACCGTGCGGGAATCGCGCCGGCGACGGGCCGGCCGCGGCCGCGCCTGCCCGATCGCGGGTCGCGCCGGGGATGAGGATGTTCGTCATGGACACGACCCCGTGGTGGTGGTGACGGCGACTATCGAGCCGGCGGTCATCTGGATGAGACGATGGTTGCCGGTACTGATCGAACCGGTGCAGATGTCGGCGACCGTGCCGGTATAGGGGGTCGTCGTGCCGACGGCCTGCCCCAGTCCCTGCCCGCCGAAACGTAGCGCCGTGATGCTGCCGTTGAGCTTCAGCGGCGTGGTGATGCCCACGGAGGCGGCCCGCACCTGGGTGGCCGCGCCGTTGGTCAGCGCATAGACCGCCCCGGCCTGCGGACTGGCATTGCATGCGTTGCCCAGCGTATTGGACGTGTTGCTGGCGGACGAGTCGCTGCACAGCTGGGTATTGGAGTTGCTCTTGATGGCCTCCATCCGCGCGATGTTGATCGCGCCGACCATGTCGTTGGCGGCGGTGGTGAGCTTGTTGGAAAGGGTCATGCTCCTGAAGCTGGGTACGGCGATCATGATCAGCACCACCGCCACGGCCATCGTGATCATCAGCTCGACCAGGGTGAAGCCGCGCCCGCGACGCGGTGTGCCAACCGGCCCGGATCGCGGCATGCCGCTGCCGCCAGGCGATCGGCGATGCATCTGGCGGCACTTCGGCATTTCCATCGGCGGGGCGCCCCGCCGACACGACAAGACCTGCATGGAATTCTCCCTGATACCCTTGCGGGCACTGTACCCATTGGCACCGCAGCCGCCAGCTCCCAGCCGACCAACGGTAGGATTTCCCCGATCAGCGGCCGATTTGCGCGCCACAAAGTTGACGGCGGTCACAGGCCGTGCCCCGGCGCGTACCGGCTCGGCATGCGCAACCCGCCCGTCACGACGCTGCAGCAGATCGACGCGAAGTGCCCGGGTTCAACTCCATGAGCCTGTCGGACTCGAGCCGGCCGGACCGCAAATCCGTCTGCGCGATTCTTATTTCCGCCGCAGCTCGTACGCCCGCAGGTGGCACAGGGCGATCGACAGCAGCCGGGCATCCTGGCCGGCGGCACGTGCCCGCCGCAGCATGTCGCCCACGATGTGCTCGCCTTCGATGCGCTGGCCGGACTCCAGATCGCGCAGCATCGATGCGGTCACCGGCGAACCCGCCCGGGTCAGCATGCCCAGGGCATCGTCCTGCGCCGGTGCGGGAATCGGCCAGCCGGCGTCCGCCGCCACGGCCGTGCATTCGCCATACAGCCGCTCGATGAAGTCGCGCCCGTCGGCGGCCACGATCGTGCCCACGCTGGCGCGCATCAGGCAGGTGGCCGCGGCCAGCGCGGTGAGAAAGCTGTACTTGATCCACAGATCCTCAAGGATCCGCGTGGAATGTCGATGCTCCACGCCGGCCCGGGCAAAGGCGGCGGCAATCGCCCGGCAACGCGCGCTGTGCACCTCGCCCGCGCGTTCGCCAAACGTGATCGAGGCCGGCTTGCCCATGTGCAGCACCTCGCCCCCGGCAGTCTTGGCGGCACTGATGAAACACAGGCCGCCAAGCACCCGCTCCGCGCCGAAACGCCGGTCGAGCGCCTCGAAATGGCGCAACCCGTTGAGGATCGGCAACACCGCCGTGTGCTCGCCCATCGCCGGCGCGATCGCCTCGATCGAGCTGTCCAGGTCGTAGGCCTTGCAGCTGAGCAGCACCAGATCGAACGGCTCGGCGGCCGCCGCCGCGGCCAGTTGGCCGGCGACCAGATGGCGCACCGCCAGTTGCGCATCGCCCAGCGGGCTGCGGATCACCAGACCCCCGGCATCCAGCTGTGCCGCCCGCGCCGGGCGCACCAGAAACGTCACGTCGACCGCCGCCTGCGCCAGCCGACCACCGAAATAGCCGCCGGTGCCGCCGGCACCCAGTATCAGAACCCGCATCGTCTCATTCCCTGGTTGAACCGCCATGCGCCCGTCGGACGGCCGGCCACGCGATTGTCATGACCAACAGGCGACGGCCAAGGATCGGGCATTCGCGCCACGCCGTCGACCCCTTGCGGTTTCGCCCGTCATCCCCGCGCGGCGCTTTACAAGCAGGTGCCATCCGTATCGGGCATTCCGCGTCGCGCACGAATGCACGATCCGGGCATGCGCCGCTCCGGGCGCGGCCGCATCAATGGGCGCTCCCGATTCAGCAGGGCTTGTCGAGCGCCCAACGCCCGGCAACCTCATACCGGGATTGACCGAAGAAGCAGCGAATCAGGACAAATTCGCGCACGATCCAACTGATTGGCGGGATGGACTGGTGGATCGCGTCGATCGACCGGCCATGAAGCAGTACGACATGCGGCAGATAGAGGGAAACCGCCGGAACGATCAAGCCGAAGCGCTGCTGGGCATCCGCAATGGCTTTGCGCAGTTTCAATGCCGAGGCGGCGCTCGCATCGTCCGCGCACAGCACCAGCGGGTGCTGGCCGTCCCTGGCACTGAGCCGCATCACCGAATCCAGCACGAGCTCGAAACTCTGCGCACGAACGTCGCCGGCGGCTGCCACCAGCGTGCTTTCCAATGACTGCCGCAGCTTTTGCGGCCGGCCCGGCGGGCTCAGCACCAGATGCAGCAGATCGGTCTCGAGCGGAGACCCGGACAACCGCAGCAACTCGCGAAAACGCTCGCCGGCATGCACGATCGCGGCCTTGGCCCGTTCGTCCGGCAATACGGCAAAAAAGAAGTCGGTGCCGCCGGCAAGCGCGTTGCTGATCGATGGCATCGAACTGGCGTGCAACCCCATTGGCGACCCCTTTCCCTGGTCAGACCGGCAATGTGTCTGGCAGGCCCCACCCGATGCCGCAACGTTACGCCAATCCTGCACCGGCCAACAGAGGCCCCGATCAGTAATTGAAGACACGCGCAGTGCGCACCGGCAGAGCAGGCTTGCCGTTCGACTTTCCCGCCAGGAACGGGATTCGCAGCCCGGCCGACCAAAGCCCGACAGGCTGCCGGCAGCCTGTCGGCAATCAGATCATGCTCAGCCAATGCAGGTGGACGCTGTTTTCCACATCGCCGGCACGGTGGCCGGCCCGGCTCTCGGCGACCACGCCCCACAGGGTCCGGAAACCGTTGCCGCAAGGCTTGTCCACACGCACGTGCTCGCCACGGCTGATCGGAAAATCCGTCTTGAGGACCACCACGTCCTCGCGCTGCCACACCAGCACGGCTGGCCGGCAGATGCCGGCCCCCCACCCGAGGTTGATCTGGACGTCCTGCGGCGGGTAGCAGCCGCGATTGTCCAGTTGCCAGCCTTCGGTCTTCTGCAGCAGCGACCCCAGATGCGGATCGTCCCAGTCGACCTGGTTGGTCGGCACCCTCCATTGCTGATGCTGGTCAGGTTTCATGTGCGTAAATATCCCGCGCGTGTGCCACCGATACGTGCTTGAGCTGGTTCAATGAATGTCGAATGCCGCATGAGGCGGAACCCTCCGGTTTTCCGGGATCTGGGTGCTTATCGGCCGTTCGCGGGATTTCTTGAGTGTCTTCGGGTGCGGTTCGCTCGCAGGCGAGCTGGCGCCGCGAGCGGGGGCCGGGTGGAGCGCCAGCCGGTACGATCGGGCATTGCGTGTGCCGGCGCGTGTGCCGGCTGCTCCCGCCGGCGCAGCGGTGACCGGGCCATCGCGATTCAGCGCAGCTGGCTGTCCTTGCTGCCGCGCCGGTTGTAGATGCCGGCGGCGCGCTGCTCCGCGTCGTGCGCCTGCTGGCAGGGCACGCACAGGCGCACCCCGGGCACCGCCTTGCGCCGTGCCGCGGGGATCGCCGCATCGCATTCCTCGCAACGGGCCAGGCCCGGCCCCTGCCGCAATTGCCGCCGGGCCCTGGTGACCGCGTCGCTGATGGTGGCGTCGATCTGGTCCTGCACGGCGCCATCGCCTGCCCAACCCGTTGCCATCGAAGTCTCCGCACTACTGGCAGATCGCAAGATGTCCGCAAGCATAGCGCCGCCTGGATGAACCCACGCCGCCGGCCGGTACGGGCACGCCGGCCGGCGGCGCCGCGCCGGCCCCGCTTACCGGCTGTCGACGCTGCCGGCCGGTTGCCCGGCAACGCGCCCGGGCGCTCGCTCGTGCGCGCCCGGCCCGGCGCGATCCGCGCCGGTGCGGGCATCATCGCCGCTGCCGGTGATCAGGCGCGCACCGCGGCCGAAGGTGATGTAGCTGAACATCCATTGCCCGGCCACCAGCAGCCGGTTGCGCATGCCGATCAGGAAATAGACGTGGGCCAGGCCCCACACCCACCAGGCCAGCCAGCCGCTGAGCGTGAAACGGCCGAAGTCGATCACCGCCTCGTGCCGGCCGATAGTGGCGAGACTGCCTTGATGGCGGTAGTGGAATGCCGGCGGCGGCGCCTGCCCCCGTACCGCGGCGGCGATCACGCGCGCGACGTGCACGCCGGCCTGCTTGGCGGCAGGGGCGATCCCGGGCACGCCGGCACCGTCGGCGCTGGGCATGGTGGCGGTGTCGCCGATGACGAACACCCCGGGCCTGCCCGGTACGCTCAGATCGGCCTGCACCAGGGCGCGCCCCACGCGATCGGCCGGCGCAGCCACCCATTGCGCCGCCGGCGAGGCCGCCACGCCGGCCGCCCACAGGATGGTGCCCGCGCCCTGCCGCTCGCCGTTGACGGTGACGCCGTGCTCGTCGCACTCGGTCACGCGGCTGCCCACGTGCACTTCCACGCCCAGCCGTTCCAGCGCGCGCCGGGCGTAGCCGGAGAGTTTCTCGGGAAACGCCGCGAGCAGGCGCGGGCCGCCCTCGAGCAGGACGATCCGGGTCTGGCGCGGATCGATGCGGCGAAAGTCGCAGGCCAGCGCCCTGCGCGCGAGTTCGGCGATGGCTCCGGCCAGTTCCACGCCGGTGGGTCCGCCACCGATGATCACGAAGGTCATCAGGCGCGCGCGCTCCTGCGGATCCTCGCACAGCTCGGCACGCTCGAATGCCATCAGCAGGCGCCGGCGGATGCCGGTGGCATCGTCCACCCGCTTCAGGCCCGGTGCCACCGCGCTCCAGTGGTCATTGCCGAAATAGTTGTGGCTGGCGCCGGTGGCCAGCACCAGCCAGTCGTAGCCGTAGCGGTGGCCATCGGCCAGCACCACCTCGCGGGCGTCGGCATCCACGCCCTGCACCGTGCCCAGCACCACCCGCGCATTGCGCTGCGCGCGCAGGATGCTGCGGATCGGCCAGGCGATGTCCGAAGGCGTGAGGCCGGCGGTGGCCACCTGGTACAGCAGCGGCTGGAACAGGTGGAAATTGCGGCGGTCGATCACGGTGATGTCCACCGGCACGTCGCGCAGTGCGCGCACGGCAGACAGTCCGCCGAAACCGGCCCCCACCACCACCACGCGGGGACGTCCGGGTTGAGCCAGTGGCTCGGACATGCTTTGCACTCCTTTTGTCACTTTTCAGGTTGCCGCCATTCCGATGTGATCTGCGCCTGGCTGTGCACGGACGGCCCGCCTCCGACGTCGGCCCGACCTCGCGCGATCGTCCATCCCGATGGGGGCCGCGACGCGGATTTGCAAGCCGGCGCGCGTGTCCCGGCCGATCCCGGCCTTGCCGGTCAGCGCACGGTCCTGCGCCCCTTCCAGGCATAGCCGGTCGCCAGCAGCACGAACCACACGGGGCTGGCCAGCAAGGCCTCGCGGGTATCGGGCTGCAGCGCCAGCAAGCCGAGCACGAAGACGAAGAAGGCCAGGCATACCCAGCACATCAAGACGCCGCCGGGCATCTTGTACTTCGACGCCTGATGCAACTGCGGACGCCGGCGGCGATAGGCGATGTAGGCGCACAGGATCAGCGACCACACGAACATGAAAAGCACCGCGGCCAGCGTGGTGACCAGGGTGAAGGCGGTGACCAGGTCGGGAACCAGGTAGACCAGCATTGCCCCCAGCAGCAGGCAGAAGCAGGAGAACAGCAGGCCGGTCGACGGCACCGCCGCGCGGGACAGGTGCGCAAATGCCTTCGGCGCATGACCCTCCACGGCCAGACCGTAGAGCATGCGGCTGGTGGAGAAGATGCCGCTGTTGGCCGAGGATGTCGCCGACGTCAGCACCACGAAGTTGATCAGGCTGGCGGCGGCCGGAATGCCGGCCAGCACGAACAGCTCCACGAACGGGCTCCTGCCGGGCTCGACCATGCGCCACGGCGTCACCGCCATGATCGCGAGCAGCGCCAGCATGTAGAAGATGATGATGCGCACCGGGATCGAATTGATCGCCCTGGGCAGGTTGCGCTCGGGGTCGGCCGTCTCGGCGGCGGTGGTGCCGACCAGTTCGATGCCGACGAAGGCGAACACCGCGATCTGGAACCCGGCGAAGAAGCCGCCCGCCCCCTTGGGGAAAAAGCCGCCGTCGTTCCACAGGTTGGCCAGCGAGGCCGCGTGCCCCGACGGCGAACGGAAACCCCAGGCGACCAGCACGGCCCCGGCCGCGATCAGCGCGCAGATGGCGACGATCTTGATCAGTGCGAACCAGAATTCCATCTCGCCGAACAGCCGCACCGCCGTCAGGTTCAGGCCCAGCAGCAACAGCACGCACAGCAACGCCGGAATCCACGGCGCCAGCCCCGGAAACCAGAACTGGGCATAGGCCGCGATCGCGATCACCTCGGCGATCGCGGTGACGATCCAGCAGAACCAGTAGGTCCAGCCGCAGAAGAAGCCTGCCCAGGGCCCGAGCAGGTCGGTGGAGAAATCGATGAAGGACTTGTACTCGAGGTCGGACAGCAGCAGCTCGCCCATCGCCCGCATCACGAAGAACAGCATCACGCCGATGATCAGGTAGACCAGCACGATCGACGGCCCGGCCAGGCTGATCGTCTTGCCCGAACCCATGAACAGGCCGGTGCCGATCGCGCCGCCCAGCGCGATCAGCTGCAGGTGCCGGTTGGACAGGCTGCGCCGGAGGTGATCCGGATGCTCCGGGAGGTCGGTCATGCCACGCACCTTCGCCAAGTGGGATGCGCCAACATACAGAGAACCGCGCCCGCCGTGCAGCCCCCTGCCCGGCCGCGGCGGGCGGCGCTCGCGCGGCGCGGCGTTTGTGCGCATCCGGCAGAGCCGCGATAATGGGGAACTTTACGATCAGGCATCCGCATGAGCGCACGCATCCTCGACGGCAAACGCATCGCGCAGGAGGTGCTGGAGCGTGTCGGCCGGCGCGTCGCCGAGCGGCTGGCGCAGGGGCTGGCGGCCCCCGGGCTGGCCGTGATCCTGGTGGGCGACGATGCCGCCTCGTCGGTATACGTGCGCAACAAGCGCAAGGCCTGCCGCCAGGTCGGCTTCCGCTCGTTCGATTTCGATTTCCCGCCCGACGTCCGCCAGGACGAACTGTTCGCGCTGATCGACCGGCTCAATGCCGATCCGCACGTGCACGGCATCCTGGTGCAGTCGCCGCTGCCCGATCACATCGACGAGGATGCGCTGGTCGACCGCATCGACCCGGACAAGGACGTGGACGGCTTCCAGGCGGTGAACGTGGGCCGCCTCGCGCTGCGCCGCTTCGGCCTGCGCCCGTGCACGCCCAGGGGCGTGATGACCCTGCTCGGCCACACCGACCGGCCGGTGCGCGGCCAGCATGCGGTGGTGGTGGGAGTATCCAACCATGTGGGGCGGCCGCTGGTGCTGGAGCTGATGATCGCCGGCTGCACCACCACCTGCTGCCATCGCTTCACGCGGCATCTGGAGCACTACGTGCGGCAGGCCGATATCCTGATCGTGGCCGTCGGCAAGCCTGGCCTGGTCAGCGGCGAGTGGATCAAGCCCGGTGCGGTGGTGATCGACGTGGGCATCAACCGGCTCGACGACGGCCGGCTGGTCGGCGACGTGGATTTCGACGCGGCCGCCATGCATGCCAGCTGGATCACCCCGGTCCCCGGCGGCGTCGGCCCGATGACCGTGGCCACCCTGATGGAGAACACCCTGGAAGCCGCCGAGGCGCATGCCGCGAAGCCGGCCTGAGCGGTTCGGCCGGCGCCCTGCCCGCGCCTGCTCCGGCATTGCGCGAAGGAGCCCGCCGATGGCTGCCCGCGCCCGCCCGCAGGCATACCTCAAATCCAGCGGCGGACCTTCGCCCTGTACGCCGCATAGTCGGCGCCGAACAGGCCGGCGAGCACCTTCTCCTCGGGCATGATCTGGAAGCGGGTCAGCCACGCCACCAGCACGACCGGTCCCAGCCCCGCCCACGGCGAACCCAGGTAGACGGCCCAGCCGCCCAGCAGGCAGGCCAGGCCCGCATACATCGGATTGCGCGTCACGGCGTACACGCCGTGCGAGACGATGGCCGATGCGGCGGCTGGCCGCATCGGATTGACGGTGGTCCTCGCCCGCCGAAACGCGATCATCCCCGAAAGATCGAACACCACCCCGCAAAGAGCCAGCACGCCCGCCAGGATCATGCGCACCAGCGTGACCGGCTCCCGCGCGGCAGCGAAATGGGCCACGCCCCCCATGCCGAGCGCCAGCACAAGCGCCACGACCGGCGGCGGGATTTTCAGTTCGATGGATTGCAGTATGCGCATGGCGGGCTCCGACGTTGCGCCCAGACGATACCCCAACCATCCCGGCCCGGCTGGCCTGATCATCGGCCCGCACGCATGCCGTCGCCGCAGTACGCGGGCAAGGTACGGGAGACTGGCCAAGGCCACGCATTCCGGTTCTGGACGATACCTTTCGCCGGATGCCTTCAAGCCGTCGGAACCGGCAGCGCCGCTCACCCCAGCCGCAACAGCTTGCGCACGGCCGGCAGGTTGCGCCGGCTGATTTCCGGGCTCAGTTCGGTGCCATCGAGACGGGCCAGCACGCGGCCGTCGGCAAGGGCTCTTATGCCGAGCAGGCGCGAAGGCGGCACCAGGCAGTTGCGGTGCAGACGGATCAGCTGCTCGGGGTAGGCCTCTTCCAGCTGGCGCAGCGACTCCTCGATCAGCAGCTCGCCGCGGCGATGCTGCACGACGACGTATTTCTCCTCGGCGAGCAGGCAGATCACTTCGTCCAGCGCGATGCGGACCTGTTCGCCGTGCAGCCGGCCGTGCAGCCAGGCGACGGCTTCGCGCGGCGCTTCGGCGAGCCGCTGCCGTGCGCGCTGCAGGGCCTCTTGCAGCCGCTCCAGCCGCACCGGCTTGAGCAGGTAGTCGACCGCGCCCAGTTCGAACGCCTTGAGCGCGTGCGCCTCGTAGGCGGTGCAGAAAATCACCTGCGGCCGCGCGCGATCGCCCAGCCGCTGTGCCAGCGCGGTGCCGTCGAGGCCGGGCATGTTGACGTCCAGCAGCAGCAGATCCGGTTGCAGCCGGTTGATCGCGCCGAGTGCGGTTTCGCCATCGCCGACGCTGCCGACGATCTCCACCGCGGCGCACTCGCCAAGCAGCGCGGCCAGCCGTGCCCGCGCCAGCGGTTCGTCGTCGACGATCAGCACGCGCATCATGCGGACGGCCCCGGCAGCTGCAGCAGCACCACGAAGCGGTCGCCCTGCGCGGCGGCGCTCACCCTGGAGCGCGGCCCATAGCGGTAGGCGATGCGCTGGCGCACGCTGTCCAGCCCGTGACCGTTGCCGGGTTCGGCCGGCGTGGCCGGCAGCGGGTTGACGATCTCGATGCGGATGCCGTCGCCGTCGCGCTGGCCGCGCAGCACCACTTCACCGCCAGCGCGCAGCGGCTGGATGCCATGCCGCACCGCATTCTCCACCAGCGGCTGCAGCAGCAATCGCGGCAGCGGGAAATCCGCCGGCAGCGCGTCCAGCTCGCGGCGCACGCGCAGGCGCCCGCCCAGCCGCAGCTGCTCGATCGCCAGGTAACGCTCGACCAGCACCAGCTCCTCGCCCAGCGTTCCGTCGCCGGTGTCGTGCTGGCCCAGGGCGGCACGAAACAGTTCGGACAGATCCTCCACCGTACGCTCGGCGGCCACCGGATCGACCCGGATCAGGGCAGCCACCGTGTTCATGCTGTTGAACAGGAAATGCGGCCGGATGCGCGCCTGCAATGCCTCGACCTGCGCCCGGGTGGCCGCGGCCAGCCGGGTCTGCCACTGGGTCAGCACGTAGAAGTAGCGCAGCATCGCGGCACCCAGCAGGGCGGCGATCAGCACGTTGTCGCGCACGAAGACAACTGCGCCGCTGCCGATCATCCGCATCTGCAGAGCACCGTCGAACCAGTGCGCCAGCGCGCTGGCGACCGCCACGATCAGCACGATCAGCAGCCACACGCCGAAATACGGAAGGTGGCCGGGCAACCGCTGCAGCAACGGCCGCAGCTTGCATGCCGTCACCGCGATCACCAGGGTCAGCCACGTCACGAACAGCATGCTGACGCTGTAGGCGGGCCAGTCCCGCGTGCTGTCGCGGGCCAGCCACATCACCGTCACGGTCAGCGCCCCGACCACGAACAGCGCGAACAGCTCCGGCAGCCGGCAGAAATCCGGCAGCTGGCTGTATTCGGTGCGGTCGCGCAAGCCGCGGCTGGCGGGGATGGATGCGGGCATGCAGGCAAGTATGCCGCATGCGCAGGGAGCGCCGTAGGAACCCACCCTGTGGGCGAATGCTCTTGCCGTACGCCCGGGGCAAAAAGCATTCGCGCACAGGGTGCGCTCCTACGGGAGCAGTCGCCGGCCCAGCCACCCGCGCAGGTCGGCGATTTCCTCGGCGCAGACCGCATGCGCCATCGGGTAGGTATGCCAGTCCAGCGGGTGGCCCAGCGACCGCAGCAGGTCGCGCGAATCGACGCCGCGCTGCAGGACCACCACCGGGTCGGCCGTGCCGTGGCCCCAGAAGATCGGCGTGGCGGCATTGGCCGCGCCGCGCTCGGCGACGAGAGTCGCGGACATCGGCAGATAGGTCGACAGCGCGATGATGCCGGCGAGTTTTTCGGCGTGGCACAGGCCGGCCGCCAGGGCGATCGCGCCGCCCTGCGAGAAGCCGGCCAGCACGATCCGCCCGCTGGGCACGCCGCGGTCGTGCTCGCGGGCGATCAGGGCCTCCACCGCGCGCATCGATGCGCGGATGCCGGCCTCGTCCTGGCGTGCATGCAGGTCGAATCCGGCAATGTCGTACCAGGCGCGCATCGACATGCCGTTGTTGATCGTCACCGGCCGCACCGGCGCATGCGGAAACACGAAGCGCAGCGCGGGCCAGCCGGCCGCCACCAGTTCGGGCACGATCGGCGCGAAGTCGTTGCCATCGGCCCCCAGGCCGTGCAGCCAGATCACGCTGTGGGTGGGATGGGCGGCGGTTTCGCGTTCGACAGTGGGCAGGGTCATGCGGCACTCGCATCAGGCGGCAAAGAAGGGCAGCTTAGCGCGCGGCCGGGTGCGCTTGCGATGCTCCGGAGCAACGGCTTCGCAAGCGGGCCTGTCGACGTGCCGCCGCACCCCGGGGCGCCGATGCCGCGGCATCGTGCACCCCTGACTTTCGGCATGGCTGGCGGCATGCCGTCGACAGGCTCGGTTATGCTGTTTTTTTGTCCGGGAACACGACCCATGCGCCTACTTCCGCTTGCCGCCATCGCTGCCTGCCTGGTCCTGCCGACGATGGCGGCCACGCCGCCGGCCGCCCGTCCGCTCGACCTGGAAACCATCATGGCCAACCCCGACTGGATCGGGCAGGCGGTGGAATCGCCGTACTGGAGCGTGGATGGCCGCAGCCTGTACTACTCGCTGAAGCGCGACGGCAGCCCGGTGCGCGACCTGTACCGGGTCGATCCGGCCAGTGGCCGCAGCGTGAAACTCGATCCGGCCGCGATGGCGCAGGCCGAGGGTCCGGCGGTGTTCGACCGCAAGCACCAGCATGCGGCCTTCATCCTGCACGGCGACGTGTTCCTGGTGGATCTGGCCAGCGGCCGGCGCGTGCAGGTGACGCGCACGCCACAGGCCGAATCCGCGCCGCAGTTTTCCGCCGATGGCCGCGCGCTGCAGTTCCGCGACGGCAACGACTGGTACAGCTACGACCTCGCCAGCGCCGTCACCACGCCGGCGGCGGTACTGAAGTTCGCCGACGACCCGCAGGCGAAACAGCCCGACCAGCTGGGTGAGCTGCAACTGAAACTGTTCAAGACCCTGCGCGAGATCAAGGCCGACCAGCAGGCCGTGCGCGACGAGAACAAGGCGCTGCAGGCGGCCGACCCCGGCCGCGCGCCGGCGCCGTTCTGGCTCGGCGACAAGATCAAGCCGGTGGACACCGAACTGTCGCCGGATGGCCGCTGGATGCTGCTGGTCACCGTGCCGAAGGACTACGCGGCCGGCAAGGCGCCGCAGGTCAATCACTACGTCACCGACAGCGGCTACACCGAGCCGCAGGATGCGCGCACCTATGTCGGCCGCAACGACCCGGCGCCGCAGTCGCTGCTGCTGCTGGACCTGAGCAGGCACCAGACCTACCCGCTGCGTACCGACGTGCTGCCGGGAATCAAGGACGATCCGCTCAAGGCTCTGCGCAGCCAGGCCGTCGCCGCGCTGGAGAAGGCCGGCAAGAACGACGAAGCCAGGGAGCTGAAGGCACCGAAGGTGCGCCCGGTGCGCATCATCGCCAGCGCCGAGGACGGCGGTGGCGGCGGCATCGCGTGGAGCGACGACGGCAGCGAGCTGGCGATCCAGCTGCGCGCGATCGACAACAAGGATCGCTGGATCGCCAGCGTCGACTTCCGCCGCCATGTGCTGGTCAGCCAGCAGCGGCTCACCGATCCGGCCTGGATCAACTGGAACTTCAACGATTTCGGCTGGCTCAGGGACAACCGCACGCTGTGGTACCTGAGCGAACAGACCGGCTGGTCGCAGTTGTACATCAAGCCTGCGGGCGGCCAGGCGAGGGCGCTCACCAGCGGGCGCTTCGAAGTCAGCCATCCGCTGCTTAGCGATGACGGCCGGTGGTTCTACGTCCGCACCAACCTGCTCGCGCCGTACAGCTACGACGTCTACCGCCTGCCGGCCGGTGGCGGTGCGCTGACCCGCATCACGCACTACGAAGGCATGGACGACTTCAAGCTGTCGCCCGACGGCAGCCGGCTCGCCGTGCTGCATTCCGCGCCGTACACGTTCGCGCAGCTCGCGGTGCAGCCGGCGGCCGGCGGCAGCGCGAAGGAGCTGACCGATACCATGAAGCCGGCCTACACCGCGCACCACTGGATCGAACCGAAGATCGTGCAGGTACCCTCGTCGCACGGCGCCGGCGAGATCTACGCGAAATACTACGGCCCGGCCGACGAGAACGATGCGGTGAAGCGCCCGGGCGTGCTGTTCGTGCACGGCGCCGGTTACCTGCAGGACGTCACGCTGTCGTCGACTTTCTATTTCCGCGAGCAGATGTTCGACAACCTGCTGGTGAGCCAAGGCTACGTGGTGCTGGACATGGACTACCGCGCCTCCGAAGGTTACGGCCGCGCCTGGCGCACCGCGATCTACCGGCAGATGGGCCACCCGGAGCTGGAGGATCTGCTCGACGGCAAGGCCTGGCTGGTCAGGCACCACGGCGTCGACCCGAAGCGCGTGGGCATCTACGGCGGCAGCTACGGCGGCTTCATGACCGAGATGGCGCTGCTGCGCGCACCGGGCGAATTCGCCGCCGGCGCGGCGTTGCGCGCACCGTCGGACTGGACCAGCTACAACGACGAATACACCTCCAACATCCTCAACGACCCGCAGCTCGACCCCGCGGCGTACAAGGCCAGCTCGCCGATCGAGTACGCCGCCAACCTGCGCGATCCGCTGCTGATCGAGCACGGCCTGATCGACGACAACGTGATGACCAGCGACTCGATCCGCCTCTACCAGCGCTTCATCGAGCTGCACAAGAAGAACTTCTGGATCTCGCTGTATCCGCTGGAGCGTCATGGCTTTGTCCATGCCGACTCCTGGTACGACGAATACCGCCGCATCGACGAGCTGTTCAATACGTACGTGAAACCGGTGAAAAGCGACGCAGCGGGCAACTGATACCACCCGTTTTACCGGGGACGCACACCCGCAGATGGCCGTCTCAAGCCACTCTCCAAGGCAGGATGTGGCAGATGGGCAAGCGGGCTCCACAAGATACGGCTTGCCTGCCGTAGGAGCGCACCCTGTGCGCGAAGGGCTCGGCGGGAAACAGGCATCGCCCGCAAGCGGGCTCCGCATCAGGGAGCGCCGAAACGGCCTTCGCGGAGGAACGCTGCCACCTCGACCGGGAGCAGCAGACCGGTGTGGTCGGCTCGGCAACCCACGCCGAAGCCGCCCGGCGGTCATCGAGCGTGCCGCGGGCACTGCGGCGAAATGACACCGCGCGTCCTGCCTGAAATGCCACAAATGGGCGTTATGCCGCACTTTGCACCGTTCTGTCGCCGGGCAACCTCGCTTAGAATGTTGCCAGGCAAGACGGGGTTCGCCGGTTCGTACCCGACAGCAACACACCGGCAGTGGAAGCAGTACCTCTCCGGCTGTGATTCCATCGCGAGCCCGACGCGCAAGTCGGGTTTTTTTTGTGTTCTCCGGCAAGGGGGCGGATGACGCGCCCCGCGTGCCCGCGGTGGAAACCGGTCACGCCGCCGCCAGCGGTTCGGGCCTGGCAGGGGAAGTGTCGTGGCGCCCCGGGTTCCCGGCCTTGCATCGACTGAAGAAAAACGCCATGAACCAGCATGTCGTCGGCCACCGGCTCCGGAGAGGATGGCCCGGACAGCCACGGCTCGGAAGCAGACCGTTTTTTTGCCCACCATCCCGGCGAGACCGCTTTTTGCCCGTCATCCCGGCGAGACCGCTTTTTGCCCGTCATCCCGGCGAGACCGCTTTTTGCCCGTCATCCCGGCGAGACCGCTTTTTGCTCGTCATCCCGGCGAGACCGCTTTTTGCTCGTCATCCCAGCGAAAGCTGGGATCCAGTGTTGCGGCCGATCCAAAACTGACCCACTTTTCGAGTTGATGCCGACCGAAAATTGACCCGGGTACCCCAACCTTCCTGATGGTTTTTTGACCAGCAGGAATATGACGAGGTGTACCCCATGTCGATGATCGGAAAAGTACGGCGGAT
>JAGWNA010000065.1 GCA_028871555.1 Lysobacteraceae bacterium
GACGTGGAGATGGGCGGCCGGATGATGCCCAAGCCGCAGCCGGCGTGCGCCACCCCGGTGGCCGAGGGCATGAAGGTGCTCACCCGCTCCGACAAGGCGCTGAAGTTCCAGCGCGACGTGATGGAGTTCCTGCTGATCAACCATCCGCTGGATTGCCCGATCTGCGACCAGGGCGGCGAGTGCGAGCTGCAGGATGTCGCGCTCGGATACGGCCGCAGCGTGTCGCGCTTCACCGAGCGCAAGCGCACGGTGGCCGACGAGAACCTGGGGCCGCTGGTGGCCACCGAGATGACCCGCTGCATCCAGTGCACGCGCTGCGTGCGCTTCACCAGCGAGATCGCCGGCAGTTATGAACTGGGCGGCATGAATCGCGGCGAGAACCTGCAGATCGGCACGTACATCGGCAAGACGGTCGAAACCGAGCTGTCCGGCAACATCATCGACGTCTGCCCGGTCGGCGCCCTGACCAACAAGCCGTTCCAGTTCCGCGCGCGCGCGTGGGAGCTGATCGCCCGTCCATCCATCGGCTACCACGACGCGCTGGGCTCCAACCTGTGGCTGCATGCGCGCCGCGGCGCGGTGCTGCGCACGGTGCCGCGCGACAACGAGGCGGTCAACGAGTGCTGGCTGTCCGATCGCGACCGTTACAGCCATCAGGGCCTGTACGCCGGCGACCGCATCGGCGCGCCGGAAGTGAAGCGCAACGGGCAGTGGCAGGCCACCACCTGGGAGGATGCGCTGCAGTTCGCCGCCGAGGCGCTGAAGAAGGCGCCGGGCAGCGAGCTGGGCGTGCTGGTGCATCCGGCCACCTCGAACGAGGAGGGCGACCTGCTGATGCGGCTGGCCCGCGGGCTGGGCAGCGCGCATGTCGATCACCGGCTGCGGCAGCTCGACTTTGCCGACAACGCGATGGCGCAGCCATTCTCATTGCCGGTGGCCGAGGTCGATCGGGTCGGGTCGGCCTTGCTGGTCGGTTCCGACCTCAGGCATGAGATGCCGCTGCTGAATCATCGCCTGCGCCAGGCGGTGAAGAGGGGCGCGAAGGTGTACGCCGTGAACCCGGCGCATTTCGATTTCAATTACAAGCTTGCCGGCGAGTCGGTGGCGGCGCCGCAGGCGCTGGTCGATGCCCTGCTGGCACTGGCCAGGGCTGCCGTGAACGCCGGTGCGGTCGCACCGGCGGCATTGGCGGCGGCGATCGATACAGCGGCCAGCGACGCCGGCGGCGACGATGCGATCGCCGCACTGAAAAAGGCGGCGGCCGGGCCGGGCAAGGCTGTAGTGATTTTCGGCGAGGCGGCGGCTACCCATCCGCAGGCCTCCTGGCTGCGTGCGATCGCCCGCTTCATCGCGCACGCCACGGGTGCCGGCTACAACGAGTTGCCGGCCGGTGCCAACGCGATCGGTCTGGCCCGGCTCGGCGTGGCACCGACCGCGGACGGGCTGGATGCACGCGCGATGCTGGCGCAACCGCGCCGCAGCTATGTGCTGTACGGCGTCGAGCCGCCGCACGATTTCGCCGACGGCAGGATGGCCTTGCAGGCATTGCGCGGCGCGCAGCAGGTCGTGGCGTTCAGCGCCTACGCCAGCGCCGCGTTGCGCGAGGTGGCCGATGTGATCCTGCCGATCGCGCTGCTGCCGGAGATCGACGCCACGCTGGTCAATGTCGACGGCATGGCGCAGGCGGTGGCTGCCGGGGCCAAGGCGCCCGGCCAGGCCCGGCCCGGCTGGCGGGTACTGCGCGCGCTGGGCGGCGCGTTGCAGCTGGCCGGTTTCGAATTCGACGATCTTGCCGGCTTGCGCGCAGGCATCGTGGAACGTGCGTCGCCCTCCCGCGAGGCTCTGGCCGCGCGTGCCATGGCGAGCGGTTTGACCCGTCTCGCCACCTGGCCGATCTATCGCGGCGACGCGGTATTGCGTCGCGCCACCGCGCTCAACGCCCATCCGCTCAACCGCGCCCCGGCGCTGCGCCTCAACGCGGCCGAGGCAGGGCGTCTGGGGCTGGTTGCGGGCGCCGAGGTGCGCGTCGATGACGTGCCGCTGCCGCTGGTGGTCGACCCTGCCGTGCCCGACGGCGCGGCGTGGATCGAGGCCGCCCAGGATCTCACTGCCACGCTGCCGCCGTACGGTGCAGCCATCACCTTGAGCAGGGCATAAGCGTCATGGCGGATCTACTCATCCATCAGCTCCTGATTCCGGTCGCCTACATCGTGGCGATCGTGCTGCCGCTGGTCATCGCGGTGGCGATGTTCGTGTACTGGGAACGCAAGATCATCGGCTGGATGCACGTGCGCCTGGGGCCGAACACGATCGGTCCGTGGGGTCTGCTGCAGGCGTTCGCCGATGTGGTCAAGCTGTTGATCAAGGAAGTGATCCTGCCGACCAATGCGAACCGGTTCCTGTACTACATGGCGCCGTTGCTGGCGCTGATCCCGGCACTGGCGGCGTGGGCGGTGGTCCCGTTCAGCAGCAGGATGGTGCTGTCCAATGCCAACGCGGGCGTGCTGTACCTGCTGGCGATGACCTCGCTGGGCGTCTACGGCATCATTCTCGCCGGCTGGTCCTCCAACTCGCGCTATGCGCTGCTCGGTGCGATGCGCTCGGCCGCCCAGGTGATTTCCTACGAACTGGCGATGGGCCTGTGCTTGGTCTGCGTGCTGGTGCTGGCGGGCAGCCTCAATCTCTCCGACATCGTCAATGCGCAAGCGGGCAGCAAGGGCTTTCTCGACTGGTTCTGGCTGCCGCTGCTGCCGGTATTCGTGATCTATTTCATCGCCGGCGTAGCGGAGACCAACCGCGCGCCGTTCGACGTGGCCGAGGGCGAATCGGAAATCGTCGCCGGCTTCCATGTGGAATATTCCGGCTCGGCATTCGCGATCTTCTTCCTGGCCGAATACGCCAACATGATCCTGGTCAGCTTCCTGGCCTCGATCCTGTTCATGGGCGGCTGGCTGAGCCCGCTGCAGGGCTGGATCCACATCGACGCACCGGGCTGGATCAACTGGATCTGGACCGGCGGCTTCATCTGGCTGTTCATCAAGGCGTTCGTGTTCGCCTTCATGTTCCTGTGGTTCCGCGCCACTTTCCCGCGCTATCGCTACGACCAGATCATGCGGCTGGGCTGGAAGGTGCTGATCCCGATCGGGATCGTGTGGGTGCTGGTCGCCGGCTGCATGAAGTATTTCGGCATCGTGGGGGTCTGAGATGAGACGTCGTCGCGAGCACCCGCCCCTCATCCGTCCCCTGCGTGGCCACCTACATTCGGGCCATCCCTGGCCCTCACCCCCAGGGCGGCTTACGCCGTGCAAATCGGCAATCCTGCCGATTTGTCTCCCCGGCGAGGAGAAGGGAAGCATGCCGAGAGCTTTTCCATGAAACGCATAACCAGCTATTTCAAGAGCCTGTTGCTGCTCGAACTGCTGCAGGGCATGGGTCTGACCATGCGCTACCTGTTCAAGCCGAAGTACACCATGCGTTACCCGATCGAGCACATACCGAAGTCGAACCGGTTCCGCGGCCTGCACGCGTTGCGCCGCTATGCGAACGGCGAGGAGCGCTGCATCGCCTGCAAGCTGTGCGAGGCGGTCTGCCCGGCGCTGGCGATCACCATCGATTCGGCGCCACGCGAGTCCGATGGCCAGCGCCGCACCACGCGTTACGACATCGACCTGTTCAAGTGCATCTATTGCGGCTTCTGCGAGGAGAGTTGCCCGGTCGATTCCATCGTCGAGACCAACATCCACGAATATCACTTCGAGCGGCGCAGCGAGAGCGTGGTGACAAAGATGCAGCTGCTCGCCATCGGTGATCGCTTCGAGCAGCAGATTGCCGCCGATCGCGCGCAAGATGCGGCGTACCGCTGAGGCCTTTCGATGAATCCCCAACTGTTCCAAATCATCTGTTTCTACGGCTTCGGCTTCGTCACGGTGGCGGCGGCGCTGGCGGTCATCACGCTGCGCAATACGGTGCATGCGGTGCTGGCGCTGGTGCTCACGTTCTTCAGCACCGCCTGCCTGTGGATGCTGGCCGAGGCCGAGTTTCTCGCCCTGGCGCTGATCGTGGTCTACGTCGGCGCCGTGATGGTGCTGTTCCTGTTCGTGGTGATGATGCTCGACATCGACCAGGAAAAGATGCGCGAGGGCTTCGTGAAGTTCCTGCCGGCCGGCCTGATCGTGGCCGTGGTGATGCTGGTGGAAATGCTCGGCCTGATCGGCGTGCGGGCGATGCATGCGCAGCTCATGGGCGCCGATCCGGCTGCCGCAGCGGGTGTGTCCAACACCGCCTGGCTGGGTCGCGCGCTGTATACGCAATACCTTCTGCCGTTCGAGATCGCCGCGCTGATCCTCACCGTGGGCGTGGTGGCGGCGGTGGCGCTGACCCTGCGCCAGCGCACCGACGCACGGCACGAGTCGGCCAGCCAGCAGGTCAGCGTCAATCCGCGCGACCGCGTCCGTATCGTGAAAATGGCCGCCGAGCGTCCCGCTGAACCGTCGTCGGTCCCGCCGCAGGAGTCCCAACCATGATCTCGCTCGCGCACTACATCGTGCTGGGTGCGGTGCTGTTCTGCATCGCCGTCGCCGGACTGTTCATCAATCGCAAGAACGTGATCGTGCTGCTGATGTCGATCGAACTGATGCTGCTGGCGGTGAACACGAACTTCGTGGCGTTCTCGCGCTTTCTCGGCGATGTCTCGGGGCAGGTGTTCGTCTTCTTCATTCTTACCGTGGCCGCGGCGGAAGCCGCCATCGGCCTGGCGATACTGGTGCTGCTGTTCCGCAATCGCAGCACGATCAACATCGCCGACATCGACAGCATGAAGGGCTGAATCCATGGAGCTTTCCACGTCGACCCTGCTGACCATCGCCCTGGCGCCGCTGGTCGGTTGCCTGCTGGCAGGCTTTCTCGGCCGCTACCTCGGTCGTGCCGGCTCGCACAGCGTCACCATCCTCGGGGTGGCGATATCCTGCGCGCTGTCGTTCCACGTGCTGTACCAGCTCACCGTGGGCGGGGCGGCCGAATACAACCGGAACATCTACACCTGGTTCCAGATCGGCCCCTTCAACGCCAGCGTCGGCTTCCTGGTCGACCGCCTGACCGCGATGATGCTGGTGGTGGTGAGCTTCGTGTCGCTGCTGGTGCATCTGTACACCATCGGCTACATGAGCGACGACCCGGGTTACAAGCGCTTCTTCAGCTACATCTCGCTGTTCACCTTCTCGATGTTCATGCTGGTGATGAGCAACAACTTCATGCAGCTGTTCTTCGGCTGGGAAGCGGTGGGCCTGGTGTCGTACCTGCTGATCGGCTTCTGGTACAGGCGGCCGAGCGCGATCTTCGCCAACCTGAAGGCATTCCTGGTCAACCGGGTAGGCGATTTCGGATTCCTGCTGGGCATTGCGGCGGTGCTGTATTTCCTGCATACGCTGGATTACGCCACGGCGTTCGGTGCCGCCCCCGGCCTGGTCGGCAAGACCCTGCAGATCACCGCCGGCACCCGTTGGGATGCGGCCACGGTGATCTGCATCCTGCTGTTCATCGGCGCGATGGGCAAGTCGGCGCAGGTGCCGCTGCATGTGTGGCTGCCGGACTCGATGGAAGGCCCGACGCCGATCTCCGCGCTGATCCATGCGGCCACGATGGTCACCGCCGGCATCTTCATGGTGGCGCGCATGTCGCCGCTGTTCGAGCTGTCGTCCACCGCGCTGAGCTTCGTGCTGGTGATCGGCGCCACCACGGCGCTGTTCACCGGCATGATCGGCATCGTGCAGAACGACATCAAGCGGGTGATCGCGTACTCCACGCTGTCGCAGCTGGGTTACATGACGGTGGCGCTGGGCGTATCGGCCTACAGCGGCGCGGTGTACCACCTGATGACCCATGCGTTCTTCAAGGCGCTGTTGTTCCTCGGTGCCGGCTCGGTGATCATCGCGATGCATCACGAGCAGGACATGCGCTACATGGGCGGCCTGCGCAAGTACATGCCGGTCACCTGGATCACCATGTGGATCGGCTCGCTGGCGCTGTGCGGCGTGCCGTTCTTCGCCGGCTTCTATTCCAAGGACGCGATCATCGAGGCGGTCGGCCTGTCGCACCGCTGGGGCGCGGGCTACGCCTATTTCTGCGTGATGGCAGGCGTGCTGGTGACCGGGCTGTACACGTTCCGCCAGATGTACCTGACCTTCCACGGCAAGGAGCGTTTCACCGTGGTGGCGCCGCACGGGCACGGCCACGATGACGACCACGCGCATCACGAACCGGGCGTGCTGAGCCATGCGCCGAAGGAATCGCCGTGGGTGGTCACCGTGCCGCTGGTGCTGCTGGCGATCCCGTCGCTGCTGATCGGCTACCTCACGGTCGGGCCGATGCTGTTCGGCGGCTGGTTCGGCGGCTCGATCCGCGTGAACGAGGCGAACAACGTGCTGGCCGAACTCGGCCGGGAATTCCACGGTTCGCTGGCGATGGCACTGCACGGGTTCACCCAGCTGCCGTTCCTGCTGGTGCTCACCGCGTTTGCGATCAACACCTACGTCTATCTGTTCAATCCGGCCATGGCCGACCGGATCAAGAGCGCGTTGAAGCCGCTGTGGACGGCGCTCGACCGCAAGTACTGGGTCGACGATGCGTACTTCGCGGTATTCGCTCGCGGCGGCGTCATGCTGGGCCGCGGGTTGTGGAAGGCCGGCGATACGGCGCTGATCGACGACACGATGGTCAACGGCTCGGTGAGCGTGATCCAGCGCATCGCCGCGGCCGTGCGCCGCCTGCAATCGGGCTATCTGTATCACTACGCCTTCGCGATGATTCTCGGCCTGATCCTGCTGCTTGGCGGGTACTGGCTGATGGGTTCCGGGTTCACCGGGCAATAAAGGAAACGGGATCGATGTTCAATCACTTGCTCAGCCTGCTGATCTGGCTACCCGTCATCGGTGCCGTGCCGGTATTGCTTGCCGGCGCGAACCGGCCCGACACGGCGCGCTGGCTGGCGCTGCTGGTGGCGGTCGCGACCTTCGTGGCCAGCCTGTTCCTGCTGGTCCGGTACCATCCCGATGTCGGCGGCATGCAGCTGACCGAGAGCCATCTGTGGATCGCCGCGTGGGGCGTTCATTACAGTCTGGCGGTCGACGGCATCTCGGTGGCACTGATCCTGATGAGCACCTTCGTCGGCATCCTGGTGGTTGCCGGTGCGTGGGAGGTCATCCAGGACAAGCCGCACCAGTACATGGCCGCGATGCTGATGCTGGAAGGCCTGCTGATCGGCGTGTTCTGCGCCACCGACGCGCTGCTGTTCTACGCGCTGTTCGAGGCGATCCTGATCCCGATGTTCATCCTGATCGGCATCTGGGGCGGCCCGCGGCGCGTGTATGCGACCTTGAAGTTCTTCATCTACACATTCTTCGGCTCGGTCTTCATGCTGATCGCGCTGCTGTACCTGTACCAGCAGGCCGGCACGTTCGACATGGCCACGCTGGCGGCGTTGCCGCTGACCATGAAGGCGCAGACCTGGGTCTTCTTCGCGTTCCTGATCGCGTTCGCGATCAAGGTGCCGATGGTGCCGGTGCATACCTGGCTGCCGGACGCGCACGTCGAGGCGCCGACCGGCGGTTCGGTGGTGCTGGCGGCGGTGATGCTGAAGGTCGGCACCTACGGAATGCTGCGCTTCATCCTGCCGATCGTGCCCGATGCCGGCGGCCATTTCGCCTGGCTGATCATCGTGCTGAGCCTGGTCGCGATCGTCTACATCGGCTATGTCGCGCTGGTGCAGGAGGACATGAAGAAACTGGTGGCGTATTCCTCGGTGGCCCACATGGGCTTCGTCACGCTGGGCATCTTCATCGCGTTCCTGCTGGTGCGCGAGCAGGGCAATGTCGAGATGGCCCGGCTCGGCATGCAGGGCGCGATGGTGCAGATGATCTCGCACGGCTTCGTGTCCGGCGCGATGTTCACCTGCATCGGCGTCATGTACGACCGCCTGCATTCGCGCCAGATCAAGGATTACGGCGGCGTCATCAACGTGATGCCGTGGTTCGGCTTCTTCTACGTGCTGTTCGCGATGGCCAACTCCGGCCTGCCGGGCACCAGCGGTTTCGTCGGCGAGTTCATGGTGATCCTGGCCAGCTTCACCGCCAATCCGTGGATCGCGCTGTTCGCCGGGTTCACCCTGGTCATCGGCGCGGCCTACACGCTGTGGATGGTCAAGCGCGTGATGTGGGGCGACATCACCAATCCGCACGTGGCCGGGATGAAGGAAATCAACGGTCGCGAAACGTTCGTGATGATCGCCTTTGCCGCTGCGGTACTGGCGATCGGCATCTGGCCACAGCCGCTGGTGCACCTGATGGACACTTCGGTGTCGCAGCTGGTGCAACAGCTCGCCATCCACAAGATCTGATCGGGACCGAACATGCCGAATTTCAATGACATCCTGGTCCTGCTGCCCGAGTTCTATCTGGTGGCGGCGGCATGCGTGCTGTTGCTGGCTGACGCCTTCATGACGCCCGAACAGCGCCCGCAACTGCACTGGATTTCGATCGTCGTGCTGCTGGTGGCGATCTGTCTGGTCATTGCCGGACAACCGGCGCAGACGGTGACCGCGTTCGGCGGCATGTTCGTGCGCGATGGCGTGGGCGAGATGCTGAAGATCTTTGCCCTCGGCACCACGGCGATGGTGCTCGTCTATGCGCGGCCCTATCTGCTCGACCGCAGGCTGCCGCTCGGCGAGTTCTACACGCTGATGATCTTCGCGGTGATCGGGATCATGCTGCTGGTCTCGGCCGGCAACCTGGTGACCGTGTACCTGGGACTGGAACTGCTTTCGTTGTCGTCCTATGCGCTGGTCGCGCTGAACCGGGACGCGCGCCTGCCTTCCGAAGCGGCGCTGAAGTACTTCGTGCTTGGCGCATTGGCTTCCGGCATGCTGCTTTACGGCATGTCGATGGTCTACGGCGCCTCCGGCATGGGTGGCACGCCGGGTCTCGGCCTGACGCAACTGCACCAGGTGATGGCGTACACCGCGGCGCCGAAGCTGCTGCTGTTCGGGTTGATCTTCATGATCGTCGGCATCGGCTTCAAGCTCGGTGCCGCACCTTTCCACATGTGGATTCCCGACGTTTACCAGGGCGCACCGACGCCGGTCACCGCGTTCGTTGCCGCGGGCTCCAAACTGGCTGCGTTCGGCATGGCGTATCGTCTGCTCGATGCCGGCATGGGCGATCTGGCGCACCAATGGCAGTTGATGCTGGCGGTACTTGCGGTGGCGTCACTGGCGATCGGCAACCTGGTCGCGATCGTGCAGACCAACCTCAAGCGCATGCTGGCCTATTCGACCATCTCGCACATGGGCTATCTGTTGCTCGGCCTGTCTGCCGCGGGGCCGGAAGGCTACGCCGCGGCCATGTTCTACGCGATCGCTTATTCGATGATGAGCGTGGCCGCCTTCGGCGTGATCCTGGCGCTGGCGCGCTCGGGCTTCGAGTGCGAGGAGATCGCCGACCTGAAGGGCCTCAACCAGAAGTCGCCGTGGATGGCGTTCCTGATGATGCTGGCGATGTTCTCGCTCGCTGGCGTGCCGCCCTTGTTCGGTTTCTGGGCCAAGGCGCTGGTGCTCGAGGCGGCCATCCATGCCGGCATGCTGTGGCTGGCGATCGTCGGCATCGTGTTCGCGATCGTCGGTTTGTACTACTACCTGCACGTCGTCAAGGTGATGTACTTCGACAAGCCGGCCGAGGGCAGCGTGCTGCAGGCCAGACCCGACATGTCATTGCGGACCGTGCTGTCCCTCAATGCGTTGTCGCTGCTGGCGCTGGGCCTGTACTGGGGGCCGCTGCTGGGCTGGTGCCGGCACGCCTTCGGCCTGTGAAATATCGAGGGGATCGAGCGACCGCGCATGATGTCGCTGCCCGCTGACCCGGAGCCGATCCTGGCGTACGCCAGGATCGTCATGGCGGGCAACGGCCGGAACGGCTTCAGCCGCGATGATGCTCTTGTGGATCAGGGCGGAAGGGCATCGCGCGCCGGGTGCTTTCCTGCTCATCGCGGGATATCCGGGGCGCCCTGGCTCCCGCCCAGGCTTGCAAGAAACCGGCCAGCCCGTTAAACTCCTTGGACTCTGATGCGGGGTGGAGCAGTCTGGCAGCTCGTCGGGCTCATAACCCGAAGGTCGCAGGTTCGAATCCTGCCCCCGCTACCAGATCTTTCTTGATGCAAGAAAGCCTCCTCGTGAGGCTTTTTTGTTGGGCGAACGGATGCGTCGCGCCGGATTGCGGTCAACGGCGCCGGCTTCGAGCCGTATCGGGCGGAACATCGGCGATATAGGGAAATGGGCCGTTGGAGCCCATTTTTTGTTTCTGCCGCCGCGATGACGGGCGGCTCTGGAAAACGAACCCATGGATACATACGCACTGGCACGGCGCTTCACCGAGGTTCTGGCCGATCTGGGCCTGGTATGCCTTGGCGTGGAGTTCACCCCGTCGCACGGGCAGAGTACCCTTCGCGTTTACCTGGACCTGGTCGAGAAGAGCGGGTCCGGCGAGGACGGTGTGCGCCGCGAGGTGGGGATCGAGGATTGCGAGAGCGCCAGTCGCGAGCTGTCCGCGCTGCTGGATGTCGAGGATCCGATTCCAGGTCACTACGTGCTGGAGGTTTCCTCGCCGGGTCTCGATCGGCCGCTGTTCACGGCTGCGCAGTTCGCGCAAGCCATCGGGCAGGAAGTGAAAGTGCTGCTCAAGGCGCCGGTCGAAGGACGTCGCCGCCTGCGCGGCAAGTTGATCGAGGTGGAAGGCGAGCGGATAACGCTGGAAGGCGAAGGAAGGACATTCGAATTCGAGCATGCGGCGGTGGAAAACGCACGTGTGGTGCCGGATTGGGAGGCGCTCGGTTATGCGCCGCAGCCCAAGCGCGGCGGCAAGAAATCTAAATAATGCGGCCACGGATGGCCGTTTCTTGATCCCGGCGCCCAAGGATGAGCGCAAAAGTCAACATTTTGGACGCCGTTTGGCGCCTGCGGAGCTGTTGCAATGAGCAAAGAACTTTTGCTGGTCGTCGATGCGGTCGCCAATGAAAAAGGCGTGCCGCTGGAAGTGATTTTCGAGGCGATGGAGGCCGCGCTGGCTTCGGCGGCCAAGAAACGCTATCCGGATGAAGAACCCGACATCCGCGTCTCGATCAACCAGGATACCGGCGAGTACACGACTTTCCGCCGCTGGGAAATCATCGCCGACGATGGCGAGATGGAATCGCCGTCCTACCAGTTGCGCCTGATGGATGCGCTGGACGAGCGTGCTGATGCCAAGGTGGGCGAATACATCGAGCAGCAGATCGAGAACGCCGAATTCGGCCGCATCGCCGCGCAAGCCGCCAAGCAGGTGATCGTGCAGCGGGTGCGGGAGGCGGAGCGCCAGCAGGTGGTCGATGCGTTTGCCGATCGGGTCGGCGAACTGGTGACCGGTATCGTCAAACGCGTCGAGCGCGGCAACATCTACCTCGATCTGGGCAGCAACGCGGAGGCCTTCATCCCGCGCGACAAGACGATCCCGCGCGAATCGGCCCGTGTCGGCGATCGCGTGCGCGGCTACCTGTACGAGGTGAAGTCGGAGGTGCGCGGGCCGCAACTGTTCGTGTCGCGCGCCGCGCCGGAGTTCATGATCGAGCTGTTCAAGCTCGAAGTGCCGGAGGTCGGCCAGGGTCTGGTCGAGATCAAGGGTTGCGCGCGCGATCCTGGCGACCGGGCGAAGATCGCCGTGCTGGCCCATGACAGCCGCACCGACCCCATCGGTGCCTGCATCGGCATGCGCGGTTCGCGCGTACAGGCGGTCTCCAACGATCTCAACGGCGAGCGCGTCGACATCATCCTGTGGCACGAAAATCCGGCGCAGTTCGTCATCAATGCGATGGCGCCGGCCGAAGTGCAGTCCATCATCATGGACGAGGAAAAGCACTCGATGGACATCGCGGTGGCCGAGGACAAGCTGTCCCAGGCGATCGGCCGGGGTGGACAGAACGTGCGGCTTGCCAGCAAGCTCACCGGTTGGCAGCTCAATGTGATGACCCAGGACCAGGTTGCCGCCAAGAGCGAATCCGAACAGGAGGCCGCGCGCCAGCTGTTCATGGACAAACTCGAGGTCGATCAGGAAATTGCCGTTATCCTTGTGCAGGAAGGTTTCTCCAGTGTCGAGGAGATCGCCTATGTGCCCAGTGCCGAGTTGCTGGCGGTGGAAGGCTTCGACGAGGACATCGTCGAGGAATTGCGTGCCCGCGCCCGCGACGCCTTGCTGACCGAGGCGCTGGCCGTGGAAGAAGGTGTCGACGAACACCAGCCGTCGGAGGAACTGCTGGCGCTGGAAGGCATGGACGAAACGACGGCTTATGCATTGGCGGCGCGCGAAGTCAGTACGATCGATGATCTGGCGGATCTGGCGGTGGATGACCTGATCGATATCGAAGGCATGAGCGAGGAGCGTGCTGCAATGCTGATCATGGCCGCACGCGCACCCATGATCGAACGACTGGAGAAAGGCGGCTAACCGCGGACGGCAGCATCCTGGATGGATGCGCCGAGAAAGGCTCGTCGAGTCTTTCGCCAGGGATGGAGGTGGCTGTGCAGACATATGTCACACAGACGATAAGCGCGGGAACGGCGGAGCTAAGAACACGATGTCGGACGTCACGATCAAACAACTCGCCCAGGTACTGGGCATGCCGGTCGACAAGCTGCTCACCCAGCTTGGCGAAGCGGGCATGAAATTCTCCGACCAGGAGCAGGTCATCAGCAGCACCGAAAAGGTGAAATTGCTGGGCTTCCTGCGGCGCACGCACGGCAAGAGCGAAACGCCGGCGGAGGTCGATGACAGTGCACCGCGCCAGATCACGCTCAAGCGGCGTACCGTCGGCGAACTGAAGGTGGCCACTTCCGGCGCGCGTGGCGCTGCCGGCAGTGCCAAGACGGTCAATGTCGAAGTACGCGCCAAGCGCACCTACGTCAAGCGCAGCGTGATCGCCGAAGAGGCCAGCGTCGACAGCGAGCGCGAAGATGCCGTGCGCAAGCTGCAGGAATCCCGGCTGCAACGCGAGCAGGAAGAGCGCGAACGCGCCGATGCCGAGCTTCGCCGCCAGCAGGAGGCGCAGCAGCGTGACCGGGACGAGCAGCAGAGGCTTGAGGAAAAAAACCGGCGCCAGATCGAACCGGTCGTGGCGGCCGAACCGGCAGCGGGAACCCGGGACCAGGCCGCGGCAACTGCGGAGCCGGCAGTCGAGACCGTTCCAGCGGGAGCGGTCGACGATGAATCCAATGCCGTGCAGCGGATCGACCAGCGCGATCTGGGCATGATCCTGCCGCGCATCCATGAGCCGCGCAAACGCGAAAAGCTGCCGAAACCGGTGCCTGCTCCCGTCGCGGCGCCGACGCCGGTGGCGACCCCGGCGTCGCCTGCAGCACGGACCAGCCCGGCCAGTGCCCCGGCGGCGCCCGCACCTGCCGGCGACGCCAGCCGCAACAAGCCCAAGCATGCCCGTGAGCGCGACGGCGCAGGCAGCAAGGAGGGCCGGGAAGGCGGCAAGCGTTTTGCCGGTGGCCAGATGCACTTGAGCGAGGCCGAGCGGGCGCGCCGATCGTCCAGCAGCAAGCGCGGCAAGACCGGGCGCGGCGGCGGCAAGGAGCTGTCGCGCAGCGGCAATGCGCCGACCGGTCCCCATGGCTTCTCGCGCCCCACGGCTCCGGTGGTTCGCGAGGTGGTCGTCGGCGATACGAACATCGTCGCCGATCTGGCGCAGAAAATGGCCGTCAAGGGTTCCGAGGTGGTCAAGGCGCTGTTCAAGATGGGCGTGATGGCGACCATCAACCAGACCGTCGATCATGACACCGCCGTGCTGGTAGTGGAGGATCTGGGCCACGTGCCGGTCGCCGAAAGCCAGTCCAATGCCGAGGAAACGCTGGCAGCACATACCCAGAATGTCGAGTTGGACGGCGAGAAGATCACGCGCCCGCCGGTGGTGACCATCATGGGTCATGTCGATCACGGCAAGACCTCGCTGCTCGACTACATCCGCACCACCAAGGTGGCATCCGGCGAAGCCGGTGGCATCACGCAGCATATCGGCGCGTATCACGTGCAGACGTCGCGCGGCGTGATCACCTTCCTGGACACCCCGGGACACGCCGCTTTCACCTCGATGCGTGCCCGTGGCGCGCAGTCGACCGATATCGTGATACTCGTGGTGGCTGCCGATGACGGCGTGATGCCGCAGACGGTGGAAGCGGTGAAACATGCCCGTGCCGCCAAGGTGCCGCTGATTGTCGCCGTCAACAAGATGGACAAGGAGGGCGCCAATCCCGACAACGTCAAGCAGGGCCTGGTGAAGTACGACGTGGTGCCGGAGGACTGGGGTGGCGACGTGCAGTTCGTGCCGGTATCGGCCAAGACCGGCGCCGGCGTCGAGGACCTGCTCGACGCGATCTCGATCCAGGCCGAGGTCATGGAGCTCAAGGCTGTCGCCGATGGCCGCGCTTCCGGCGTGGTGATCGAATCCAGCCTGGATCGCGGCCGTGGCCCGGTGGCGACCGTGCTGGTGCAGCAGGGCACCCTGAAGAAGGGCGATTTCATCGTCTGCGGTATCGAATACGGCCGCATGCGCGCGCTGATCGACGAGACCGGCAAGCAGGTGGCCGAAGCCGGCCCGTCGATTCCGGTGCAGGTGCTGGGTCTGTCCGGCGTGCCGGAAACCGGTGACGATTTCGTCTGCGTCGAAGACGAGCGGCTGGCCCGCGAAGTGGCGCAGGAGCGCGAGCAGAAGCGTCGCGAAACGCGCATGGTCAGCAAGAGCAACCGGCTCGAGGACATCATCGCGAAGATGGGGCAGGGCGTGGAACAGCAGACGCTCAACATCCTGGTCAAGGGCGATGTGCAGGGTTCGGTCGAGGCGCTGCGCGAATCGCTGACCCAGATCGGCAACGATCGGGTTCGGGTCAACGTGGTTTCCTCCGGCGTTGGCGGCATCACCGAATCCGACGCCACCCTGGCGGCCGCATCGAAAGCCTTGATCATCGGCTTCAACGTGCGTGCCGATGCCTCGGCGCGCAAGGTGATCGAGACCGCCGGTCTGGACGTGCGCTACTTCTCGATCATCTATGACGTGATCGACCAGGTGACCCAGGCGGCCACCGGCCTGCTCGGCATGGAAGTGCGCGAGGAGATCATCGGTATCGCGCAGGTTCGCGACGTGTTCCGCAGCTCCAAGTTCGGTGCCGTGGCCGGCTGCATGGTCATCGAAGGCAGCGTCAAGCGCAACAAGCCGATCCGTGTGCTGCGCGACAACGTGGTGATCTTCGAGGGCGAGCTCGAATCGCTGCGCCGCTTCAAGGAACTGGTCGACGAAGTGCGCAACGGCATGGAGTGCGGCATCGCGGTCAAGCAGTACAACGACGTCAAGGCCGGCGACCAGATCGAATGCTTCGAGCGCACCGAAGTGGCGCGGACGCTTTGACCCTGAGCCCTCTCCCTTTGGGAGAGGGTTGGGGTGAGGGTTCACGGCTTGCGCGAGATTCATGCCGGGACGTGAACCCTCATCCGCCCCTTGCGGGGCGCCTTCTCCCGCAGGGAGAAGAGAAATTGTCTTCGGAGTTCCTCATGCCATCCCGCGATTTCAAACGTACCGACCGCATAGCTGCCGAATTGCGCCGCGAACTGGGTTTGCTGGTGCATGCGGCTGTGCGCGATCAGGGTCTGCCGTCGGTCAGCGTGTCGGACGTGGAAATCACCCGCGATCTGGACTGGGCCACGGTATGGGTAACCGCGCTGGTGCCTGAGCAGGGTTTGCCGGCGGTGAAGGCGCTGAACGAGATCGGCCACGAAATCCGTCATGCGTTGGCACGCGGCGGCATGCGCATGCGGCGGGTGCCCGAACTGCGCTTCAAATACGACGATTCGGTGGACAAGGGCGAGCGCATCGAGTCGCTGCTGCGCGGGCAGGCCCGCGATCTTGCGCCGCCTGCCGACGACGAGCAGGGTTGAACCGCGAGCGCAGGACGCCGCTGATCCGATGAACCTGAGCCGATGAACCATCCTGCGCGTATCCGTTGGCGTGACCTGCACGGCATCGTTTTGCTCGACAAGCCGATCGGATTGAGCTCCAATCAGGCGCTGCAAGCCGTACGGCGCTTGTTGCGGGCAGCCAAGGGCGGTCATACCGGCGCACTCGACCCGATGGCCACCGGGCTGCTGCCGCTGTGTTTCGGCGAGGCGACCAAGCTGGCCGGCAGCCTGCTCGGTTCGCGCAAGGCCTATGTTGCCGATTGCCGGCTGGGCATCACCACCACCACCGCTGACAGTGAAGGCGACGTCGTGCAGCAATGCCCGGTGCCGCCGCTGGATGAGGCCGCCATCGAAACGGCGCTGGCCAGGTTGCGCGGACGCATAGTCCAGGTACCGCCGGTGTATTCGGCACTGAAGCAGGGCGGCGAGCGACTGTACGCCAAGGCGCGGCGCGGCGAAGCCGTCGAGGTGCCGCCACGCGAGGTCGATGTCCACCGGCTCGATCTGCTGGCGCGCGACGGGGACACGTTGCAGCTGTCCGTCGAATGCGGTTCCGGTACCTACGTGCGTTCGCTGGCGCGGGATCTGGGGGAGGATCTGGGTTGTGGTGCGCATCTGACGGCATTGCGCCGCGTGTGGGTGGAGCCGTTCCGCGAACCGCGCATGGTGACGCTGGACGAGTTGCGAGGGGCGGCCGAGCACGGCGACGAAGCCCTGCTCGCCTGGCTGTTGCCGGTATCGGCGGGTTTGGCGGGTCTGCCCACCGTTCGGCTCGACGAGTCGCAGAGCCTGGCCGTTTCCCGCGGCCAGACGATCCGGCTCAACCCCGTGCCGGCAACCGGTCGTTGCGCCGCCTTGGCCAGCGACGGAACACTGCTGGCGCTGCTTGAGCTCGATTCCGATGGGCATACACGCATCCTGCGCGGCTTCAACCTGCCGCCGGACTGACGATTTTGGGCCAATCGCCGGATGCGCACTTGTTGTAACAGCACTCCCATCAGTAGAATAGACAAGTTATTTCAACGCTTTCATTCATCTAGGCGAAGCTTGCGCTTGCGTCAATCGCGGTGACGCAAGCGCAAGCTTCGCATCGCCTTTCAAGGAAACACATACTCATGTCTCTTACCGCAGAACAAACCGGCAAGATCATTGCCGATTTCGGCCGTGTACCGAACGATACCGGTTCGTCGGAAGTCCAGGTGGCGCTGTTGTCCGCCCGGATCGACCATCTCACCGGCCACTTCAAGGA
>JAGWNA010000009.1 GCA_028871555.1 Lysobacteraceae bacterium
CCTGCTGGAAGTCGACGTGGGTGACGCGCCACGGCGCGGCGAGCCCGAGGGCTTGAGTGAAGAGCGTGTCCATCGTGCCAGCTTGCCTGCTGCGGGGTGGCTACCGCAAGATCGGCTGCGTGTCACCCACACCTGACGCGAGAGAGCCGGATTACCACGTTGGCGCGCGACTCGACGCCCTACGACAACTTGCTTCAATGAGGCCGCAGCTGTTCGCTGCGGATTACATTAGCCACCGCGCACGAATGGCGAACCAAATCCGCTGCTTCAATGAGGCCGCAGCTGTTCGCTGCGGATTACCGTCCTTACCTGCGGCTGGGGGATTCGCTGCGAGGCTTCAATGAGGCCGCAGCTGTTCGCTGCGGATTACGACCTCAGCTGCGATGCGCTTGAGCGTCAAATTCTGCCGCTTCAATGAGGCCGCAGCTGTTCGCTGCGGATTACCCCGTGCGCGCTATCTGGACACGCTGCGCGCCAACGGGCTTCAATGAGGCCGCAGCTGTTCGCTGCGGATTACAGTTCGGGAAGCCGGTACGCATTCGCATCGATGAGCTTCAATGAGGCCGCAGCTGTTCGCTGCGGATTACTCTTGCTTGGGAAGTAGCGGACAAATTTTCCAATATCGCTTCAATGAGGCCGCAGCTGTTCGCTGCGGATTACCATGTGCGCGCGGGAACCGACCTGGTCCAGGTTGTGGCTTCAATGAGGCCGCAGCTGTTCGCTGCGGATTACCACCGGAGAACACTCATGACCGATTTCACTCTTGCCGCTTCAATGAGGCCGCAGCTGTTCGCTGCGGATTACCAACTGATACTGACGGGCATACGAAGCTCATCATCGCCGCTTCAATGAGGCCGCAGCTGTTCGCTGCGGATTACATAACCAAGGGCTACGTTTCCTTGTCGTGGTGCTGGCTTCAATGAGGCCGCAGCTGTTCGCTGCGGATTACCACGCCAAGCGCATCCGGGGCTTCCGAGCAAGGCGGGCTTCAATGAGGCCGCAGCTGTTCGCTGCGGATTACCACGATCTCATCGCCCCAGATGGCCCAGCCGCCGACCGCGCTTCAATGAGGCCGCAGCTGTTCGCTGCGGATTACTCTTGGCGGCAGCGATGCCAGCCAGGTCGATGCAGTGCTTCAATGAGGCCGCAGCTGTTCGCTGCGGATTACAACACGTAATACACCCCAAACTGCCGCATAACAAAGGCTTCAATGAGGCCGCAGCTGTTCGCTGCGGATTACAGCAGAGCATCATGCGCTTGCCATTCTCGGTGCCCTGCTTCAATGAGGCCGCAGCTGTTCGCTGCGGATTACTGTGCCGGGGTGAGTGACCGCAGGAGTGACTGCAGCTGCTTCAATGAGGCCGCAGCTGTTCGCTGCGGATTACCCGCAAATACAGCTACAGCCGCCCAATCGGCCATCTGCTTCAATGAGGCCGCAGCTGTTCGCTGCGGATTACGAAAAGGATCGCATCGGATGCGCGCACGATGTTCGCGCTTCAATGAGGCCGCAGCTGTTCGCTGCGGATTACGCAGAAGATGAAAACGGATTTTCATATGACCCAGACGCTTCAATGAGGCCGCAGCTGTTCGCTGCGGATTACGGCATAGTCCATGATCTGCTGCAGGAAGTTCTCGATCGCTTCAATGAGGCCGCAGCTGTTCGCTGCGGATTACACGTAATCCGCACATGCCCGGATGTAGCACCGTTCCAGCTTCAATGAGGCCGCAGCTGTTCGCTGCGGATTACGTACGTCATCCGCTACGACGATGTGATGAACGATCCGCTTCAATGAGGCCGCAGCTGTTCGCTGCGGATTACGCGCGTTGAACGTGCTGGAGGTGGCTGCCCTGACGCTTGCTTCAATGAGGCCGCAGCTGTTCGCTGCGGATTACAAGCACATCGCTGTCAACGCCAACGATCCTCAAAAGCAGCTTCAATGAGGCCGCAGCTGTTCGCTGCGGATTACTGGCGGCCAGCTTCCTGAAGGCGAAGGACTACCCGGGCTTCAATGAGGCCGCAGCTGTTCGCTGCGGATTACAGAGGAAATCGAAGAACTGAAAGCCGCGCTCTTGCAGCTTCAATGAGGCCGCAGCTGTTCGCTGCGGATTACCGCTGGCCAGTTTCGTCTGGCCGACGTCCTACGTCCTGCTTCAATGAGGCCGCAGCTGTTCGCTGCGGATTACACCCTTGACGGCGCGGCGCAGGTGTTCGATGCACTGGCGGCTTCAATGAGGCCGCAGCTGTTCGCTGCGGATTACTTGCTGCGCTGGCGACCGAGGAGCGCGCGGCACAGCAGCTTCAATGAGGCCGCAGCTGTTCGCTGCGGATTACGCCCGCATCCTCAACACCTGCAAGGAGCTCGACCGCTGGCTTCAATGAGGCCGCAGCTGTTCGCTGCGGATTACCGCTCGACGGCCCTGCTCATCTCGACATGCCGCTCCTGCTTCAATGAGGCCGCAGCTGTTCGCTGCGGATTACGGCGGGGCCAGCGTTGCTGTCGGAGGTACCGCATCCGCGCTTCAATGAGGCCGCAGCTGTTCGCTGCGGATTACTGCTCAGCGAGCAGCCTGGCTACCGCGCCAACAGCAGGCTTCAATGAGGCCGCAGCTGTTCGCTGCGGATTACGACGGCCTGAACGTCCTGTACCGCGACGACACCTGGCTTCAATGAGGCCGCAGCTGTTCGCTGCGGATTACAGCCTGAAGCCTGAGCAACAGCTGCAACTTGTCGCCGAGCTTCAATGAGGCCGCAGCTGTTCGCTGCGGATTACGTTGGCTACTTGCGCGCCGGAGTCCTGCCCGACAAGTAGCTTCAATGAGGCCGCAGCTGTTCGCTGCGGATTACGTGAATCCCGCAGTAATCAACGTCGCCGCGTTGCTGGCTTCAATGAGGCCGCAGCTGTTCGCTGCGGATTACGCGGGATTCACGGCTCCGACGTTCACGGTTAGCTAGCTTCAATGAGGCCGCAGCTGTTCGCTGCGGATTACGATCGGGGGCGCCATGATGGCTACCGGCTTTTTCGGCTTGCTTCAATGAGGCCGCAGCTGTTCGCTGCGGATTACCCGAGTTGCTCCGCCTGACGGGTGAATTCACCGTAGGGCTTCAATGAGGCCGCAGCTGTTCGCTGCGGATTACCCGCGCCATCTGCAGTTCACGGCCGCGCCCGAGCCATTGCTTCAATGAGGCCGCAGCTGTTCGCTGCGGATTACAGTCTTGGTGAGCGATGGCGTCGAAATGGATAGCGTCGCTTCAATGAGGCCGCAGCTGTTCGCTGCGGATTACGCACGCATCGATCTGGTCATCGTGAGCGCCGTTCGGGCTTCAATGAGGCCGCAGCTGTTCGCTGCGGATTACTGCCTCGCATGCACCAGCAGATCCCCCGCAATCGTGCCGCTTCAATGAGGCCGCAGCTGTTCGCTGCGGATTACTCCAGTCCATCGCCGAGTCGGCAGGCTACGCATTCCAGCTTCAATGAGGCCGCAGCTGTTCGCTGCGGATTACCTGCATCCACTTGCGGGCCATCCGCGACACGTCTGGCTTCAATGAGGCCGCAGCTGTTCGCTGCGGATTACATCTCGACGGGGTATGGGTCATGCCGGGAGAGGCCATGCTTCAATGAGGCCGCAGCTGTTCGCTGCGGATTACGACGATAACTGCCTTCAAGTCTTCTTCATTGATGTTGCTTCAATGAGGCCGCAGCTGTTCGCTGCGGATTACGCTGTCCTACTCGCACAGCCTGGATGGCGGCCATTTCGCTTCAATGAGGCCGCAGCTGTTCGCTGCGGATTACGGTCAGGCGGGCAAGTCGCAGGTGTTGTACCTGACCAGCTTCAATGAGGCCGCAGCTGTTCGCTGCGGATTACATGGGTGCGGGCGAAGATCAAGGCAGCCCGTGAAACCGCTTCAATGAGGCCGCAGCTGTTCGCTGCGGATTACCAATCTGACGCTTCTTCGAGCGTCCTGCTACCCGCTGCTTCAATGAGGCCGCAGCTGTTCGCTGCGGATTACAACGTACTGGCCTTGGCCTCACCCATGACTTCCATGTGCTTCAATGAGGCCGCAGCTGTTCGCTGCGGATTACGGCATGCCTGATGTCGAGGAAGCGTGCCCCTGCGGTGCTTCAATGAGGCCGCAGCTGTTCGCTGCGGATTACACGGCGAAGCGCAGCGGGCTGATGGCCGGGAAACTGGCTTCAATGAGGCCGCAGCTGTTCGCTGCGGATTACGAGGTCTTTCACGTAGCGGTCGAAATCGACGGGATCGCTTCAATGAGGCCGCAGCTGTTCGCTGCGGATTACGGCCGCCTTGAGCACGTCGGGAACTGGGCGCGCCATGCTTCAATGAGGCCGCAGCTGTTCGCTGCGGATTACGGCATGCCTGATGTCGAGGAAGCGTGCCCCTGCGGTGCTTCAATGAGGCCGCAGCTGTTCGCTGCGGATTACTGAATTGTCGCCGGGAAAACTGCGCATCGTGGCGCAGCTTCAATGAGGCCGCAGCTGTTCGCTGCGGATTACCGCGCAGCTCAAGGAGCGTTACGGCGACGACAAGGTGCTTCAATGAGGCCGCAGCTGTTCGCTGCGGATTACCCCATTGGTTAGGACCGTACCAGGATATTTGAACAAAAGCTTCAATGAGGCCGCAGCTGTTCGCTGCGGATTACCAGGTGAACAGAAGCCCAGTTCGAGTTATCCACAAAGCTTCAATGAGGCCGCAGCTGTTCGCTGCGGATTACCACGGCCTCGAGATCGGCGGGCCTGGCGATACGGTCGCTTCAATGAGGCCGCAGCTGTTCGCTGCGGATTACTGGCGAAGGCAAGTTGTCGTTGACAGGCACTGATCTGGCTTCAATGAGGCCGCAGCTGTTCGCTGCGGATTACGCTGCGTGGCGACTGACGGTCATCGACTCGCCATGAAGGGCTTCAATGAGGCCGCAGCTGTTCGCTGCGGATTACTCCGTTGAACCATCTGAGCATCATTCTTCCCGCCAAGCTTCAATGAGGCCGCAGCTGTTCGCTGCGGATTACTTGACCTTTTCGACCAGCTCGATTTCGTCGACCGTGGGCTTCAATGAGGCCGCAGCTGTTCGCTGCGGATTACCAAACGTTCGCAAGTGTTCTCAAATCAGTTCGGGTAGCTTCAATGAGGCCGCAGCTGTTCGCTGCGGATTACCAGCTCCAGTTCCACCTGGCCATCCCCCGGTTCGAGGCTTCAATGAGGCCGCAGCTGTTCGCTGCGGATTACCAAACGCTGCCGGTGCTTGCGAATCTGCTGGTCAGCTTCAATGAGGCCGCAGCTGTTCGCTGCGGATTACGTCAGCACGGGGCAGGCGGTCCGCGTGGGCTTTCTGGCTTCAATGAGGCCGCAGCTGTTCGCTGCGGATTACACATCGAGAAGTTCGGGCACTGGATCGAAAGCAACAGCTTCAATGAGGCCGCAGCTGTTCGCTGCGGATTACCTGCGAAACCACAGATATCTCCCATAGTTCAAGTGGGCTTCAATGAGGCCGCAGCTGTTCGCTGCGGATTACCGCGTCTGCCTGACCCCGGACAAGACAGCCCAATGGGCTTCAATGAGGCCGCAGCTGTTCGCTGCGGATTACGATATAGAGGGCGTCGGCCGAACTATTGCGACGCATCGCTTCAATGAGGCCGCAGCTGTTCGCTGCGGATTACGTGCAATCGTCGCTCAAATCGCCGTTCCACTCGGTCAGCTTCAATGAGGCCGCAGCTGTTCGCTGCGGATTACCTTGCAGACGGGCCTGCATCGCGCCGCCAAGGCCATCGGCTTCAATGAGGCCGCAGCTGTTCGCTGCGGATTACAATCACTGGAGCTAGCGCAGACCGTTGCGGATCAGTTGCTTCAATGAGGCCGCAGCTGTTCGCTGCGGATTACGCCAAGGAGTGCGCGGCCCCATCGGAGTTCAGCCGGCTTCAATGAGGCCGCAGCTGTTCGCTGCGGATTACGCAGGCTTGCTCATGGGCTTCCGATGCTCGACCAGTGGCTTCAATGAGGCCGCAGCTGTTCGCTGCGGATTACGGCCCTTGCGCAAGTGGCGGTGCGAAAAGGCTGTTTTGCGGTTTCAAGCGAGAGGTGTTGCGTTCGGGCCGGGGAAAGCCTAGCGAACGCGGTGCTGAGTGGCAACAAGGTCGGGCAACTGTCTGATTGTCAAAGAGCGGTGTGGTGCGAGCGGTGGCCGGGTTTTGCGGCATCACTGCAGCGCTCGCGTGGCGCAGGCAAGTAAAAGAAATCGCTGGCGGGTGGCGATCACACGATGATGGGTTCGCGTGCGACGGGTTCGAATTTGTCACCGAGGCTGACGACACGTGGTTTCACCTTGTCGGCAGGACCCAGATCGATGATCAGCAGCGCATCGGTGCGGCGCAGGATGATGCCGTCGAGCAGTTGCAGCATCTCGGCATGTCGTCGCCGGCTCATGCGGCACTGGAAGACGGATAGTTGCAGCCATTCGCCGAACCCCTTCATGGTCTTGAAGACACGACGCCAGCGTTTGTCGTCGCGGATGTCGTAGGTCACCAGATACAGATGCTCGTCCATGCTCGTCTCACGGAGTGCGATGGTTCACCGGGTGGTGAAGTTGGGATAGTCGTCCAGTTCGCCCAGCAGGAATCGCCCCAGCAGCCGTGCCTGCAGTTCAAGCAGGCGGCGGTAGCTCAGGCGGTAGCCGAACAATGGATGGGTGACTTCGTGGCTGAGCCGGCGCTCGAACGCAGCGATGAACCGCTTGCGCCCGTCCGGCGTGAGGTTGACGCTGCCGGCGGCGCTGACAAAATCGCTGGGATGGACTTCGCCGTTGTTGATCACCTGGATCACCACCGAGTCGGCAAGCAGGGGGCGGAATGGTTCCATCAGATCCAGTGCGAGTGCAGGACGACCGTAGCGGGGTTGATGATAAAAGCCGCGAAACGGATCGAAGCCCACTGATTGCAGGGTCACCGTCAGTGTCCGTGCCAGCAGGGTATAGGCGAACGACAGCATCGCGTTGATCGGATCGGTGGGCGGTCGCCGGTTGCGCAGTGTGAAATCGAACGACAGCAGCGCCTCGTCTTCCGCCGTCGCTGGCTTGAGCGTGTTGCGAAAATGCCCGAAATAGAGCGCCGCCGCATTGCCCTCGATGCCGAGCAAGGTCTCCAGGCTCTCGGCGTGTCCGCTCTGCTTCTGCATGCGCTTCAGATCGGCCAGCAGGCGCTCGGGTTTCTCTTCCGGCTTCCAGTTGCGACGCAACTGGGTGCGGCTATTGGCGATCTTCGCGGCCACCAGGCCGCGCGCCACCCGCAGGCACGCGGCATCGCTGAAGCTGGTGCGATACTGCGCGGTGCGCAGCTCCACGTTCTTGTGGCCGTTGCCCACGGTATGGCCGTAGAACCAGCCGCCATAGCTGTGCCAGGTGACCGGGATGTCCCGCTGCATCAATTCGCCCAGGCATGGCGAGGTGACATAGACATTGCCCATCAGCACCACCTGCGAGACTTCGCCGATGCGTGCCTTGGCCAGCAGTTGATCGTCCTTGCTGACTTCCAGCACGTCGCCCTTTTTCGCCAGCTTGGCGTTGAATTGCTGGATGTACAGCGGCAACGCCTCGTGGTGCGGTACCGCCAGCGGGCGCGGCGCCAGCTCCGCGCGATGCAGGTACTGCACTTCGTCGGGCAGGCAGATGGTCACCAGCGAGCAGCGCGGGCATTTCGGGCTGTCCGCCAGCGGGGCGGGGATGCGCCCGCCGGCGGCCATCGCGCGCAGCTCGGCGATCGCGTTGCGGGTCAGCGCGAGCAGTTCGTCGTCGAACGGCACCGCGACGCGCTCCTTGCTCGCCACGTAATAGATCGCGCCTTCCTCGCACACGTAGCCGTGCTCGCGCAGCAGCAGGCCCTGCGCGCACAGCTGTACGCGTTCCGGGTCGTAGACGCCGCGCACGGTGTGCGGCCGCTTGCCGCGTTTGTAGTCGACCGGTGTGACGGTGTCGCCTTCGCCTTCGATCAGGTCGAGTTTGGCGATCAGGCCGATGGTGTTGGACGACAATGTGATCGAACGGGCATGGATCTCGATGTTGTCTTCGCGCGCCTTGCCAGCCTCGGGCAGGTCGCCGGAAGGCTTGTCCACTCGCTTGTGCCGATAGCGACCATCCACCGTGTCGACCGAATCGGCCCATTCGCCCTGCACCCATTCCAGGTACGCCAGCCGCGGGCAGTAGACGTGCTCGTTGAGCATGCGCACCGGAATCAGCGGCTGGTCGCCGCCAAGCTCCGGAAACGGCAGCTGCAGATCTCCCTGTTTCGGTTCCATCGAAAGTCGCCCCTGTGCGTCTGCCGATAATCCTTCGCGATCAAGCTTTTACTCTTGCACCCTTGGATGCGGCAAGGGTGATATCTTGAAATATGAAATGTGATATCGTCATCGCATGGCCCGCACACTTATCAATCTGGACCCGGACGACAAGGCGTGGCTGGATCGCGAGGCCGAGGCCCGCAAACTGCCGATGACCGAACTGGTGCGCCAAGCCGTGCACGGCTACCGCATCCGGCATGAAAGCCACGGGCTGACCGATCTGCAGGCCGCGCTGCGCCGCACCGCCGGGATCTGGCGGCACGGCGACGGTTTGCATTACCAGCAACGGCTGCGTGGCGAGTGGGATGATCGCGGGTGACCTACCTGCTCGACTCGGTCATTCTCATCGACCACTTCAACGGTATCGAGGCGGCCACCGCTTTTCTGAGCGAGCACGGCAGCGAGTGCGCCGTTTCCGTCATTACCCGTGCCGAAGTGCTCGCCGGCTTCACCGTCCGCACCGAACCGTTGGCACGCGAACTGCTCGACGTGTTTCCTCACTTGCAGATCACCAGCGAGATCGCCGATCTCGCCGCCTCCCTGCGCCGCAGTGGGCATTGGAAATTGCCCGATGCGCTGCAGGCGGCGGTGGCCGTGCAGCATGAGTTGACCTTGGTTACGCGGAACACGCGGGATTTCGCGCGGGGCGGCAAGGTGAAGGTGGACGTGCTGGTGCCTTATCGGGTGTAGTGCAAGTGATGTGCTCGGTCTGGTCCAGCCAGTGAATAACCCGACGGGTTGGTGCGCGCTGTTGCGAGGGAGACGAAGCGATGCGAGGGCATCCTGATTCGTATCGAGCCAAGGTGGCGCAGGCCAGGATCATTCACTCGCGCTTCTCGTCGATGATCGCCCTGAGCTGATCCTGCGCCGTGCGCGCAAGCTTCAGCTCGCGGGCTATGGCGCAGTTGCGGATCGATCGCCACGCCGTTCCGCTGTGCCAGGTAGTCGCGGTCGTAGGCGAAACTGATGGCTTCGATCGAGCCCAGGCGTTCGCGCTGCAGCATGCCCATCGTTACTGCCCGCCCCAGCGTGTCGTCATCCAGCACCACATCCAGCCGCTCGGTGGCGGTAATCACTTGCGTGCCCTGCCGCGTGATGCGCCGACCTGGTGGATGTCCTGCAACCGCCGGCCGACCTCGTCATCTTTCGCCAGCAGGTCAAGATCCTTTTCGAGCCCCAGCACCTGCAGCGCGCGCAACAGCGTCGCCACACTGGTCGATGCCTCGCCCTGCTCCAGCTTGCGCAGCGTCGGCAGCGACACATCCGCCCGCATCGCCAGCGCTGCCTGCGTCATCCGTCGCCGCAAGCGGGCCGCGCGCAGGCGCTCGCCAAGCAGGGCGAGTTGCTTGGCGGGGTGGAGAAGACGGGTGGTGTACGTTTTGGCATGGAAAAATGAAGTAGTCATTTGTCGCACAAATGACTACTTCATTTTCTATTTCCTTTGCTCAACGTGCCGGCTTGAACAGCCCCAGCCCGTAGTGGCAGGCAAACCCGAGCGCCAGCGGGCCGGCGATGGGTTCGGGGAAGGTCAGGCGCCAGAAGCTGCCCAGGCGGTCGGGCTGGGCGAGGCCGCGCCGACTGCGGAAACGCTGGAAATGGATGGGGCGGCGTTTGCGATTTTTGCCGACTTCCACTTCGTCGAACGCTTCCATGGCGATGGGCTCGGGAAGACTGCGCTCGCGGCATTCGCGCCGCAGTTGGTCTTCGATGTCGAAATGTCTTTTGGTGTGCCAGACAGTCGTTGTGCAACAGGGAGAAATGGATCGGCCACTGGTAGCGGCTCATGCCGTAGCCACGCATCAAGGCGCGGGAAAGCAGCATGTCCTGGGTTCCGATCAGGATCATGTCCTCTTCCGGAAACTCGGCCCAGGTCTTCAGGTCGTCCGCGCCGCCCATCAGCACATGCACGGAGACCTTGCCTTCACCGGCTTTTCCCAAGGCTCCCAATTTGTCCAGCCAGTCGCGGATATTTTCCTCGGTCTGTTCCACCAGCACCCGCATGGGCAGGCACCAGACCAAGCGGCGAGGCGTATCCATGTCGATGGGTGCCTGGCGGCTGTCGTGCAGCCAGCCGCGCTTGTGCAGCCAGGCGAGCGTGACAGCTGCTGTCTTGCCCATGCCGGTTGGAACATTCAGGGTATCGGGCCATGTCCGGGTTGCCAGTAGACGCTGATAGGGATACGGACTTTCCTTGCCGGTAGCTTGGATGAACAGACTGTCGAAACTCATGATCGAGCGATCTCCTTGCTGGGTGCATCCATGATGGTTGCCCGCAACCGCACCGGCTCCCACTCCTCTTCCGGGTCATCGACATCGATGACTTCGGCGTGCAGCGCGTGCGCGCGGTCGAGCAAGGACGCGGCGGCGACATGCAAACAAAAAGGCTTGACGTGGCTTCTATTGAAGCTTGTCAAGAAGCTTGGGCTTACGGACAGCAAGCCATTACTCCGCGTCGAGCTCGCTGGTCGGCGTTGCGCGCCTTGATATCCGCAACGAATGTGACCACAATGATCGCCTATAGTGACCACATTGAGTGTCCTCATGCAAATCAGTACCCGTGAGCTCAAGGCCAGCCTCTCCGCCGTCTTGCGGCGGGTGCGGGCGGGCGAGGAAATTTCGGTGACGTCGCATGGGAAGGTCGTGGCGCATTTGTCGCCGCCTCCACCGGAGGAGGCGCAGGTAAAGGCTGTTGATCGGCTGCGCCGGCAGGCATGGGCGGTGGTTCCGGATCGACCGCCACGCAAGTTGGGCCTGGCCAACCCCGTCGAGTGGCGCGGCACCGGGGCCAGCTTTACGGACTTGCTGCTGGAAGACAGGGATTGATCGCCTACCTGGATACTTCCGCGCTGGCGCGGCTGTACCTTCCCGAAGCGGGCAGGCAGGCCGTCGTCGACATGGTCGGGCGCGAGGATGTCACGCCGTGCAGTCACCTTGTCGCTTATGCGGAAATGTCGGCGGCGCTGGGCAAGGCCGAGAGAATGGAGCGCATCTCCAGCGCCGATTTGCGGATGGCGTGGGGTCAGTTCCAATCGGATTGGAAATCGATCACGCGCGTTGGTGTCGATGAAGCGCTGGTGCGGCGTGCCGCCGGGCTGGCGCGTCAGTTCGGCTTGCGCGCTTACGACAGCGTGCATCTGGCGGCGGCCGAAAGGATCCTGTTCGCCGCAGGCGGCAGCGATTTCGTGTTCATGGGGTTCGATGCAAGGCTCAATGCCGCTGCCGATGCGCTGGGCATGAAACTGCTCGATGGCAGGTCGTAAACGCATGGTACGTACGGACGAGGTCGTGCGCATCATGTCCGCACCTGGCCGAAGTCGGCCCACACTCGCAACCGCACCGGCTCCCATTCATCATCCGGATCGTCGATACCGATGACTTCGGCATGGAGTTCATGCGCGCGGTCGAGCAGTGACGCGCAAGCGGCGTTGTCCAGGCGCGGGAGATAGCCGAGTTTGCGCTCGCGCCAGAGCACTGCGACGGCGCGTTCGTCATGTGGATTGCCGGTTTGGCGGCGCAGCTGCAGCGGGTCGCCGGGGCGCAGTTGCGGCAGCACGGCGTGGCAGTCGTAGTACTGACTGCCGGCGATGCGGCAGTCCTGCAGGTGCAGGCGTTTCGTGGCGCCGGGAAACGGGTGCGCGCTGGACGCAGCGGGCAGCAGGCCGAGAGCGGCCAGTGTCTGCGACAGGTGAGCGAGGAAGCGGCGCCGTTGCATTGCGTATCCCCCTGAAGGATTCGTCCGTGACGCAACGTAAGCCCGGATCATCTCACAGGCTGAGATTTTGCGGAGGATGGAGCGCACGCCTTGGGATCGAACTCCGGGCCGATCCATTCCGGCAGTTCTTCGACGTGGGAGCGGCTTCAGCCGCGATGCTTTTCCTGTCTTGAAGCTAAGAGCATCGCGACTGAAGTCGCTCCCACAGAAGTCGCTCCATGTACGGCGCGTTCCAAGTGCCAGGAGCCGGGTTATTCGGGATTCCCATCGCGGGGCGGATCGGTCGAGCGTGCCGTCGCCAGCGCGGTCCTGGCATCAGCCTGATCACGCCGCCAGGGCCTGCCGCGCGAACCAGGCTTCGAACTGGTCGATCGGTATCGGCCGGGAGAACAGGTAGCCTTGGTGGGCATGGCAATCGTGCCGGGTCAGGAAATCGCGCTGCCCTTCGGTTTCCACGCCTTCGGCCAGCACGGTCAGGCCCAGGCTCTGGCCGAGCGCCACGATGCTGCGCACGATCACCGCATCGTTGGTGTCGGTCAACACGTCGTTGACGAAGGAGCGGTCGATCTTCAGTTCGTCCAGCGGCAGGCGCTTGAGGTAGGACAGCGACGAATAGCCGGTGCCGAAGTCGTCCAGCGAAAAGCCCACGCCGCTGGCCTTGAGCGAGGTCATCTTTTCGACGACCTCGTCGACGTCGGTCAGCAGCAGGCTTTCGGTGAGTTCCAGCTTGAGCCGCGCCGGATTCGCGCCGTTGCGCTGCAGGGTATCGATCACCTGCTGCACGAAGCCGCGATGATGGAACTGGCGGGCACTGACATTGACCGATATGTCGAGGCCGGCGCAGGCCGGCATGCGCGACCACGCGGCCAGCTGCCTGCACGCGGTCTCCAGCACCCACTGGCCCAGGGGCAGGATCAGCCGGGTTTCCTCGGCCAGTGCGATGAAGGCATCCGGGCAGATCAGGCCGCGGCGCGGGTGGTTCCAGCGCAGCAGCGCCTCGACGCCGGTGGTGCGGCCCGAGCGGTCCACCTGGGGCTGATAGAACAGCTGGAAATGCTGGTGTTGCAGGCCTTCGCGCAGGTCCGCCTCCAGCGCCACGCGGGCGTTGACGGCAGCCTGCATGTTCGGGTCGAAGAAACACACGGTGTTGCGGCCGGCGGCCTTGGCCTGGTACATCGCCATGTCGGCGCGCTTGAGCAGTTCGTGGGTGCTTTCGCCGCTATCGTGGAACAGCGTGACGCCGATGCTGGCCGAACCGTGGTGGCTGACATTGTCCAGCTGGTAGGTGAGGCCGAGCGCGGCAAGCAGGGTTTCGGCGATCGACTTGGCCTGGATCGCGGCCCTGGCGAGGCTGCCGTCCAGGCCTTCGAGCATCACCACGAATTCGTCGCCGCCCAGCCGCGCCACGGTGTCGTTGTTGCGGATCAGGCTGCCCAGCCGGCGCGCCACCTCGATCAGCTGCTGGTCGCCCTTGGCGTGACCGAGCGTGTCGTTGAGCGCCTTGAAGTTGTCCATGTCGATGAACAGCAGGGCACCGCATTTTCCGTTGCGTGCGTGCGAGGTCAGCGCCTGCTGCAGCCGGTCGAGCAACAGCTGGCGATTGGGCAGGCCGGTGAGCGGGTCGTAGAAGGCGAGGTGCTGGATCTTCTGCTCGTCGATCTTGCGCGAGGTGATGTCCTGCAGCACGCCCTGCACCCGCACCACGGCGCCGCTTTCATCGCGCACCGCCTGGCCGATGCTGCGCACCCACACCCGGCGCCCGTGTGCGGCGACGATCTGCAGCTCCTCGTCGAACGGCGTGCCGTCGCGCACGCAGGCGTCGAACAGCGCATGGGCCTGCGCGCGGTATTCCGGCGCGTAGCGGCGCAGGCCTTCGCACTTGCGCGGCAGGGTGCCGGGCGGCAGTTCGAAAATGGCGCAGACCTCGTCCGACCAGCTCACCCGATCGTCCTGCACGCTGATCTCCCAGCCACCCAGACGCGCCATCCGGCTGGCCATCTGCATGCGTTCGCGGGTTGCCCGCAGGTGTTCCTCGGCGCGCTTGCGCTCGGTGATGTCCTTGGCGATGCCGTAGACGCCCACGATCTGTCCGTCCACCACGATCGGCACGTTGGTGACCATCGCATGGAAACGGTGGCCGTCCCTGGCGATGCATTCGGCTTCGTAGGTGACCGCCTGGCCCCGGGTTGCCCGGGTGAATTGGGCGCTGGTCAACGGGGCCGATGCCGTGGATACCAGTTGCCCGGCGCCGAGTTCGCGAACCTCCTGCTCGCTGTAGCCGGTGAGGCGGGAAAAGGCCGGGTTGACGCTCAGGAAATTGCCGGCGAGGTCGAGCGAGTAGACCGCGTCCGGATTCTGCGAAAACAGCGACTGGTAGCGCTGCTCGCTTTCGCTCAGGGCGGAGGCGGTGCGCCGCGCCACGGTGACGTCCATCACCACCCCGGCCACGCGCAGCGTGGATCCGTCGTCGGCGCGTATCACGTCGCAGCGCGAGAACATCACGCGTTCGACGCCGTCGGGCCGGCAGATGCGGTATTCGGTTTCGACCGGCTGCCGGCCATCGATCGCCCGGGCGGTGGCCTGTCGCACGCGGTCGCGATCTTCCGGATGGACGCTGGCGAGAAATGCCTCGGCGCTGCCGTCGAAGGCCTGCGCGGCAACGCCGAACAGGCGGCAGGCGTCCGCCGACCACGCCATGCGGCCGGTCTGCAGGTCGCAGCTCCAGTAGCCCAGATCGACGATGGTCCGGGCCGTGTGCAGCAGGCTGGCGCCGGCGCGCCGGCTGTCTTCCACCCGTTGCCGCGCGATGGCGATACCGGCGATGTGCGCACACGACTCGAGCAGGTCGACGGTTTGGGCGGTCGGCTGCCCCGGAGCGTGCGAATACAGGGCCAGCGTGCCCAGTATCCGGCCGTCGTCATCGAACATCGGCAGCGAGGTGCAGGCGCGCAGGCCGTGCTCCAGGGCCAGTTGTCGAGCATCCCGCCAGCGCGGATCGCTGGCGATGTCCGCTGCCACCACGGTGCGCCGCTCGTGGGCCGCGGTGCCGCAGGAGCCGGTATCCGGGCCGATCGGCATGCCGTCGACCGCCCGCGCGAACGACTGCGGCAGGCTGGGCGCGGCGCCCATGCGCAGCTGTGCGTTGTCATGGTCTGTCTGCAGGATCGCGCAGAGTGTCCCGGGACATCGCTGTTCGACCACGCGCGCCAGCGCGGCGAGCACGTCGGTCAGGGGCGCGCCAAGCGCGATCCGCTCCAGGATGACCGCATGCTCCGCTTCCAGCTGGGGCGGATGCTGGCGCGCGATCATTTCCTGCAGCGTGGTTGCGGTGCGGCGCAGCTGCAACCAGCTGGCGACCAGATCGTCGAGGCCGGCCTGGGTGCTGCATGCATGGATGCAGGCGTCGGCTTGCAGCGATTGCGCGGTGTGCCCGATGGCGCCGGGGGCGCGCTGCAACACCACGAATGCGCCGGTCAGTCGCGGATCGGCCTTGAAATGCTGCAGCAGTGCAACGCCGCCGGCGTCGGCCAGCTGTTGATCCAGCAGCACCAGTGCGGGCGGGTTTGCCCGTGCCAGCTCGAGCGCGTCGGCGGCGTTGCCGGCCCGCTCGACCGGATAACCCGCCGCGGCAAGTTGTCCGCCGACCGCGTCTGCAGCGGCGCTATCGGCAAGCGCCAGGAGGATCCGCTCGGCTTTCATGTGGCGTCGTCGTGCATTGCTGGTGGCACACCATGGGTGAGGGCCCGGGGAGTGCCCGGGCAAGCGTCTGCTCTCACCCCGGCGCGACGTCTTTCACGCCCGTCGATGGGAGGCATCAGTCATTGATATCGGTCGTGGCGGGGGTTTCTTGAACCGCGCGGTACGGCCGTTCCGCCGGTCGACGCATGCCCCTGCCGGCGATGCCGTTCCACCGGCGGCGGTACTGCGGCATTGCGAGGATGCGGCGAAGCGGACCAATTGCCGCGCCGGCGTGCGGATCTGCCCGGTTCGGGTGAAAATGCCGGCTTGTGTTCTATGCTGACCGGCGCCACAAACGCCCTGCCTTTCCCAGGAGATACCCATGACAGACCACAAGCCCACCGTGCCGGCCGACGGCGCCAGGATCACCCTTGCCGGCGGCAAGCTCACCGTACCGGACAATCCGATCGTGCCGTTCATCGAAGGCGATGGCATCGGCCCGGATATCTGGCGTGCCTCGGTGCGCGTGCTGGATGCGGCGGTGGCCAAGGCCTACGGCGGCAAGCGCGCGATCCACTGGATGGAAGTCCTCGCCGGCGAGAAGGCCTTCAACGAAACCGGCAGCTGGCTGCCGGACGAAACCGTGCAGGCCTGTCGCGACTATCTGGTTTCGATCAAGGGCCCGCTGACCACGCCGATCGGCGGCGGCATCCGCTCGCTCAACGTGGCGCTGCGCCAGCAGCTGGATCTGTACACCTGCCTGCGCCCGGTGCGCTGGTTCAAGGGCGTGCCTTCGCCGGTGAAGAAGCCGCAGGACGTGGACATGGTGATCTTCCGCGAGAACACCGAGGACATCTACGCCGGCATCGAATTCGCCGAAGGCACGCCCGAGGTGGCGAAGTTCATGGCGCTGATGAAGGAACATTTCCCGGATCGCTTCAAGAAGATCCGCTTCCCCGAGTGCTCCGGCATCGGCATCAAGCCGGTCTCGAAGGACGGTACCGAGCGGCTGGTGCGCGCGGCGCTGAAGTACGCGGTCGACAACGATCGCCGTTCGGTGACGCTGGTGCACAAGGGCAACATCATGAAGTTCACCGAGGGCGCATTCCGCGACTGGGGCTATGCGCTGGCGAAGAACGAGTTCGGCGCGGCCGAGCTGGATGGCGGCCCGTGGATGAGCTTCAGGAACCCGGCCACCGGCCGCGAGATCGTGGTCAAGGACGTGATCGCCGATGCGTTCCTGCAGCAGATCATGACCCGCGCCGCCGAGTACGACGTGGTCGCCACGCTCAACTTGAACGGCGACTACATCTCCGACGCGCTGGCGGCGGAAGTGGGCGGCATCGGCATCGCCCCGGGCGGCAACATCAACTACGTCACCGGCCACGCGGTGTTCGAGGCGACCCACGGCACCGCACCGAAGTACGCCGGCCAGGACAAGGTCAACCCCGGCTCGGTGATCCTTTCAGGCGAGCTGCTGCTGCGCCACCTGGGCTGGAACGAGGCGGCCGATGCGATCATCGCGGCAATGGACAAGGTGATCGCAGCCAAGACGGTGACCTACGACTTCGCCCGCATGATGGAAGGTGCCAGGGAAGTGAAGTGCTCGGAGTTCGGCGACGCGCTGATCGCGGCGATGTAAACCGGACAGGGCCGGACCGCCGGACAGCGGGGCGCTTCGGCGCCCCGCCGTCCTTCCTGCTTGTGTCGTAGAGCCCGCTTGCGGGCGATGCTCTTGGATCAAGTGGGCGAGAGAGCATCGCCCGCGAGCGGGCTCCACACGAAGTCCAACGCAGCCTGTCCGGCTCGCGCGCACGCTCAGCCGCACCATTCCCTGCACGAGTCGCTGCCACGGCAGCCCGGCGCAGCGGCTAGACTGCGATGGATGAAATCCATGGACAGCGCCAAGGGCTCCATCGATCCGCAGGCGCGCGCGGCGGCGGCCCTGATCCTCGATGGTTTTGCCGACTACAACGCGCGCTTCGCCGACATCACCCGGCGCGCCCGGCGCCGCTTCGAGCGACGCGACTGGCAACTGGCGCGGCGCGATGCCGATGCGCGCATCGACCTGTACGACGAGTGCATCGGCGAGACGCTGGACCGGCTCGACGGGCTGCTGGACGATAGGGTGCGCTCGCGGGCGCTGTGGGCAACCCTGCGCCAGCTCTATGATGGCCAGCTGGCCACGCTGGCCGATCGCGAGCTGTACAAGACCTGGTTCAATTCGCTGTCGCGGCGCCGCTTTCGCACCGAGGGTGTGGCGGCGGACATCGAATTCGTCGCGCTGGATCGCGCGCCCTATACCGAGCCCAGCGATGCCGCGCCGCATCGGCGCTACATGCTGGCGGACGATGACCTGGCCGCCGTCTGCGCGCGGTTGCTGCGTGAACATGCACATGCGTCGGCCTATCGGGATCTGCCCGGTTGCGCGGCACGCCTGGCTGCCGCGCTGCGGCGACGGCAACGCGACGAAGGTTTCGCCGTGATCGAGGAGTTGCACGTACTCGATACGGTGTTCTATCGGGAGCGCCGTGCCTATCTGGTCGGCCGCTGGCGCGGCGGCGGGCGGCGCCACCCGCTGCTGGTCGCGCTGCTGCACGAGGCCGACGGCGTGCGCGTGGATGCGCTGCTGACCGCGCCGGAGCAGATCTCGATCCTGTTCGGCTACGCGCGCAGCTACTTCCACGCCGACATCGGCAATGTGGGGGCGGTGGTGGCGTTCCTGCACGCGCTGCTGCCGCACAAACCGCTGGAGGAGCTGTACACCGTGCTCGGCCGCGCCCGCCAGGGCAAGACCGAGCGCTACCGCCGCGTGTTCGGCCATCTGGCGATCCATCCGCAGGAGCAGCTGGTGCGCGCCGAGGGCAAGCGCGGCATGGTGATGGAGGTATTCACCCTGCGCGACCTGCCGGTGGTGTTCAAGGTCATCCGCGACCGCTTCGCCTGGCCGAAGGAGACCGGGCGCCGGCAGGTCGAGGAGAAATACCGGCTGGTGTTCCACCACGACCGCATCGGCCGGCTGGTCGACGCGCAGGAGTTTCGCCAGCTGCGCTTCCCGCTGCGCCAGGTCGACCCCACGCTGCGCGGCGAGCTGCTGGAGAGCTGCGCCGACAGCGTGCGCGTGGACGGCGACGAGCTGGTGGTGGCGCACTGCTATGTCGAACACCGGCTGCGCCCGATGGATCTGTACGTGCGCGAGGTCGGCCACGAGGCGGCCTGCCAGGCGATGCGCGACTACGGCCAGGCGATCAAGGATCTGGCCGGCAGCAATATCTTTCCCGGCGACCTGCTGCTGAAGAACTTCGGCATCTCGCGCAACGGCCGCGCGGTGTTCTACGACTACGACGAACTGTGCACCCTGGGCGAATGCCATTTTCGCGCGCTGCCGCGGATGCACGAGGACGACGAAACGCGACCGTTGCAGGATGCGGTATATGCCGCAGCGGAGGACGTGTTTCCCGAGCTGTTCGTCAATTTTCTCGGTGTGGCCGCACCGCTGCGCGAGGCCCTGCGCGAGGCGCATGGCGAGATTTTCGATCCGGCCTGGTGGTGCGCGCTGCAGGCGCGCCTGCGCGCCGGCGACTATGTCGATGTGCCGCCGTATCCGGCCGCATCGCGGCTGCCGCGCTGAGGGTGGAAAGGCGCGAGTCAGGATGGCCCTGAGACAATGCCTGCTTGCCGCAATGGAATATCGCCGATGCGTCTGAACCGTGTGCTTTTCCTGCTGGCACTGGGCGGCGTTGCGCCGGTGTTCGCGCAATCGACGGCGGCCACGGCGCCGCTGCCGGGATCGAGCGCCGTCGACCTGCCCGCGGTCGTGGTCAGTGGCGTGCAGCCGGGGCCCGGCATGTGGAAGGTGTCGCGGGGCGATCACGTGATGTGGGTACTGGGTACGCTGTCGCCGCTGCCGCGGCAGATGCGGTGGGAATCGCACGATCTGACGCGGGTGATCAGCCAGTCGCAGCAGGTGCTGCTGGCGCCGTCGTTGAAGCTGAAGGCCGACATCGGATTTTTCGGCAAGCTCTTCCTGCTGCCGGCTGCCTACAGCGCACGCAAGAACGACCACGGCGAAACGCTGCAGCAAGTGCTTCCTGCGCCGGAGTATGCGCGCTGGCAGGTGCTCAAGCAGAAGTATCTTGGCCACGACCGCGGCATCGAACGCTGGCGGCCGATCTTTGCCGCGCAGAAACTTTACAAGAAGGCGCTCAAGGCCAATGGCCTGAGCAACTCCGGTGGTATCGGGGATACCGTGGATGCATTGTCGAAACAGTTTGGCGTGAAGGAAATCCCGGTCACGTATCAGGTGGTCATCGAGCAGCCGCGTGCGGCGATCAAGGCATTCAAGCGTTCCGGGATAGACGACGCCGAATGCTTCAGCCGCACCATGGACAGCATCGAGCAGGACATGCCGGCGATCACGGCGCGGGCCAACGCCTGGGCCACCGGCGATCTGCAGGCGTTGCGCCAGCTGCCCGACAGCGATCGTCGCCGTGTCTGTGTTTCCGCGCTCGCCGATGCCGGCTTCGCGCACCAGCTCGGTCTGGACGATCTGCCGGCCCGGCTCGAAGCCGCCTGGCTGGCTGCCGCAGGCGCCGCCCTGCAGGCAAACCGGCAGACCTTCGCGATGCTGCCGATGAAGGAACTGCTGTCGCCCGGTGGCTACCTGGACAGGCTCAAGGCGCAGGGCTATGCGGTGCAGTCGCCGGAGGATCAGGACGCCGCCCCGGCATCCGGCGGCAGCATCGGCACGCCCGGCGCCGCCGCGGCGTTGAACTGATCGGCCCGCGCCAGCCGGATCCGGCCGGACGACACCGATTCGCCCGGTCGCGCCGTACAGGAGGCGTTGGCCATCGATGCGGCGCGCGGCATGCGCGAATGTGGCAAGCCGTTATCATGGGGCGGTCGAATACGATTCCGATCAAGCCCGGGAGGCGAACCCCATGAAATCACGTGCCGCCGTCGCCTGGGAAGCAGGCAAGCCGCTGTCGATCGAGCAGGTCGACGTGGCCGGGCCGAAAGCCGGCGAGGTCATGGTGCGCATCGTGGCGACGGGCGTGTGCCACACCGATGCCTTCACCCTCTCTGGCACCGATCCGGAAGGGCTGTTCCCGGTGATCCTCGGCCACGAGGGCGCAGGCATTGTCGAGGAAGTCGGTGCAGGCGTGACCTCGCTGAAGATCGGCGATCACGTGATCCCGCTGTACACCCCCGAATGCGGCCAGTGCGCATACTGCCGCTCCGGCAAGACCAATCTGTGCCAGGCGATCCGCGCGACCCAGGGCAGGGGTGTGATGCCCGACGGTACCTCGCGCTTCTCGCTGGGCGGCAAGCCGCTGCTGCATTACATGGGCACCAGCACCTTCAGCGAATACACCGTGCTGCCCGAAATCGCGCTGGCGAAGATCAACCCCGCCGCGCCGCTGGAGAAGGTCTGCCTGCTCGGCTGCGGCATCACCACGGGCATCGGCGCGGTACTGAACACGGCCAAGGTGGAGCCCGGCGCCACGGTTGCGGTGTTCGGCCTCGGCGGCATCGGCCTGTCGGTGGTGCAGGGCGCGGTGATGGCGCAGGCCGGGCGTATCGTGGCGGTCGACACCAACCCGGCCAAGTTCGGGATGGCACGGCTGCTCGGCGCCACCGACTGCGTCAACCCGAAAGATTACCCGGACACGCCGATCCAGCAGGTGATCGTGGATCTCACCGGCGGTGGCGTGGATTATTCGTTCGAATGCATCGGCAACGTGCAGGTGATGCGTGCGGCGCTGGAGTGCTGCCACAAGGGCTGGGGCGAGTCGATCATCATCGGCGTGGCCGGCGCCGGGCAGGAGATCTGCACGCGGCCGTTCCAGCTGGTCACCGGACGGGTCTGGCGCGGCTCGGCGTTCGGTGGGGTCAAGGGCCGCTCGCAGCTGCCCGGCTACGTCGAGCGCTACATGGCCGGCGAGATCAGGATCGACGAAATGATCACCGAGGTGTTGCCGCTGGAACGCATCAACGAAGCGTTCGAATTGATGCACGCGGGCCGAGCCATCCGTTCGGTAATCCATTACCAGGCACAGGGGTAAGTGGAACATCAAGCGGCAACTTGCTGCCCTCTTCCGCCATTCCCGGTATCTTGTGTACATCTCAAGGACCAACATGCCAGGAGGTTGTCGATGAATCGCAGGATCAGGGCCGGCCAGCGGGCAGCAGGCACGGCGACAGCCCGTCGTTTCGGCAAGGTGCTGGTTGCGCTGCTGCTGACGGCATCCGCCGGATCGAGCGTGCCATGTCTCGCGCAAATGGCGACGGCTGCTTCAAGCGGGCAGGATCAGCCGGCCGGCGAGCTGATACCGCCGACTAGCGCCAGCGATTTCACCGCCACGCAGCTCGACAGCGTGCTGGGCGGCGACTGGCGCCCGGCGGCCAACCGCGCCCGCGACAGGTATCGCCACCCCAAGGCCACCTTGCAGTTTTTCGGCATCCAGCCGGATCAGACGGTGATCGAGATCACGCCCGGTGGCGGCTGGTACAGCGAGATTCTGGCGCCGCTGCTGCATGACAACGGACACTACATCGCCGCCGTGCAGGCTCCGGCCGGCGCCGGCGAGGCGCGCAATGACCACGGTGCCCTGCATCGGATGTTTGCCGCCGATGCCGCGCATTACGGAAACGCCCAAATCGTCGAGTTCGATCCGAAGGCGCCGGTGTTCGGCCCGCCCGCTTCGGCCGATCTGGTGCTGACCTTCCGCAATGTGCACAACTGGGTCATGGCCAATACCGCACCGGCAATGTTCAAGGCGTTCTACACCGTGCTCAGGCCTGGCGGCGTACTGGGCGTGGTCGATCACCGTGCCGATGACAGCGCGTCGCTGGCATCGGTCGTCGGGAGTGGCTACCTGCCGACCCGTTACGTGGTGAAACTCGCCACCGACGCAGGATTCACGCTGCAGGACAGCAGCCAGATCAATGCCAACCCGGGCGATACGAAAGACTATCCGAAAGGTGTATGGACTTTGCCACCCACGCTCGCCCTCGGCGAAAAGGACAAGGCGAAATATCTGGCGATCGGCGAATCCGACCGGATGACCCTGCGTTTCATCAAGCCATTGGCTCCGGCGCCGGCAAGTTCAGTGCGCGGCGCAGGGTACGCAAAACATTAGGCGACTCGAGGAACATCTGAACGAGGTCCCGTTCGTCATTCCGGCTTGACCAGCCCTTCGGCTGTTGAAAGCCGCCGGGATGACGGCTTATTCAGACGTCCTTTGATGCCCTGCGTTTCCATCCATCCATGCTGATCGCACTGAACAAGCCGTACGGCGTGCTGTGCCAGTTCACCGATGCCGCCGGCCGCCGCACGCTGGCCGACCATGTCCGGCAAAAGGACGTCTATGCGGCCGGACGGCTGGATCAGGACAGCGAGGGCCTTTTGCTGCTGACCGACGACGGACGGCTTGCCCATCGGCTGACCGATCCCCGCCACAAGCAGGCCAAGACCTATCTGGTGCAGGTCGAAGGGGAGCTTGACGATACCGCCTTGCTGGCATTGCGCTGCGGCGTTCGCCTGAGCGACGGCCCGACCCTGCCGGCCGCTGCCGGACATGCCGCTGCGCCGGACTGGCTGTGGCCACGCGATCCGCCCGTGCGCTTCCGCAGGCACATACCCACCAGCTGGCTCAGCCTCACGCTGCATGAAGGACGCAACCGGCAAGTGCGACGGATGACCGCCGCCGTGGGGTTTCCGACCTTGCGACTGATTCGCGTGCGGATCGGCGAGCATGCGCTCGATGGCCTGGCACCGGGGCAGACACGGATACTTCTGCCGTAGGAGCGCACCCTGTGCGCGAATGCTCTTTGCCGCGACTCTGGGTAGAGCATTCGCGCACAGGGTGCGCTCCTACGGGAGCGGTGCCAGCCCGAAAAACGCCTCCGCCGTCGCCGTGCTGTTCGCCGCCGTGACCTCGGCCGGTTCGCCGCGGTCGCGGGCGATTTCCTCGCAGATGTGGCGCAGGTACATCGGTTCGTTGCGCCGGTGTGCCGGCATCGGCCGTACCGTGCGTGGCAGCAGGTAGGGGGCGTCGGTCTCGATCATCAGCCGGTCGGCCGGAACCTCGCGCACCAGCTCGCGCAGATGGGTGCCGCGGCGCTCGTCACAGATCCAGCCGGTGATGCCGATGTGGCAGTCAAGCGCCAGGTAATCACGCAATGCCTCGCCATTGCCGGTAAAGCAGTGCACCACGGCTGCCGCAAGACGGTCGCGGTAGCGCCGCAGCAGCGCGACGAAGTCCGCGTGTGCGTCGCGCTGGTGCAGGAACACCGGCATGCGCGCCGCCACGGCGATCTGCAACTGGCGCTCGAATGCCTGCAATTGCACTTCGCGCGGCGAATAGTTGCGGTTGTAGTCCAGCCCGGTCTCGCCGATCGCGCGTACGGCGGGGTCGAGCGCCAGCTCGCGCAACCGTGCGTCGGTGGCATCGTCGTAGTCGATCGCGTGATGCGGGTGCACCCCGGCGGTGGCAAACAGCATGCCCGGGTGCCGGCGGGCCAGGGCCAGTGCGTGCTCGCTGCCGTCACGCGAGGCGCCGGTGACGATCATGCGCTCCACGCCTTGCGCGCGCGCGCGTTGCAGTACCGCGTCCAGATCGGGCCGAAACGACTCGTGGGTGAGATTGGCGCCGATATCGAGCAGTTGCATGGTTTGACCGGGCATCGAAAGCGACGATTGTCCCAGACGTCGGGCAGCAAGCAAGAAACGTGCAAGAGAGGTCCGACTCGACGCTGCCTGCACGATCGCCAGCTCCAGCCAGGATCATGACGACAAAGTCGCTACAGAATGCAAGCGAATTGCCGATGCAGTAGCCAAGGCTGTGTGGAGTCCATAGCGGCATCCCGGCTGGGCATGGCATTTTGATAGTATTTATGATAGTTCTTAGATAGACTGAAGCTTCGGGGATAGTTCCATCCTGCAGCTTGGCGATCTCTTGCAGGCATCCATGAAACACGACCACACGCTATTGGAAGCCGCGCAGCAGGGCGATATCGTTGCCATTGAGCGGCTTTTGACCGAGTGTCGGCCAGCCTTGTATCGCATCGCCCAATCGCAGTGCGACAGCAGTGTCGACGCTGATGATGCTGTGCAGGAAACCCTGCTGTCGATCTTCAGGCGAATCGGTGCCCTGCGCACGATCGCCTCGTTCCCCGCCTGGGCGTTTTCCATCATACGCAGGGAATGCCACAGGTTGCTGCGGGGGATGCGGGGGCACGTGGAATTGCCGCCGGCCGATCATCCCGTCTACGCGTATGCCGATCGCGTCGATTTGCGCTGTGATCTTGCTGCGGCGATCCAGTCGCTGCCGAAGAAATATCGTGAAGCGGTCATCTTGCGCGACTTCGAGGAATTTTCGATCAGCGAAATCACCGATCAGCTGCTGCTGACGCGCACGGCGGCGAAAAGCCGGGTCCATCGCGGTCGGCTGATGGTGCAGGAGTACCTGAAGGACTGATCAGGGGATCGGTACCTTGGCCGTTCCGCTGGCCTTGGATGCGCCTTGCACCATCGGCGCCGCCCCGCAAAGTGTGATCGATTCGATGATAGACATGTGCTTGTTATCACACACACATTGTGAATAGTTCCACAGATTCTGCATCCTTTTGGGCTTTCGCCGCCTCTATAGGGTGTGCGATGGGAAATGCATCGTCGCATGGCTCCGCGAATTGCGGAGCGCCGGAAAATCTGTAGCAACGCCTGCTCGGTCCACATGCCCGACGGGCCGTTGCCAAACTGAGGGGGTGAGCAAGGGGCAGGGGCAAGGGGCAAGGGGCAAGCCACCCGGGCAGGCGCCCGAGGGGTTTTCTTTCAACGATTCCCAGAACGCGGATCCGAGCGGAATCCGTGACAGGAGGGTTTTGGCCGCGAATCGGACGCTGCGGTCGCGATGCCGGAGAGACGGGGCGTGGCTTGTCCCATGTCATGGAAAATACATATGTTTTGTGATAGAATGCACAGAAGGGAATCTTAGTTTGTGCTAGGGCCGGCAACATGCCTGTCGGGCAGGTTTTGCGGCCGTGTGTCGGCCGCCACGACGGGTCTGGCCGCCGGAGTTTCAAGAGTCAAGGCGCCGCCACTCGGCGGAAATTGAACAGGGGAAACAGGGGTAAATCATGGTCAGCAGAAGGTTTACGTTGAAACTGGGCGCCGCTGCGGGCGCGGGTCTCGTGACCGGGTCGGCATTCGGACAGACAGTGCCGCAGAGCGGGTTGGTGTTTCCGGACGGCTATCAGCCGACCTGGACGCGCGAGCCGAGCCCACCGTCAACGCCGTTCGTCACTCCGCTTTTCATCATGCCGATCGCGCAGCCGGTACCGGAAAGTGCGTTGAATCCGCCACCCGATCCGGCAAGCCATCAGCGCTACAACGATTTCCTGCCGCAGAAGTTCTACATTCAGAAAATGCAGGAAGGCAAATGGGTCTATCACTCGGACCCGCCGTACAACCAGGGGTCGTGGGGCTACACCATGGACGGCATCGTTCCGGGGCCGACCTTCATCACGAAGTACGGTGAGCCCCTGTTCGTGCGCCGCCTCAACGAGCTGCCGCCGGTCGGCACCGGCAAGGTCACCTGGGCGCTGCCCTCGTTCTCGATCCATACGCACAACGGACACCAGGCTTCCGAGAGCGACGGCTTCCCGTCCGATTTCGCGGATCCGGGCGAGTTCTGGGATCACCACTACCCGAGCTTCCCGGCCGGCAACGATCCCAGCGAAATCATGGGTACGCTGTGGTATCACGACCATCGCCTGGATTTCACCGCGACCAACGTGTACGCCGGATTCTCGGGCTTTTTCCTGGCCTTCGACGATCTGGATTCCAACAACGAAAACGATCCGAATCCGAAGGCCTTCCGTCTGCCCAGCGGCAAGTACGACGTGCCGCTGATCATTCACGACGTGCAGTTCGACCAGGACGGCCAGGTCATATGGGACTTCGTCGGCGCACATCCGGTTGCCTCGAACGAGAATGGCGGCGGCGGCTATGGCCCCAGCCCGACATACACCGTCAACGGCATGATCGGCGACAAGTTCACGGTCAACCGCATCATCCAGCCGTACTTCCAGGTTGAGCGCCGCAAGTATCGCCTGCGTCTGCTCAACGGCGGCCCGTCGCGTTTCTATTCGGTGGCCTTCACCAAGGACGGCAAGACGCCCGAAACGGTGCATGTGATCTCCAACGAAGGCAATCTGCTGCCGCGTCCGGTCGAGGCGAGCGATTACTTCGATCTGTGGCCCGCCAACCGCTACGACATCATCATCGATTTCTCGAAATACGAGGACGGCGACAAGATCTATCTGACCAACAGGCTGGAAGAGCGTGCCGACGGCGCCGGCGCCACCGGCAGGTACCTCGACCCGACCAACCTGATCATGCGTTTCGACGTGACCGGTGGCGAGGTGGAAGACCCGAGCCGGCTGCCCGAGGTCCTGCGGCCGCTGCCCAAGATCGATCTGAGTGAAGTGAAGCGCGAGCGCGAGTTCGTGTTCGACTACACCAACGGCATGTGGACGGTGAACGGCCGCCTGATGGATCCGAACCGCATCGATGCCGCCATCGAACAGGGCAGCGCCGAAATCTGGACGTTGCGCAACGACGGCGATGCATGGGGGCACCCGATTCATTCGCACTTCGAAGAATTCCAGGTGCTGTCGCTCAACGGCAAGCCGATCGAACCCGGCGATATCGCCAATTGGGGACGAAAGGACGTGGTGCAGCTGGGACCAGGAGACGAAATCAAGATCTTCGGCCGCTGGCGTGATTTCTTCGGCAAGTACGTCATGCATTGCCACAACGTCGTGCACGAAGACCACGCAATGATGATCCGTTGGGACATCGTCGAGCCCGGCAAGGGCTTCTGATCCCGTAGCGCATCCGACAACAGAATACAGGGGATTCAAAATGGATAACCGACGCAAATTTCTGGTAGATCTTTCGATAGGTGCGACCGGATTGCTGGTCGCGGGAGCGGCAGCAAGCGCGATCGCGGACCCGGCCGGGCACAAGCAGGTCAAGAAGGGGGTCCAGGTTTTCAAAAGCGAAAACCTGCATGGGCCGGGCCAGCTTCCGGAGGCCACGGTAGAAACCAGCCAGGGCAAGACGGTGCAGCTGTATGCCGACTTGATCAAGGGCAAGGTGGTGTTGATCAACTACATGGCGATCGACAACGAAGAATCATTCCCGGTCATCGGCGGACTGCTAGAAGTCACCAAGCAGCTCAAGCCGAAGCTCGGCACCGATTTTCACATTGTTTCCATCACCAGCGATCCGGTGCGCGACACGCCTGCGCGGTTGCGGGCTTTCGCCAAGCGCATGGGCATACCCAAGCAAGGCTGGAGTTTCGTGCGCATTCCCGGCGAAGACAGTGCGATCGTGTCCGCACGGTTGCATCGTCATCCGATGGCGCCCGATCCGCGCAGCCGTGTCGGCGTGGTCCATTACGGCAACGAGCCGCTTGGGCTGTGGGGCGTTTTCCCAGTCGGCATCTCGACCGCGGATGCGGCGATGCGCGTCACTTCGGTGATGCCAGGCAAGCCCGTCAGCGGCGAGATGCGCCGGGCCGGTCCCCGCAAGCGGGACGAAGCCGGCTTGGCCTTCAACAATCGCATCGCGTAACGCGCCGATGCCGACCCAATCATCAGTGAGGTTATTGCGATGAATTTGCTCAGCCAACGCACGCTGGTCGGACTGTCGTTGACAGTCCTGCTCACTATCGGCGCAGGTGGCGCCATGGCGCAGGTAGCGCCACCGCCCGCCGATCGAATGCCGCAACCGATGCCGCCGCCGTCCGCATGGACGCGTACCGATTCGGCGGACGGCATGACGACCTACTACACCACTCCGACCAGCAACTTCCCGGAGTCGGATCCGTGGGTCAACCCCACCAACCTGCTGCCGACGGTCTACGCGGACGTCCTGGCCGCCAACGGGGTTCCGATCCCGAACACGCTGCCGTCGACGCCGGAACATCCTTACAACCTGCATGACGATCCGGTAGTCCAGCACATCAACGGGACATCGCCGGCCGATGATCTTGCGGCGATCTTCCAGTCCTGGTACAGGACCGGCCCGGGGCAGCACGAGGGTGAAGGCAGCACCTATGACCCGCGGAACTTCAGCCGTGGGGCCCTGCAGCGCGGCATCGACATCCTCGAGGGCAATCCGGTGCCCGACCGCGTCTACAGCGGCATGCCGATGCTGCATTACAACGCGCCCAGCGAAGTGGGCCAGGTCGTTCCGACCTACGACAGCAACGGCAACCCGATCGGCGGCAATGTCACCGTGCACCAGGTGTGGTTCGGTCAACACATCGAATCGGACACGGCGTTCATCGACCCCTCGGCGATGCTGGCGCCGGCGCTCAGGAACCTGCCCTGGACCATCACCTACGTCGTCGATACGCTGCATCGCGGCAATGACGACTTCTCGCCGATGGAGATGTTCTTCGACGATCCGGACGTGCTGCACACGGCCAAGCCCCTGGTCATGATGGATGCGACGTTCTATCCGATCCTGGATGGCACCCGTACCACGTTCGTGATCAAGGAGCCGCCGGCCCGGTTCTTCAACCTCGTCTACACGTGGGGCTGGCGCAACCATCCGGGCCGCGTGCAGGTGATGGAGAACGGCCTGAAGACGGCGATGGGCAAGACGCTGGTGCAGTGGGAAGTCGACACGTTCGGCGCCGATCCGCGCGCCAGCAATGCCACCAAGCAGGCGGCCATCGCGATGATCGGCGATCTTTCGCCGGCCAAGCGCATGTGGAACGCACTGCGCAAGCTGCAGGCCATCGGCTACAACCCGAGGGTGATGGCCGAGTACGAGCGGGCCTTCCACCAGTGGCAGCAGCGCAATCAGCTGCCGGACGGCGTGACACCGGACAAGAGCGCCGACTACACGCTGTTCTACGTCAACAACACGATCTACGGCCAGATGAGCAACATGGCCCGTTTCGCCCATCATCCGACGCTGGAGAAGTGGCATCTGCGCGGTACGCAGGTGACGGTGAAGCTGATCAACGGCGATTACTTCCCGCATGGTTACGTGTCCGTCGATTTCGGTGGCCTGCGTGGCTGGGAAAACACCTTCCAGAACACCATTCCGCTCGGTGGCGATGGTGCCTGGTTCACGTTCGGCCGCGACTACTGGGAACCGAATACGCCGACGCCGGCCATGGTGCCGCCTGCGGTGAAATCGGCCACGGCCGAGGCGGCGCTCCCGGCAGCTGCAAGGGCGAGGATGGCCAGCCTGAAGAATCGTCCGGTTGAAAACCTCAGCGTGACCGAGGACAAGAACCACAGCATCTTCAGGCAGCGCGAGGAAGATCCCGATGCCAAGTCCTGGCCGGCGAGCATGCCTTCGGCGACCTTCCCGACGAGCAATGGCGACGTGCTGGGCGAGCACACCGTGGTGATGACCTTGAACTACGAGCCGTCCAAGCGGCTGCGGATCTACCAGTTCGATCCGCTGCATCACGACGAGGCAATCTGGTCGATCCACTAAAGGAGCGACTGACGGTCCGGTTGCGGGGCCAGGTATGCAGGCCCCGCAACCGTTTTGATTGAGAACAGGGGGATTGCCTCGTGTTGAATCGCAGCAAGAATCGTGCGGCCGGCCTGATGGCCGCGGTCATCATCGCTCTCGGCACGCAGGCGACGAGCGCCGTGGCAATGGATATACCGCCGCCGTCGACAGTCAGCCGCAGCGTGCATAGCTACACCGTACCGCCGATCAGCCTGGTCGACCAGTACGGCCATCGCGTCAGGCTGGATCACGCGCTGGCTGGCGACAAGCCAGCACTGGTCCAGTTTTTTTTCACCAGTTGCACAACGATCTGTGGCGTGCGTTCGGCGCAGATCGTCGCCGCGGCACCGCAGTTGCGCAAGGCGAAGATCGACATCGGCTTCTACACCATCTCGATCGATCCAGATCACGATACACCGCAGCGGTTGCTGGCCTTCTCGCGGCAATTCGGGGATCCGCCGCCGAGCTGGCACCTGCTGACCGGCACCGAAGCGAAGGTCAGGCAGACCGAGGCGGCCTTCAACGCTTCGGATCCGGCCGCCGACAAGATGATGCACGAACCGCTGACCTTCATTCGCGGCGGCAAAGGGCAGCCTTGGCAAAGGATCCTCGGGCTCACGACCACCGATCAACTGGTGCAGCAGATCAAGCAGGCTGTTGCCGCCGCACCATGAGTCGCCTGGGCTGACCAGGTACCTCCTTATTTTTTGCCGGAACGACCCGTGCGGGACCGGGGCCGATGCCATGCATGTATGCTGGTACGCGGTTGCAGCACGGCCACTCGCATTACGTGTCCGACACGGAGTTTGAGAAAGATGCCTTACCGTAAATCGACCGCGCTGGTGCGGCTGGCAGGTTTTTTTCTGGCCATCTTCATGAGCGCTGCCTGCGGCTCCGTGGGCGCCGCCGTCGGCAAGCACGCTGCTGCCTCCAATGTGGCGGCTGGCGAACGGATCTATCGACAAGGCATCGGCACCGACGGAAAGCCGGTGCAGGCGTTTTCGCAGACCGACGTTCCCCTGTCCGGCGAGCAGGCCGCATGCGTCACCTGTCACCGTCCCAGCGGCCTGGGTTCGAGCGAGGGCGGCTATTACGTGCCGCCGATCAGCGGACCGCTGCTGTTCTCGCCGCGCAAGCTCGACCGGCTGCGGCTGTTTCCGCAGTTTTTCCATCAGGTGCAACCGAAGAGTTTCGACACCCGTCTGCACCAGCCGCACATGCGCCCCGGCTACACGGTGGGGAGCCTGGCGACCACTTTGAGCGAGGGGGTCGACGCAGCAGGGCAGAAACTGGCGACGATCATGCCCCGCTATCGCATGACCGATGCGGACGTCAAGGCACTGGCCGCCTACCTGCACACGCTGTCGGCGCGCATCGATCCGGGCGTGGACGACCATCAGATCAAGCTGGCTGCGGTTTTTTCCGATCAGGTGCCGGCGGCCGACCGCGACGCGATGCTGGGCACGCTCCAGGCCTATGTCAAATGGCGCAACCTGCATCTTCACGAAGATCAGTCGCGCAAGGGTTTCTCACCTTACAGTCGCTCGGAGTTCGTGCCGATCGAGCGCAGCTGGTCGCTCTCGGTGTGGACCCTGAAGGGCGACGCATCGACGTGGCGCGCACAGCTCGATGCGTATTACCGGGCCAATCCGGTCTTCGCGCTCGTCGGCGGCAAGGTCGACGGCTCGTGGAACGGCCCGTCGCAGTTCTGCGATGAACACCGCATTCCGTGTCTGTTCCCGGATACCGATTTGCCGGCGTGGCCGCCGTCGCATGCGGGCTATACGGTGTATTTTTCCGCCGGTCTGGCGCTGGAGGCGCAGGTCAGCGCGAGTTTCATCGCCAGCCATGAAGCGGGGAACCATGCGCAGGTGGTGCAGATCGCCGCCGCCGACTCCTACGGCCAGCTGCCCGCGAGGATTTTTCAGCAGACGCTGCATGAGCGCGAACCGCGCAGGCAGCAGAGCCTGATCACCTACCATGATCGCGCCGAGCTCGACGCCGCCCTGAAGGCCGATGCCGGGCATCCGGACCGGCTCCTGGTGGTCTGGCCTGGCGCCGACGTGACGACTGCCGTGGATGCGCTGGCGGCATTGCAGCCGCGCGCGTCGCTGGTTTTCCTGCCCAGCCGGGCAATCGATGCGGCCAGGAAAGCGGCGACGACGGAGCTGGCGGCGCGGTTGCGATTCGCCGACCCCTACGAACTGGCGCCTTCGTCGCACGTCAAGTCGTTCGAGACGCGCGCCTGGCTGCACACCCGCCATCTGGTGATCGATCATCCGCTGCTGCAGTTCAAGGAGTATTACGCGATGAGCATGCTGGATGCCGCGTTGTTCGAGATCAGCAACGACTTCTATCGCGACTACCTGATCGAGCGCATCGAGGACGAGTCGCAGAAGGACATGAATCCGGGGATCTATCCGCGCCTGGCGCTCGGTCCGGGCGAGCGCTACGCCGCCAAGGGTGCCAACATCGTGCGTTTCGCCCCGGGCAAGCCCAGTGGGCTGACCCCGGTCGGCAACTGGATTGCGCCATGAAGATGCCAGCCCCCGGCCGATCCGGTATCCAGCCGGGGATCCGCCCCGGCCGGTTCACGCCTGACAGGAATCGGGCCATGGGGGCGCGTGGGGTACGTCGTGCGCGAGCGCGGCATGCAGGAGCCGGGCCATGAGCCGATCCACTGGCGAGGTGCGACCGATCTTCCCGGCCGGCGCGGTGGTCCGATACCAGAATCCCGCGCCCGAGGACATCGCGCTGGATGACCTTGAGTTCTTCCCCAATATGGCCTCGGGAACCGAATCCACCAGCCAGGAGCGCAACATCCTCGACGAGGGGCGCTTCGCGTCGCTGGCAAGCTTTCTGCGCGATTGCATCAAGGACTACCTCGACAATGTCTACTGCTACCAGTACGAAAAGTTCGAGATCATCCATTCCTGGGTGAACAGGGCGCCGGAGGGCGGATACCAGCGGATGCACTATCACGGCAATTCGGTCGTTTCCGGAGCCTATTATCTGAAGGCCGACGCGACGCAGAGCGCTCCGCTGATGTTCGACAAGCCGGAACTGAATACCCAGCCCTACATCGCCATCGCCACGCGCGAGCAGACGCTGTTCACCGCCAACCGCATCGCCTATCCGTCGTCGACAGGTACGGCATACCTGTTTCCGAGCCATCTGCGCCACGGTTACGAGGCGCCGAACCGGGGCGGGGAGCGCATCAGCCTCGCCTTCAATGTCATGCTTGGCGGCATCGGCCTGTTCTACAAGCTGTAATCCCGGCGCAGCGGCCGCGCGGGGCAGCCGGGGAAGCGCCCGAGCGCGGCGATACCCGAAATATTCCCATGCCGCGGATCCCCCGCTGCAGGTCCGCAGGCGGCACAATGGGCGATGTGCCCGGATCGGGTCTGCCAGGCTGGCGCAAGGGTGTCGCGTCGGGCTAGCAGCCTGTCGGACTTTGGTGGTCGAGGCGAGAATTTGGCTGTGCGAGGACAGATTTTCGACGATTTGCCGGCCCATAGTGGTTCTATGGGCCAAGAAGCGGCGGAAATATGGACCGCACAGACGGATTCGCAGACCGGCCGACCAAAGTCCGACAGGCTGCTAGGTTCGCCCGATGCCGGCCGGATGTGATAACAATGGCGCGTGCCGTCTGCCGCATGGGCGCGGACGGTTTTTCGCCGGGATCGAGCGGGGTGGAGAATGTCGGCAGCCATTGAGCCGGCGGCGAGCGCGACAGACATGGCCGCGAACGACCGCGAAGCGGAGGTTTGCGCGTTGCTGGTGGCGCGCGGCCGTCTGAAGGACAGCGACCTGGGACGCGCCCGGCGGCTGCACGAGGAATCCGCCGAAGGCACGCTGACCACCCTGATGGCGCGGCTCGGGCTGGTGTCCGAGCGCGATCTGGCCGAGGCGTGGGCGCAACTGCTGCAGGTACCGTTGCTGGCCGCGCGCGATGCGCCGGAGCTGCCGCCGGTCGATCTGGAAGTGTCGCCGCGCTTTCTCAAGCAGCAGCATGTCGTGCCGGTGCACGATGAGACGCACGGACTGGCGTTGATCGTGTCCGATCCGGCCGATCCGTACCCGCTGCAGGCGGTCGCCATGGCTGCGGGGCGACCGGTGGCGCTGCGGGTCGGCCTGCGTTCGGAGATCGACGGCCTGATCGAGCGCTATTACGGCAGCGGCCGTTCGGCGATGGGTACCATCGTGGAGAACCTCGACGGCAGTGCGGCGGAAGAGGATGACGTGGAGCATCTGCGCGACCTTGCTTCCGAGGCCCCCGTCATCCGGCTGGTGAATCTCATCCTGCAACGGGCGGTCGAGCAGCGCGCGTCGGACGTGCATATCGAGCCGTTCGAGAACCGGCTGAAAGTGCGCTACCGCATCGACGGCGTGCTGCATGAAGTGGAAGCGCCGCCGTCCAGCTCCACCGCGGCGGTGATCTCGCGCGTGAAGATCATGGCCAAGCTCAACATCGCCGAACGCCGGTTGCCGCAGGACGGGCGCATCCAGTTGCGTGTGCAGGGCAAGGAGCTGGACCTGCGCGTGTCCACCGTGCCGACCAGTTTCGGCGAGTCGGTGGTGATGCGCATCCTGGATCGCGAATCGGTGGTGTTCGATTTCGCTTCGCTGGGTTTCACCGAAAACTTCCAGCAGCGCTTCGTCGACGTATTGCGGCGCCCGCACGGCATCCTGCTGGTCACCGGCCCGACCGGATCGGGCAAGACCACCACGCTGTACACCGCGCTGTCGCAGATCAACACCCCCGACGTGAAGATCATCACGGTCGAGGATCCGGTCGAATACCAGCTCGAAGGCATCAACCAGATCCAGGTGAAGCCGCAGATCGGGCTGGATTTCGCCGGCGCCTTGCGCTCGATCATGCGGCAGGATCCGGACGTGATCATGATCGGCGAGATGCGTGACCTGGAGACGTGCCGCATCTCGATCCAGTCCGCGCTGACCGGCCATCTGGTGCTCTCCACGCTGCATACCAACAGCGCCGCCGGCGGCATCACCCGTCTGCTCGACATGGGCGTGGAGGACTATCTGCTCGGTTCCACCATCAACGGCATCCTGGCGCAGCGGCTGGTGCGCCGGCTCGATCCGGAAACCGCCACATCGTACGAGGCGCTGCCGGAAGTGATCGAGCAGTTCGAGCTGGAAAAATACACCGACGAGAGGCCGATCCGGCTGTGGCGGCCGGGCAGCAGTGCGGCCAACCCCACCGGCTATCGCGGCCGTCGCGCGATCATGGAATTCCTGACCATGAGCGACCCGCTGCGCCGGCTGGTGATGCAGCGCGCCGACGCCAGCGAGATCGAAAAGCAGGCACGCGCCGAAGGCATGCGCACGATGTACGAGGACGGCATCGCCAAGGCCGTGGCCGGCATCACCACGCTGGAGGAGGTGCTGCGTGTCACGCAGGAAGGCTGACGCATGGGGAACGGGGAACCGGGAACGGGGAACGCAACCCCGCGCCGCGATCTTTCGCCGCGCGTTCCGGTCGGGCCGCCAGGCGTGCCGGCGGATCGATCGATCGCAGACCTGCATGTTTCCCGTACCCCGTACCCCGTACCGCGCTCTGCAGCCATGACCCAGTTCCATTACAAGGCGGTCAGCGCTGCCGGCGAGACGTTGCAGGGTCAGATGGAGGCGGCCAGCCTCGAGGAGGTGGTCGCACGCCTGCAGGACCAGGGCCACATTCCGCTGGAAGCGCAACCGGCCAACGGCACCGCTGGCGACAACACGCTGGCGGCGCTGTTCAGGCGCGGTCCGTTCAGCGGCGACCAGCTGGCCCAGTTCACCCACCAGCTGGCGACCCTGCTCGGTGCCGGCCAGCCGCTGGATCGCGCGCTCGGCATCCTGCTCGAACTGCCCGAGGGCGAGAGCGCGAAGAAGCTGGTGGAGAGGGTGCGCGATCGCGTGCGCGGCGGCAATGCATTGTCGGTGGCGCTGGACGAGGAACATGGCGTGTTCCCCAAGCTGTATGTCAGCCTGGTGCGCGCCGGCGAGGCGGGTGGTTCGCTGGAGGAAACCCTGCGTCGTCTGGCCGATTACCTGGAACGCGCACAACAGCTGCGCGGCAGCATCGTCAATGCGCTGATCTATCCCGCGTTCCTGCTGGTCGGCGTGCTCGGTTCGCTGGTGCTGCTGCTGGCCTACGTGGTGCCGCAGTTCGTGCCGATCTTCCAGGACATGCAGGTACCGATTCCGTGGATCACCCAGGCGGTGCTGGTGCTGGGCAACACGCTGCAGACCTGGTGGTGGCTGATCCTGTTGCTGCTGGTCGGCGGCCTGTTCGGCTGGCGCGCGCGGTTGCGCGATCCGCAGGTACGGCTGGCCTGGCATACCCGGTTGCTGACGATGAGACTGGTCGGTCCGTTGCTGCTCAAGGTGGAGACCGCGCGGATCGCCCGCACGCTTGGCACGCTGCTGAAAAACGGCGTACCGCTGCTGAGCGCGCTGACCATTGCGCGCCAGGTCACCGCCAACCGCGCATTGGACAAGGCGCTGATCGACGCCCATGAACAAGTCAAGGACGGCTCCGGCCTGAGCCTTGCGCTCGGGCAGTCGAAACTGCTGCCGCGGCTGGCGATGCAGATGGTGCAGGTGGGCGAGGAAGCCGGCCAGCTCGACAGCATGCTGCTGAAGGTCGCCGATACCTTCGAACTCGAGTCCAAACGTGCGATCGACCGTCTGCTGGCCGCGCTGGTGCCGGCGTTGACCATCGTGATGACGGTGATGGTGGCGATCATCATGGCGGCGATCCTGCTGCCGCTGCTCAGTTTGACCAGCAATATTCAGTGAGAGAGGAAAAGGCAATGAGCGTTGAAATGATGCGTGGCGAGGCGCGACGGGACTGGGGGCCGGGAAAAGACGAATGCGCCACAACCCGCACGACCCGGCAGCTGTCCCGGTCCCCGGTCCCCGGTTCCTGGCCCCGCCGCGTCCCGCGCGCCAACGGCTTCACCCTGCTGGAAATGCTCGCGGTGATCGTGCTGATCGGCATCATCGGCGCCGTGGTGGTGACCCAGGTCGGCAAGAATGTCGACAAGGGCAAATATGGTGCCGGCAAGGCGCAGCTGACGACCCTGAGCGAGAAGATCGAGAACTACGCGCTGGACAACGGCGCGCCGCCGCAGCAGCTGGAGGATCTGCTGGTCAAGCCGCCGAATGCACCGAACTGGCAGGGGCCGTATGTCAAGGAGTCGGGCTTGAAGGATCCGTGGGGGCACGCGTTCGGCTACCAGTACCCGGGCCAGCACGGCAGTTTCGACCTGATCTTCTACGGCCAGGACGGCAAGCCGGGCGGCGATGGCTACAGCCGGGACGTGGGCAACTGGCAGTGAAAGCCGGGGCGCGGGATGCGGAAATCGGGACTCGGCAGAGCATGCGAAGTCCGGTGGTCGGCTTTTACCGGCACAGGTCGTTTGCACTGGCCGCCGGGCCGGGCGTGCCCGCATCGCCCCGGCCCCCGGTCCCGTATCCCGTGTCCCGCAAGAGCAACGGCTTCACCCTGCTGGAAATGCTGGCGGTGATCATCCTGATCGGCATCGCGGTCGTCGCGGTGTCGATCTCGGTGACCCAGGGGCTGGCCAGTGCGCGGGTGAATGCGGCCAGCAGCGAGCTGGCCGGTGCGCTGCGGGCGACCCGGGCGCAGGCGATCGTGCGCGCCCAGGCGCAGAACTTCGACGTGGATATCCGCGCAAACACTTACCGCGATGCGAAGCAGCATGTGGTGCGCCTGCCCAGGGGGCTGCGATTGAGCATCACCAGTGCGAAGGAGGACCAGCCCGACCCGCATACCGGGCGCATCCGCTTCTTTCCGGATGGCAGTTCCACCGGCGGGCGGATCACCCTGCAGAGCGGCCGGCGCCAGTGGCACGTCAACGTGTCGTGGTTGACCGGCGCGGTGAGCGTGGTGACGAAATGAGAGCGGGGAGCGCGGAACGGGGGACGGGGAACGCGACGACGCGTCGCAGCCTGTCGTTGCGCGCTACGACCGGGCGCGCCGGCGTGCCGGCAGTTCGGCTTGCCGCAGGCCTGCAGGTTCCCCGCTCTCAAAACGGCTTCAGCCTGCTCGAGGTAATCGCGGCGATGCTGCTGCTGGCGATCGTCTTCACCGCCTTGATGCAGGTCGCCGGCGGTGCGATCCGGCTTACCCAGAACGCGGCCGCGCACAGCGAGGCGGCGATGTGGGCGCGCAGCCTGCTCGATGGCGCCTATGTGGGTGAGCCGATCAGACCCGGCAGCAGCGCCGGTCAGTTCAACGCGAAATACCGCTGGCGGCTCAACGTGACGCCGTGGGATCAGGCCGGGGGCGTTCCACCCGGCGCATCGCTGCAGCTCTATCAGCTGGATCTGGATGTGCTGTGGGGGCCGCCCGGGCATCCACGTTCGGCGCATTTCCGCACGCTGCGGCTGGGCGGCCCGCTGCGTCCGGATGCCGTATCGGCGGCGCAGGGTGCCCCATGAGGCGGCTGGTCATGCGACGCGTTGCGGGCTTCACGCTGATCGAGGTACTGGCCGCGCTGGTATTGATGGCACTGCTGCTGGTTGGCGTGTACAGCGGCATGCGCACGGCCATCCACAGTGTGCGTTCCGGCAGCGCGGCGATCGAGCGGATCGACCAGATCCGTTCCGCCCAGCAGTTTCTGCGCCGCGAACTGGCACAGAGCATGACCCAGCCGATCGGCCATACTGCCGAGGGCGATGCCCTGTTCTTCGAGGGCAGCGCGCACGAAATGAGCTATGTCGCGCCACTGCCGGGCTACCTCGGCAAGCTCGGCCCGCAGCTGCAGCGCCTGCAGCTGGTCGATGACGGCAAGGGCGGCTGGCGTCTGCAACTGAGCCTTGCGCTGCTGCCGCCGGACGGACAGCCGCCACAGGCGCTGGGTGACCCGCAGGTACTGCTCGATCACATTCATGGCGGCAGCTTCGGCTATCGCGGCATCGATGTGCAGGGCCGCACCGTGCCGTGGTCGCCGGCATGGCCGGACGGCCGGATGCTGCCGCTGCTGGTGCGCGTCGATTTGCAGCTGCAAGGCAGCGGCGACTGGCCGCTGCTGCAGGTGCCGTTGCGGGTCAATCCGGCGAACAGCAGCGGACCGTCCGGATTGCTGGAGCAGGGTGTGCGCGGCAGGAGTCACCCATGAGGCGGCGGCAGCCAAGCTTGGGCGCCGGTCAGCGCGGGGTGGCCCTGCTGCTGGTGCTGTGGGCCGGTACGGTGCTGGCGATCATGCTGGGCGGCTATGTGGTGCTGGCGCGTACCGAAGGCCTGCAGGCCCGCTACCAGTTCGCCCAGACCCAGGCCCACTATGCCGCCGAGGCCGGCATCATGCGCGCCGTCTATCAATTGCAGGATCCGCAGGTCAGGCATCGCTGGATCGGCGACGGACGGGTCTATGCGTTTTCGTGGGACAACGCCGAAGTGAAGGTGTCGGCGATCAGCGAGGCCGGCAAAGTGGATCTCAACAGCGCCAGCCCGGACGTGCTGCAGGGCTTGTTCCGCGCGACCGGCATGGCTCCGGCAGCGGCACAGGCGCTGACCGCCAATGTGGTGAACTGGCGCGGTTCACCCGGCAGCAAGAGCCAGGTCGCCGAGCAACGCGCGCTGTATGCGGCGGCCGGGCGCGATTACGGCCCGCGCAACGGTCCGTTCGCCAGCATCGAGGAGTTGCAGATGGTGCTGGGCATGACCCCTTCGATATACCGGCAGGTCGCTTCCGCCATCACGGTATGGTCGGGCAATTCGACCCCGGATCCGGGTACCGCGCCGCCGCTGGCACTGGCGGCGATCCCGGGCATGACGCCGCAGAAGATGCAGGCGATCGAGCTTGCCCGGCAGGCGCAGATCGATGCGCCAAGTCTGGCTCTCTACAATGGAGTGACGCATAGTATCCGGTCGGAAGCCAGTCTGGCTGACGGCACGCGCGCCGTCGTGCGTGCCACGATTCGTTCGCAGATGGGGTTGACGGGCGCGCAACCCTATGTGGTACTGCGCTGGCGCGAGGGGGATGGGCAATGAGTACGGCAACGCAATGGCTGCGACCGTGGGTCGATCGTGTACGCCGCGGCTGGCGTGCTTCGCCGTTGCCGGCATTCCTCGGCTGGTGGGGCGGCGAGCTGCACGGATTGTTGCCGCCACGCTGGCGTGCCTGGTTCGGCGCCGGTGCGGACTGGCACCTGCTGCAGCACGTCGACGCGCAATGGGTGCTGCGCCGTGCCGGCCACGCCGGGTTGCTGGCGGGCTGGGACGACAGCGCCGATGCCGCAACCCAGCAAGCTGCGCTGGCTGCCGCGCTGCAGGGCGTGGATCGCGATGATCTGCGGCTGGCGCTGTTGCTGCCGGCGCAGGCGGTGCTGCGACGTACCCTGGTGCTGCCCGCCGCTGCCGGCGACAACCTGAACCAGGTGATGGCATTCGAGATGGATCGGCAAACGCCGTTCAGCGTGGCGCAGGTCTATTACGCCGCGCGGGAATTGGTGCCGCCGTCCGGCAACGGGCGCTTTCACGCGGAACTGGTGGTGGTCCCGCGCAGTACGCTCGATCCACTGCTGGCGCGCCTGCGCACACTCGGTATTCCGGTCGACGCGGTGGATGTGGCGCACGACGACGATCGTCTGGGCATCAACCTGTTGCCGCCGGGCCACACGGCGTACCGTCCGCGGCCGCGCCAGCGCCTGAACCTGGCACTGGCAGCGGTTTGCGCCGTGCTGCTGATGCTGGTGCTGCTGCAATGGTTGCACAACCGGCAGGCGACCCTGGAGCAGATGCAGGCCCAGGTCGACAGCATGCGCAGCGAAGCGCGGCAGGTCGCCGCGTTGCGACAGCAACTGCAGGACAACGCCGGCGCTGCCGGTTTCCTGGCCCGGCGCAAGAAAAACAGCGCTTCCATGCTCAGCCTGCTGCTGGATGCCACCGAGAGATTGCCGCAGACGGCATGGCTGGAGCGGTTCAGCGTCGACAATGCCGGACAGATCGGTCTGCAGGGCCAGAGCAAGCAGGCGGCAAACCTGCTCGACGCGCTGAAGGATTCATCGCTGATCGCCAATGCCGGCTTTCAGGGCAGCATCCAGCCCGATCCGGCCACCGGCAAGGAGCGCTTCTACCTCATCGCGCATCTGCATCAACCGGTCGCCGCCACGCCGAAGCCGGCCGCTGCCAGGGCTGCCACCGGCGGAGGGGCGCCATGAAAATGGCCAGACTCAAACCGCGCGAAAGCCGCATGGCGGCGATCGCCTTGCTGCTGCTGACGCTGCTGCTGGGCTATCTCGTGCTGTTGCACTGGTGGTTCGTGGCGCCGCTGCGGCATATAGGCAGCGAGATGGCCGACTTGCGCGACACGCAGGGCCGCTACGCCGCGGCGATCGCCGAAAAGCCTGCACTGCAGCAACGCATCGCCGCACTCGGTGCGGGACAGGCCGCGAGCAACGCATTTCTGGCCGACGACGATCCGAACACCGCCGCGGCCGATCTGATGCAGCGCGTGGTCGAAGTGGTCGGCGCCAGCACCAAGGGCGGCAGTTGCACGGTGAGCCAGAAGATGCCGATGCCCAACCCGCCGGCGACGGCCGGCGAACCCTACCGCAAGGCCGCGGTGAGCATCAGCCTGAATTGCGACATGGAGCCGCTGGCGCAAGTCCTGTACGCGCTGGAGCAGGGCACGCCGTACCTGTTCATCGACGACCTCAGCATCTACCGCAACCCGGTGGCGGGACAACAGAACAACATGGCGCCACTGGAAGTGCAGTTCACGCTGTCCGGCTATGTGCGTCCGGCCCACGCTGCCGCGGCGAACGCGCGAGGTGGCGGGTCGCCCACCGAGCGTGGAGTGATGCCATGAACGCCGCCCAGCAACGCCGGCTGACCCCGGTGCTGGCGCTGCTTGCCGTGCTGCTCGGTACGCTGTTGCTGCTGCTGTTCGCCGGCATCGGCGGCGGCGTGCAGTGGCATGAGCCGCGCCGGCTGGCGCCGTTGCCGCCGGTCACCGATACGGTCGACCTGCCCCGGCCGGTGCCGCTGCAGCAGTTTGCCCAGGTCTGGCAGGATCCATTGTTCAGCCCCGATCGCAAGCCGATCTCCCATGCGGCCAATGGCAGCAGCCTGGGCGATCTCGAGCTGACCGGCGTCATCATCACCCCGGGATTGCGCATGGCCTTGCTGCACGACAAGCACGGCAACCAGGAAGTGCGATTGCGCGAGGGCCAGTCGTTGCCCGATGGCAGCGCGACGCTGGCGGAAATCCGGCCACGATCGGCACTGTTCGATTCCCCGGCCGGACGCACCGAGCTGAAACTGCCGGCTGGCGCCGTCATCGACGAGGCAAAGCCCGGCACGGCCCCCGTTGCGCAACCTGCCGGGACGATGTGGCACGTCGTGCCGGGGGCGGCGGGCGGGAAACACATGCCGGCCGGCCAGGGGCGTCATCCTGGCACCATCATGCCGATGCGACCGTCGGGCAAGCCCGCGCCCGCATCGTCGTCACAAGGTCGTCCGGCGGCGGCGCTGCTCGACCGGCTCAGAGAAAACATCCAGAGACGTCGTGCCGCGGCGTCTCACCAGGGAGTACGTTGATTCATGGCCCGCAAGCTCACTCAGCAAATCCTGCGAACCGGCACGCTGGCGCTCGCCGTATGGCTGGCCGGTTGCGCCAGCATGCCGCAGCCGCATGACAACGGCGCGCTGCAGCGCGAGGCGATGGCCGGCACGCAGAACCCGCCACCGGCTCCGTTGCCGTTGAACAACGGTGCAAGTTCCGCTCACGAAATCGCGGCAGCTCCGGAGATCAGCAACGGCAGCGGCCGCTTCATCCGGCCAGGCGCGTTGCGCACTCTGCCGCCACCTGCCACCGGCAAGGGCGCGGTGACGTTCAATTTCGAGAATCAACCGGTGCAGGCGGTGGTCAAGGCGATCCTCGGCGATCTGCTCAAGCAGAACTACACGATCGCACCGGGGGTGCAGGGCAACATCTCGTTCGCCACCTCGTCGCCGGTCGACGGCAGCCAGGCGTTGCCGATCCTGGAGAACCTGTTGGCATGGACGCACAACGCGCTGGTCAAGCGCAATGGCGGTTACGTGGTGCTGCCGGAGAAGGAAGCGGTGGCCGGCAATCTGGTGCCGGGCCTCGGCGCCGCGGCGCCGCAGGGCGGCCTGCAGGCCCGGCTGTTTCCGCTGCGCTACATCTCCGCCACCGAGATGCAGAAGCTGATCAAGCCGTTCGTGCGGCCGGATGCGATGCTGCTGGTGGATCCGCAGCGCAACCTGCTGGTGTTGTCCGGCACGCCGCAGGAACTGGCCAACGACCAGAGCATGGTGCACACCTTCGACGTCGATTGGCTGCGCGGCATGTCGGTGGGCGTGTTCAACCTGCAGTATGCGAAGGTCGGCGAGCTGATGCCCAAGCTCGACGGCATGTTCGGCGTGCATGGCAATACCCCGCTGGCCGGCATGCTGCGCTTCATCCCGATCGAGCGCACCAATGCGCTGGTGGTGATCAGCACCCAGCCCGATTACCTGCAGGAGGTCGGCGACTGGATCGCGCGCATCGACCGCGGCGGCGGCAACGAACCGCAGCTGTTCGTCTACAACGTGCGCAACATCAAGGCCTCCGATCTGGCGAAGTATCTGGCGCGGATCTATACCAACGGTGCCGGCAGCGGCGGCGACACCGGCGGCCAGGTGGGGCCTGGCCTGAGCGCCGGCACGCTGGGCAGTGCCGACAATGCCAATGGCGCGACCAGCATGGGCAGCACCGCCGGCAGCTTCGGCAGTTCGGCCGGTGGCGGTGGACTGGCCGCCGCCGGCAAGAGTCCGGCCTTCGGTGGCGGCATCGCCGGCGGTTTGGACAGCGGCAATGGCAGCGGGTCGAACGCCGCGGGCCTGGGCATGGCTGCGCCCGGTTTCGGCGGCAAGAGTCCGACCGGCGACAGCGGCGGCGGCGCTTCCGGTGACCAGCAGTTCAGCTCCAGCGACGGCAGCGTGCGAATCAGTTCGGTCGACAGCAACAACCAGTTGCTGGTGCGTGCGCGGCCGTCGCAATGGGAGGAGATCAAGGCCGCGATCCACAAGCTCGACGTCGTGCCGCTGCAGGTGCAGATCGAGACGCGCATCCTGGAGGTGAGCCTCACCGGCGAGTTCCAGTTCGGCGTGCAGTGGTATCTGCAGGGGCTGGCGGGCAGCACCACCGACAGCAACGGCAACATCATTCCCGGCCACCCCGGCAACCCCCGGCAGATCGCCCTGGGACAGGGCGGCAATACCTTCGCCGGCCAGCCCTTCTTCTATTCGTTCCTCAACAGCGATCTGCAGGTGGCGGTGAACGCGATGGAGACCAGCGGCAACACCAAGACGCTGTCGTCGCCTTCGATGGTGGTGATGAACAACCAGACCGCGAGCATCCAGGTCGGCAACCGGATCCCGATCAACCAGACCAGCGTGAACACCGGTCTCAACACGACCAGCTTCAACCAGGTCAGCTACCTCGATACCGGTGTGATCCTCAACGTGCAGCCGCGGATCAATCCCGGCGGCCTGGTCTACATGAACATCAGCCAGCAGGTCAGCCAGGTCGACAAATCGGTGCCGCTGGTCAACGGCAATGCCACGATTTCGCAGCGCGAGCTGGCGACCCAGGTCGCCGTGCAGAGCGGGCAGACCGTCTTGCTGGGCGGCCTGATCGAACAGGCCGAGGGCACCACCGATACCGGCATCCCGGGGCTCAACCGGATCCCGGTGCTCGGCCGCCTGTTCGGCGGCACCTCGCGCAGCCGCAACCGCACCGAGCTGATCGTGCTGATCACGCCGCGGGTGATCCGCGGCGGCGACGATGCGCGCCAGGTCACCGAGGATTACCAGAGCAAGTTCGAATCGCTGGCGCCGCTGCGCGCGGCAGCCAAGGGCGCCGCACCCAAACCCTAGGGAGTGCCCGGACACGCTGGTTCGCGACACGCGTAGGAGCGCACCCTGTGCGCGAATGCCTTTGTTCGAGCATCCCGACAAAGAGCCCTCGCGCACAGGGTGCGCTCCGACATGCGGTGGTTTTTCGCGCATTTCGGTGCCCGCCGGCAAATCGGCGTGATCCGGGGTGCCCCGCGGGACAGGCCGCCGGCACGCCGACGGGGGCGACGGATGACCGTCTGGAGACGGTGCCGGCTGAGCGGCGCCCGCCGGCCGTTGTCGTCACTGCCGTTATCATCCGCGGATGAGCGCGCCGCCGGCCATCTTTCCGATCACCCCGCTGCTGCCGCAGATCGCGGCCTCGCTCGCGGCGCATCCGCGACTGGTGCTGGAGGCGCCGCCGGGCGCCGGCAAGACCACGCAGGTACCGCTGGCGCTGCTCGACGCGGCGTGGCTGGCCGGCGCGAAGATCGTGATGCTGGAGCCGCGCCGGATCGCCGCACGCGCCGCCGCGCAGTTCATGGCGCAACAGCTCGGCGAGGAAGTGGGCCGGACGGTCGGCTACCGCATCCGCTTCGAGTCGATGGTGAGTGCGGCCACGCGGATCGAGGTGGTCACCGAGGGCATCCTGACCCGGCTGATCCAGCACGATCCGGAGCTGGCCGGCATCGGCGCGATCGTGTTCGACGAATTCCACGAACGCCACCTCGCCGGCGATCTCGGCGCCGCGCTGGCGCTGGAGGTGCAGGCCACGCTGCGGCCCGGGCTGCGCCTGCTGGTGATGTCCGCCACGCTCGACGGCGGGCGCATCGCGCAGTGGCTGGACGCGCCGCGCATCTCCAGCGCCGGACGCAGCTTTCCGGTGCGCATCGAGCATCCGCCGGCACGCCCGCAGGAAGGCATGGAACACCATCTCGTGCGCACCGTGCGGCAGGCGCTGGCGGAAAACGACGGCGACGTGCTGGTGTTTCTGCCCGGGCGGCGCGAGATCGCGCGAGTGCAGGCGATGCTCGACGAAACCTTCGCCCGGGGGGAGCGGCGGGAAATCGAAGTCTTTCCCCTGCACGGCGAGTTGTCGCTGGCCGCGCAGCAGGCCGCGCTGGCGCCGGCCGCGCCGGGCGCGCGGCGGATCGTGCTGGCCACCAACGTGGCCGAATCCAGCGTCACCCTGCCGGGCATCCGGGTGGTGATCGACACGGGCCAGGCGCGCGAACCGCGCTTCGATCCGAACTCGGGTTTCAGCCGGCTGGAAACGGTGGCCATTGCCCAGGCCTCGGCCGATCAGCGCGCCGGTCGCGCCGGCCGTGTCGCGCCCGGCACGGCATACCGGCTGTGGCCGCAAAGCAAGCGGCTGGAGGCCGCGCGCGGCGCGGAAATCAACCAGGCCGAATTGTCGGGGCTGGCGCTGGAACTGGCGGCCTGGGGGGTGCGCGCGGACGCGACGGACACGATGCGCTGGCTGGATCCGCCGCCGGCGGGGGCGCTGGCGCAGGCGCGCGAGTTGTTGAGCAGTCTCGCCGCCCTGGGTGCGGACGGCCGCATCACCGCGCTGGGCCGCGGCATGCTCGAACTCGGCGCAACGCCGCGCCTGGCAGCCGCCGCGTTGCGCGCGCCGGCGGGATTGCGCGCGCTGGTCGCCGACCTGCTGGCGTTGATGGAGGCGCGTTCGCCGCTGCGCGGCGAGCAGGCGCGCAGCGACGACTTCCGCGCGCGGGTCGCCGCGCTGCACGCATGGCGGGACCGCCGCGGCGCGGTCGCGCGCGGCGATGCCGACAGCGGCGCGCTGGCCGCGATCGAACAGGCCAGCAAGGGCTGGCGCCGGCGCCTGGACGTCCGTACAGCCGCCAGCGGCATGCCCGACAGCCACGGCGTCGGCGATCTGCTGCTGCATGCGTACCCCGATCGCGTGGCGCGCCGCGACGACGCCAATCCCTTGCGCTATACGCTGGCCAACGGCCGCGGCGCGCGCCTGCACGAAAACACCGCCTTGCACGGTGAGTCCTGGCTGGTCGTGCTGGACCTGCGCCATGAGGCGCGCGACAGTCTGATCCTGGCCGCCGCACCGCACGATCCGAAGGTGCTGGAGCGCGATTGCCCCGCGCAGTTCACCCGCGAGCGCACGCTGCGCTGGAACGCCGGGCGCACCGCGGTGGAGGCCTTCGAGGAGCGGCGCTTCGGCGCGATCGTGCTGGAACGGCGCAGCGTGCCGGTGCGGCCCGAAGATGCGTTGCCGGCCCTGCTCGCCGCCGTGCGCAGCCACGGCATCGACGCGTTGCCGTGGAGCGACCAGACCCGGCGGCTGCGCGCGCGCATGCAGGCGCTGCGGCAATGGATGCCGGAACTGGGCCTGCCCGACGTCGCCGACGCGGCCCTGCTGGCCACGCTCGACGAGTGGCTGGCACCGTATCTCGACGGCAAGCGGAAACTCGACGCGTTGAGCGCGCAGGAGCTGTCGCAGGCATTGGGCGCACTGTTCGACCATGACCAGCGGCGGCTGCTCGACAGCCAGGCGCCGGACAGCCTGGTCGTGCCGAGCGGCCAGCTGCGCCGGCTGGAATACGTGCCCGAGCAGCCGCCGGTGCTGGCGGTGAAGCTGCAGGAACTGTTCGGCCTGGCCGATACCCCGCGCGTGGGCGGCGGCCGCATTCCCGTGACGCTGCACCTGCTGTCGCCGGCCGGCCGGCCGATCCAGGTCACCCAGGACCTGAAGGGCTTCTGGGAACGCACCTATCCCGAAGTGAAGAAGGAACTGAAGGGCCGTTATCCGCGCCACCCGTGGCCGGACGATCCGTGGAGCGCGCAACCCACCCATCGCGCCAAACCTCGCGGGTAGGAGCCCGGGCACGGCGCGTCCCGATTGCCGGTGTACCATCGTGCGACCGGAATCACGCAGGCTGCCCTGTGCGGATAATGAAGGATTTCAGCGACGGCACGTTGCCTTCAGCGATCGACGATGCTGCGCGCACGCCATCGGCGGCCGGCCGCCTGCATGGCTTGCTATGGGCTCTGCTGGCGCTGCTGTGCGGGCTGGCGTTGACGCTGGGTTTCCGCCACCAGCAGTGGCAGCGGCAGGTCAGCGAACAGCACGACGCCCTGCAACGGCAGGCCGACGAAATCTATGACGCGCTGGGAAAGAGCATGCAGCGGCCGCTGCGGCTGTTGCGTTTCATGCAGACGCTGTACCTCGCGTCGGATGACGTCACCGCGGCCGAGTTTGCCCGCATGTACGAAAACCTGGTGCCGCGCAGGCGGATGCCCGAGATGATCGCGCTCTCCTTCGCGCGGCGCGTGGTGCGCCCGGACGGCGTGCACTTCGTGGTCGAACAGTACGCGCCGGCGGCGGGCAACGAAACCCTGGCCGGCCTGGTCGTGGAAACCCAGCCGGCGAGTCTTGCCGCGCTGCGGGCCTCGCGCGACACGGGCCAGCCGACCCTGTCGGCGCCGTTCAGGCTGGTGCAGCGCAATGCCGCCGGCGTTCCGATCGATGGCGTGGTGATGCGGCTGCCGATCTATAGCCATGGCGAACCGCCGCGAACGCAGGACGAGCGCCGTTTGCGCATGATCGGTTCGGCCGCGGTGTCGTTGCAGATGTCGGGCCTGGTTGCGTCGGTGCTGTCGGTCGATCCGCAGGCGAATCTGCGGATGCAGGTCAGCGACGTCACCGATGGCCGTGTGCGGAAGCTGTTCGAATCGTCGCCGGCTGCGTTGCCGCCGCTGGTGGCGGATCGGGCGGATCGCTTCGAACGCGAGCTGGTCTTCGGCGCGCGCGCGTGGAGGGTGACACTGCAGGCGAACGAGCCGCCGCCCGCTTTTCTGGACTGGCGTGCCCCCGTGCTGACCGCGGGAGTGCTGAGCAGCATGCTGCTGGCGCTGCTGGTCTGGTCGTTGTTCGACACCCGGCGGCGCGCGCTGGAGCTGGGCTGGCAGATGAGCCGCAGCTATCGCCAGAGCGAGGAACGGTTCCGTGCGCTCAACGAACAGTTGCCGGCGCTGGTGCTGCTGGCCGCTGCCGAGGATGGACGCATCATCTATGCGAATCGCGCCGCGCGCGACCGGTTCGGCCAGTCGCTCGACGGCGGCACGTTGCCGGCGTTGTTCGAGGACCAGGACGGCTACGGCCGGCAGGCGCTGCTGGCTACGGCCGGCATTGCCGATACCGAGGCGGTGCTGCACGCCGGCAGCGACGTGCGTTTCTGGGCCAGCCTGTCGATCTCCCGGGTGCAACTGGACGACCGCAGCCAGCTGCTGATGGTGGCCGCGGACATCACCGAGCAGCGCGCGCTGCACGAGCGGCTTCTTTACCAGGCCACCCACGACGAGCTGACCGGGCTGTGCAACCGCAGCGCGTTCGAGTCGCGCCTGAAGGGCCTGCTGGCCGGGCTCGATGCGCCGGCGCCGGCCAGTGCGCTGCTGTACGTCGACCTGGACCAGTTCAAGTTGATCAACGACACCAACGGCCACGCGGCAGGCGACCAGATGCTGGTCAGGCTGGCCGAGGTGATGCGCGCGCAACTGTCCGGCGACGATGTGCTGGCGCGGTTGGGCGGCGACGAGTTCGGCGTGCTCGCCGTGCGCCGAGGGGACGTCGCGGCCGTGGCGCAGCTCGCCGAACGGCTGCGTCGCTGCATCGAGGATTATGTGTTCCCGTGGGAAAACCACAAGCACGGGATCAGCGCCAGCATCGGCGTGGCATTGATCGATCGGCCGGACTGCACCTTGCAGGCGCTGCTGGCGCACGCCGACACGGCCTGTTCGATGGCCAAGGAGCAGGGCCGCAACCGCGTGCACGTCTATGCCGGCCAGCATGAAGAGACCGTGCGCCGGCGCCGCGAGATGGAATGGGCCAACCGGCTGCGCCGGGCCATCGACCGGAACCGGCTGGTGCTGGCCTATCAGGAGGTCTGGCCATTGCTGCCGTCGGTCATGGCCGGCGCACGGATCGAGTTGCTGCTGCGTTACCGGGACAAGGCCGGACAGCTGGTGCTGCCGGGAGAGTTCCTGCCTGCCGCCGAGCGCTACGGCCTGATGCCGATGATCGATCGCTGGGTGATCGAGACCGCGCTGGCCAATTTCGCGCAGCTGCATCCGGCCGGCTGCGCACTGCAACTGGTGACGATCAACCTGTCCGGCGCCAGCATCGAGGACGATGCGCTGGCCGAGCGCATCGTCGAGCTATCGCAGCACTATCGGGTGCCGCCGGAACGGGTGTGTTTCGAGATCACCGAGACGATCGCGGTGGGCCAGCTGACGCAGGTGGCGCGTTTCATGGCGCGGCTGCGCAAGATCGGCTGCAAGGTCGCGCTGGACGATTTCGGCACGGGCATGTCCTCGTTCGCGTACCTGAAGAACCTGCCGGTGGACATCATCAAGATCGACGGCAGCTTCATCCAGGACATGCACGACGAACCGATCAGCCATGCGATGGTATGCGCGGTCGCGGACATCGGTCGTCGGCTCGGCCTGGACGTGGTGGCCGAATGGGTCAACGACGAGGCGACCGAACAGGCATTGGCCGAACTCGGCATCGGCCTGGCGCAGGGCAACCGCCGGCACATGCCCGAACTGGTCCTGTGCCATCGGAGTCGCGCGACCAACCCCGATTCGTAGGAGCCACACCCTGTGGGCGAAAAGCGGCTGCGTCGCGGTTCGTGATCGCGCACAGGGTGCGCTCCTACGGGCGGTCCGAGGAGTGCCCCGATTTCGTAGGAGCCCACCTTGTGGGCGAAAAGCGGTTACGTCGCGGTGCGTGATCGCGCACAGGGTGCGCTCCTACGGGCGGACCGAGGAGTGCCCCGATTTCGTAGGAGCCCACCCTGTGGGCGAAAACCGGCGGCGTTGCGGCCCGTGATCGCGCACAGGGTGCGCTCCTACGGAGCTGGCCGGGGAACGCTCGAAGCTGCCGGCGAAACCGGGAAAGACCACGGGGCTTTCGTAGCCATCGGCGGACACCGACGAGACGCCGAAGAACCAGTCGTCGATCACCACGTCGCGCAGCACCGCGCGGCCGACATCGCCGACCGCGCGTTCGTACTGCCATTGCGGCGCCGTGGTGTCGCGCCAGTGCACGCGATAGCCGACGGCGCCGGGCACCTTGTGCCACGTGACGGTGGTGTCGGTGGTCACGGCGCCCGCGAGGGCGACTCCGGAGGGCGGCGCCGGCGCCCGGCTGAGCGCGGCCATGGTGAGGGTGTCGAGCGCGGTGACGCGGGCCAGGTAGCGGAAGTCGATGCCGGCGATGGTGTCGCCATAGGCCACGCCCCGGTCCTTGTCGGTATTGCCGATGCGCAGATCCTGGTGCTGATGGGTGTAGTCCTCGCGCGCCTCGGTGACGCGCACGGCGGGGAAGCCGGCTTGCAGAAATTCCACCTGGTCGCCGCCGCGGCCGAAGCGGTCGGTGCGATAGATCATCCGCACCCGCAGATCGGGCAGATAGCCGTCGGCCAGCGTGGCCATGTAGCGGGCCAGGTTGCGCGAAGGCGAATCCACCTCGCCGCCGTGGTAGCGCCGGTAGTTCGCCTGCGCCGCGGTCTCGTTGCTCTTGGTGCCCTCGGAGAACACCCGCACCGTGGTGCTGTCGAGCACCCCGTTCTGGCCGCGGCTGTTGCCGATGATGTCGTTGTTGAGGTCGGCCTCGACCTGCCAGCCCTGCGCCACGGCGTAGTCCGCCAGCACCTTGCCGCCGTACAGCCCCTGCTCCTCGCCGGACAGCGCGGCGAAGACCAGGGTGGCGTCGTTGTCCTGTTTCGACAGCAGGCGCGCGGCCTCGATCAGTGCGGCCACGCCGGAGGCGTCGTCGTCCGCGCCGGGCGCGTCGCTGCGGCTGTTCATGATGTCGGTGACGCGAGAATCGAGATGGCCGCTCATCACGATCACCCGTCCGGGGTCGCTCTTGCCGCGCTTGATCGCGACCACGTCCATCACTTCGGTCGGGGCCGGGATGCGCTTGCCGGTGAACATCCGCGAAGGCGTGACCACTTCGATGCAGCCGCCGCAAGCGCGCGAAATCGCCTCGAAGCGCGACTTCACCCAGCGCCGCGCGGCGCCGATGCCGCGACTGTCGGACTTCGTGTCCGACAGCGTATGGCGGGTGCCGAAGCCCACCAGCCGCGTGATCGTGGCGCGCAGTTCCGCTTCGCTCGGTGCGCGGGCCAGCGCGTGCAGCGCCGGCTGTTCGCGCGGCACGGCCGGCATCGCCGCCTGGCAGGCGCCGGTCGCGCCCAGCAGGATGGAGAACAGGAAGGGCATGGCTTTGGGCATCGGTCGTCTCCGTCAGCGGGAAGCGCGCACGATACAACGCAGGCGCCGGCGATGGGCGCCTTGCAGGTGCGGGGTTGCCGCCGGCCGTCTGCGGGTCGCGCCGCAGAGACAAAAAAAGAGCCCGGCCAGGGGCCGGGCTCGGTGGATCGTCGTGGCGGGAGGCTGCTGGCAGCGCAGCCTTCGCCTTGGCGCCTTACTGCACGTTCAAGGTCACGTCATCCAGCACGAACGAGGTCTGGTTCGAGCTGTCTTCCGTGCCGGTGAACTTGATCGTCACCGTCTGGCCGATGTACGCGGCAAGGCTGTTGGTATGCAGCGCGTAGCCACTGGCGGCGTTGAGGTTCGAGTAGGTCGCCAGCGTGGTCAGCAAGGCACCCGAGCTGCTGTAGACCTGCACGGAGAGCGTGTCGTAGGCCGCGGAGGTGGTCGTCTCGGCGGTATCGACATGCAGGTAGTACGACAGGTTCGCGGAGGTCTTGCCGGCGGTGATCGCCACGCTCTGCGACACGGTGTCGGTGTGCGCGCTGCCGTAGCCGTCCAGCCAGGCGAACCCGCTGCCGGCATGGGCGGTTTCACCGGAGCAGGTGCTGTTGGTGCAGAGCACGCCGGAGCTCATCGACCAGGGGGCGGCGCTGCCGCTCTCGAAGCCGGTATTGCCAAGCAGCTGGGTCGCACCGCCGCCACTGCTGGCGACCGTCACCGACTGCGTCTTGGTGTTGGTGGCGCCGGTGCTGTCGGTCACTTTCAGCGAGACGCTGTAGGTGCCCGCAGCGGCGTAGGTGTGGCTCGGGTTGGTCGCGGTCGAGCTGCTGCCGTCGCCGAAGTTCCACGAGCGCGAGGAGATCGTGCCTCCCGTGTCGGTGGAGCTGTCGGTGAAGTTCACGGTCAGGCCGCTGATCGTGTCGCTGAAGTTCGCCACCGGCGTGCCGGCGGTGCTGGTGCTCCAGGTGGCCTGCAGGGTGACGCCGGAGAACGCGGCATAGCCGTTCAGCATGACGTAGTAGGTGCCTGCCTGCGGCGCGGCCACGGTGCAGCTTTCGTTGTTGCCGGTGATGTACGGACGGCAGTCATAGCTGGTCAGGGTCGGTGCGGAACCGAACTTGGTGTACAGATCCGCATCGCCGGTGCCGCCGGAGATGGCGATCACCAGGTTGCTGACGCCCGATGGAATGACCACGGTGTAGTTCAACTGGGCACCGGTCGCGGCAGCCAGGCCGGTCAGGGGCACGCCATTCTGCAGCACGCTGCCGCCACCGCCACCGCTGCTGGAAACCGTCACCGACTGCGTCTTGGTGTTGGTGGCACCGGTGCTGTCGGTCACCGTCAACGCCACGCTGTAGGTGCCCGCGGCGGTGTAGGTGTGGCTCGGGTTGGTCGCGGTCGAGCTGCTGCCATCGCCGAAGTTCCACGAGCGCGAGGAGATCGTGCCTCCCGTATCGGTGGAGCTGTCGGTGAAGTTCACGGTCAGGCCGCTGATCGTGTCGGTGAAGTTCGCCACCGGCGTGCCGCCGGTGCTGCCGCCGACGATCGGGTGCGTGATATCGCACTCGTTGGTGTCGTTCGACCAGGTGCTCTGCATCGCGAACGTGCCGCTGCCCATGACCACGTTCGCCGAAGCGCCCTGGCCGGAGCTGATCCAGGCGCACTCGTCACCGTTTTCCTGGCCGTTGCTGGCCGAGCCGGTGACGTGGTTGGTCCAGCCGCCGGCCGGATTCTGGTCGGTTACCGTCTCGGCATACTCATGGCCCTCGACGAGCGAGAAGCCGTCGAGATTGCCCTGCGAGCTGCTGTTGACGTAGTTCTTGCCGCAGCTGCTGCCGGCATCGTAGACGTAGGGCATGTTGGTGAAGGCCACGTCGCCGACCGGGGAAGTGACGCTCTGGTCGCCGTTCCAGTCATGCCAGGCACAGAAGTTGCCGCTGGAGGTATTGAACCCGTCCGGGGTGGTTCCGGTGGGCGACAGGATCACGTACTGCACGTAGCGGTTGGATGCCGCAGTGGTGTTGCCGAAGTGCTGGGCGGCCTTGATCGCTTCCTGGGCCAGCTGGGCGCCGGTGGCGCTCGCCGGCGAGGCGACCGAGTTGTCGTACCACACGCCGGCGAGGTTGCCGCCGGTCGGATAGCCGATGTGCGGAGCGCCGGACGGGCAGGAGGTGGCACCGTTGCTCACCAGCGAGCCATCGCAATACTGGGTCATCACGCCCGACCACAGCTCGCCGCCGGTGCCCAGGCTCTTGAACAGATTCTGCAGGTAGGGCACCGCGCTGACCGGGTCGTTGGACAGGGTCATGTTGCCGCTGGCATCGGTGCCGGACGTGCCCCACTGGCTGCCGTAGACGACGAGATAGACCTTCGGCGTGCCGCTGGTGACACCGATGCCGTCGACGCCGCCGCCGAAGCTGAGCGTTTTCGGACCGGTGGCCGCAGTGGTCGTGGCCCCGTAGGCCTGGTGCAGGAATTCGTACTGTCGCATGCGGTGGTGGGCTTCCCTGGTGGGAACCGCGCCATGGCGGTAGGCGTGACCGTAAAGCGGCGAGTAGGGATTGACCGTTTGTTGCGTATTGCCATTGCCGCTGGCAAAGGCCGCACTTGCGGTCAGGCTCAGCAGGGCCGAGGCCGCAACCGCCTTGAACAGACTGCTTTTCAAATATCCAGACATATGACACCCCAATGATTTTTCAGGACAAAACCGGCTTGATGTGATCGCGTGGATCCCAGGCAAGAAAATGTCGCTATCCGCGCGACGACTGGTTTATTTCCAGGAATGCAAAACGATCCCGCGAACGCCCATGGCTATTGCTCTGCGATCGGCTCTCCAACCGGATCCGGCACATGGACATGGCTTTTGATCAGGGTGGCGTCGATTACAAAACCGATGTCACCGTGACGGGATCATTCGCCATGACTCCCCTTTGACGAATCCCTGGAAGGTATGGCCAGGGCCGCGGAGGCGTCTATGGGAATTTTTCGCAGTGGGTGCGAGCTGCATCACAGAAGTACCGGCCGGGTTTTGCACTGGCACGGCGTCACCTTCAGTGAAACCTCGAAAAACCCATACTTGGGAAGGTCTGATCAATCGGCTTCTTGCTCGTCATTCCTGCTTTCGCAGGAATGACGAGCAAAATCAGAGCATCACTTGTTCGTCATTCCAGCTTTCGCTGGAATGACGGGCTATTCGAGGTTCCCTCAGGGCGTCTCCCCGGGGACGGTCCGATCTCGTGCCGTGGCCGGGTGGTGGATCGAGGCTGCGGCATTCGCCGACCCTGCGCAGTGGCATTGCGGCTATCGCCGGATCGGGAGGCATGCCAACATGGCACGATGACTCGGACAGCCATTCCCCGACTGGCGATCATCGGCGGCGGGCCGGCCGGACTGATGGCGGCCGAACAGGCCGTCGACGCCGGCATGGCGGTCGATCTGTACGACGCGATGGGTTCGGTCGGGCGCAAATTCCTGTTGGCCGGCAAGGGCGGGTTGAACCTCACGCATGCGGAGCCGTTCGCGAATTTCGTCGGGCGCTACGGCGAGCGTCAGGGCGAGATCGCCGATTGGTTGCGTGCGTTCGACGCGGATGCCTTGCGCGCCTGGGCGCGCACGCTGGGCGTGGAGACGTTCGTGGGCAGCTCCGGCCGCGTATTTCCCGCCGACCTGAAGGCGGCGCCCTTGCTGCGTCGCTGGGTGCACCGCCTGCGCGAGGCTGGCGTGGTGTTTCACATGCATCACCGCTGGCTGGGCTGGCACGGCGACGGCGCGCTGCGTTTCGCCACGGCCGCGGGCGAACGGCTGGTGCAAGCCCAGGCCGTGGTGCTGGCGCTCGGCGGCGCCAGCTGGCCGCAACTGGGCTCCGATGGCGCATGGGTGGCGCCGTTGCGGCAGGCCGGCATCGACATCGCGCCGCTGCAGCCGGCCAACTGCGGTTTCGAGCTGGCGTGGAGCGAGCACCTGCGTCGCCGTTTCGCCGGCGCGCCGTTGAAGCCGGTGGTGGCGATCTGGACCGATCGCCACGGCGGCACGCAGACCCGCCAGGGCGAATGCGTGCTCAGCGGATACGGCATCGAAGGCAGCCTGGTGTATGCGATCGGTGCCGACCTGCGCGAACAGATCGCCGCCCACGGCACGACGATGCTGCATCTGGATCTGGTGCCTGGCTACACGCAGGCGGTGCTCGCCGACCGGCTCGCCGCACCGCGCGGCAAGCACAGCATCGGCGACTGGCTGCGTCGCCGTGCCGGGCTCGATCCGGCCCGATGCGCGCTGGTGTTCGAGCTGACCGACGGGGCCACGCTGGCCGATCCGCTGGCGCTGTCGGCACGGCTCAAGGCGTTGCCTTTGCAGCTGCGCGCGCCACGCCCGCTGGCCGAGGCGATCAGCACCGCCGGCGGCGTACGGCTGGAAGCGCTGGACGACGCACTGATGCTGCGGCGCCGGCCGGGCGTGTTCTGTGCCGGCGAGATGCTGGACTGGGAAGCGCCGACCGGCGGCTACCTGCTCACCGCCTGCTTCGCCAGCGGCGTGCTGGCCGGACGTGGTGCGGTGGACTGGCTGAAGAATTTGCCAGGCCGGCAAGCCGGCGGTGATGAACGGCGCTCTCCGTGATTTCCGCTTCCGGTGCGTGCCTGATCTCAAGGAGAATCCGGCGACGCGTCGCGGGCGAAGGCCGAGAGCGACGGCAGCGACTTTTTCAATGAGCGGTCGACCAGGCGCGGCAGGATTCCGTTGATGCGGGCAAACAGGCTTTCGGGAAAGCCGAGATAGACCTCGTCGCGGTCCTTCTCGATGGCCTTGACGATGCGCGCGGCCACCCAGGAAACCTCGTCCATGTGCATCATGCCGCGTGCCGCCATGGTGTGGACCGCCTCGGGATTGAAGGGTGTCTTGACCGCACGCGGGGCGACGTAGGTGACCGTGATCGGCGAGTTCGCCAGCTCGCGCCGCAGTGCCTGGGAGAAACCCCGCAGGGCGAACTTGCTGGCCGAGTAGGTGGCGAAGCCGGGGAAGCCGATGCTGCCGAACATCGAGCCGATGTTGACGATCTGGCCGCTGCCGCGCTCGATCATTCCGGGCAGGATCTCGCGGATCAATTGCATGGGCGCCTCCAGGTTGACCTGGAGCAGGCGGGGGATCGTGGCCGCATCGACTTCGCTGAACAGCTTGAAATCCAGGATGCCGGCGAGGTTGATCAGTACGTCGATGCCGCCGAAGTTCTCCCGCATGCGCTGCACGGTGCGCTGCCGCGCATCGGCGCAGGTGATGTCCGCCTGGATGACGATGGCATCCATTTGCTGGTTTTCGACCTGGCGTTGCAGGCAGGCGACAGCGGCATCGCTGTGATTGACCAGACCCAGGCGTGCGCCGCGCCTGGCCAGCAGCGTGGTCAATTCCTTGCCGATGCCGCCAGCGGCGCCGGTGAGGAGTATCCGTTTGCCGTTGAGGTTCATGTCTGTTCGTTCCGCGGGAGAGCGTGCCCGGTCATTGCCGCGTGGCCGCGGCAATGGAATGGAAGATGTCGCCGTACAACTTGTAGAAGTGGTTGGCGCAGTGGATCAGCATGCGGCGGTCCTGCTCGTCCTCGAGCCGGTTGACCAGGCCCTCGTAGAAGCCGACATGCTGCTGGTCGAGGGCGCCGTGGGAGGTGAGGTAGCGCATGGCGTTTTTCGGCAGGCCGAGGGTGTGCTGGACGGCCCCTGCCGCGCGGGTGGCCAGCGCCGCGCTGGTGCCTTCGAGCACGAACACCATGCCGAAGAACCCGACGGGATTGCGTCGCTGGATCGTGTCGTGCGCGTACGCCACCATCAGTTCGGTGGCCGGCATCGGGTCGGCGCGCTGCACGGTTGCGGCATCGCCGCCGCAGGCGGCGATGTCGTCGAGAATCCATGCGTCGTGGCCTTTTTCCTCGTCGATGTATTCGATGATCGCCGGCTGCATCCAGCGCAGGCGCTCGGGCAGGTGGTAGCCCGCACCCATCAGCAGCGGCACCGTCTGACGGACGTGATGGTAGGCCTGCCCCAGGAAGGTCACATATTCGGCGAGCGTGACGTTGCCACACAGCGCGCGCTGGATGATCGGGATGGCGAGGAAGGCGTTCCGGCTCGTTTCGGTGCCGGACACCAGTTGTTCAAAGGTCGACGCAGTGTGCGTGGGCTGCATGAAGGGCTTCCAGTGCGGTGGTGTAATGGCGCGCGATCGCTTCGCGATCCAGGCTTCCCGAGCCACGGGCCAGTCCGTTGGCCGCCGAAAAGGCGGCCTCGGCCGGGCACCATGCACGGACGCGCGCGTAGTCGGGAAGGCGGGCGTTGGCCGCCGCCACGGCGTGCTCGATCAGGTTCCGGTCTGCGGCGGGGTGCGGCACGATGACGGCGACGTTGCTTGCGCGTCCCTCGCCGAATACGGCGGCCTGCATGATCGCTGCACTGCTGGTCAGCTCGCCTTCCACCCATTCCGGAGCGACGTTGCGGCCGAAGGCGGTGGCAAAGGCGGTCTTCTTGCGGCCCACGACATGCAGATAGCCGTCCTCGTCGAAGCGGCCCAGATCGCCGGTGGGCCATTCGATCCGGGTGAACGGTTCGCCGCCCAGATACCCGCCGAACAGTTCGCCGGCGACCATGATCTCGCCGTCATCGGCGATCCTGACCCGGACATGGGGAAGCGGCCGGCCGACGCTGCCGACCCGGTCCGAGCCCGGACGGTTGAGGCTCACCACCGAAACCGCCTCGGACAGGCCATAGCCTTCGTAGACCGGGAAACCCAGTTTCCGTGCGCGATCGATCAGCGTCGCGGCGCACGGCGCACCGCCCACCGCCATGAAACGCAAGGTGCCGGGCAATCCGGCGCCGGCCGCTACCGACTCCACCAGCAACTTGAGCAACTGCGGTACCAGGATGGTTGCCGTCGGTGCGTAACGATGCAGCGCGGCGATCAGCAGCTCGGGCTTCACGCTGCTCGATCCGCTGAAACCGCAGGTGGCCAGCGAAGGCAATGCCGCGCGACTGCCGCTGAACAGCGGTGCGTAAACGCCGCCGATGTTCTCCAGCAGGGTCGACAGCGGCAGCAGCGAGAGGCTGCGATCCGTCGCGCTGGCATCCGCCGCATGGGCCAGCGCAAGCGTCACCTGGGCGATCGCATGGCCGGACAGGCAGACGCCCTTGGGCTGGCCCGTGGTGCCCGACGTGTAGGTGATCTTGCGCGTGTCCGGCGGCAGTTCGCCGGTGCCCCTGCTCGAGCGCCGGAACAGGAACAGCGTCCTGCCGGCGACTTCCAGCGGGCCGGCCGCGGCCAGCCCGGTCAGCGCCTGCAACCGCGCCGGCTGGTCGCTGACGACGAGGTCGGGATCGGCATCGCCGATCAGATGCAGCAGCTGGGCGTCGGTGAAGAAGGGCGGAATCGGGACGCACACCGCTTCCCGCTGCGCCAGTGCCAGGTCGACCACCGCCCAGGCACAACTGTTGTCCAGCAGCAGCGCCACCCGCTTGCCGTCGAGCGCATCGGCCACAGCGACGATGGCCTGCTGCAGGGTCGCGTAATCGAGTTCCGTGGCGTCATCCACCAGCGCCGTCTGCGCGCCTCGCAGCCGGGCGTGATCGGCCACGCGTTGCAGGATCCGTTGCATCAGCGACCACCGCAGCACGACTGGGCCGGTGCGCCGATGTCGCGAGCCTGCAGCGACATGTCGCGCAACAGCGCCCGCAACATGGGCTGGCTGTGCGATACGTGGTGGTGCAATTTCTGGTAGCCGGAGTCGATATTGCCGGCATACACGAACGGGTGTGCAGCGTAGTAGGAGCCCCATGCCGCGCCCTTGTCGGCGAGCTGCCCGGCGCGGGCCTCGACGAGTCTCACCGGGTTCATGCCCAGGCGCTGGAACGCATTGACCAGAGGCCTGATCGCGGTGAACAGGACCCAGCGATAGCCCAGCGTGTGCAGGAAGATGGTCAAGGCCGCGATCACCCAGCGCGCTTCCCCGGCGTGGCCCAGGGCGAGGTTTCCCACTTCGACGATGCTGCGGCGTTCGATCGTGCTGCCGGTATGCGAAGCAATCACTTCGTGGGCGGGACGGGAAAGATATTGTTCGGCGAACAGCGGCTCGATGCAGCCATCGCGGTAGCCCACCGCGGCACGCTGGTGGTTGTCGTCACGAAAGCTCAGCAGTGTCGGGCAATACGACTGAACGTCGGCGCCATAGGCCTGGCGGAATGCGTGATGGATGAATCGTTCGACCGCATTGCGTTCCTGGTGTCCGTCATCGACGATCCTGACGGAAATCGGTGTCTGCAATTCGGACAGGATCGGCTGGACCCCTTCCAGGATGCACGGATCGCTGTCGAGGTTCGTCGGGGGGAAAGGCATGCTGGCGTTTCACGCTATGGGTATGGATGCAGTCCGCTTAGCGGGATTCGTGCCAACCGTCCATGTCATTGAGTCGCGATGTAAAAAATCGTTATCCGGGTACTGGCCGAGGCAGCAAATCCTGCAGTACGCAAAAATTGTCTGCACGGATTGTCGATGGCTTGCCGGCAGCCGGTCAGGGCTGCGGATTTGCCGGGCATGCCTCCGGATCCTGTCCCGTGGCCGGAGCGGACAGTGAAATCAGCAGCACCGTGCGGACGCTTGAATCCACATGGCAGGGCCAGACATAGCCGATGGCACCCGGGGTTTCGGCCACAAAGCGCACGACCGCCTTTTGCGATCCGAGCACGTAGGGCGGACTGGTGCCCTGAAAGTACTGCCGGTTCCAGTACTCCTGCAGCTGCGCATCGCGCATGTCGATCAGCACATGGGAGAAAGCGTCGCGCAGCGGATTGCCGGGCGGCAGGTTGACCGGAATGAGTCTGCGGCCATCCGGGCCGATGAAGATCTTCTTCAGATAAATGGCACGCAGCATGGCCTGGTCGAACGAGACGCGCGGTGCGCGACCGGAAACGATCACCGCGACCTGCGTCTCGCCCGCCGGCGCGGGCATGCTGCCGGCCAGCAGCAAAACGCCAAGGAGGAGCGATGCCGCCGGCAGCCTTGGGCGTGGATGCGACATCGATCTCAGAACAGCACCGCAACGGCGGCAAGCCAGCCGCTGGGGGACAGCTCCGCATTGTTCACGCCATCGCGCCGTTCGAGCTTGAGCACGATGCCGGGCTGCAGGTGGAAGTTGAGCGCCACGACCCGGACCGTCGTGCTCTGCGGCGGTATGGAACTGCGATAGTGCTCATACCGGCCAACCAGATAGAGGCGTTGCGCCAGGGGGATTTCCGTCTGCAGGAAACCGCCGTATTCAGCGGGGACGTTGGCGCCCGCGCTGGTGCGATGGATACCTTCGCCGCTGAGGTTGAAGTGTTCGCCCGACCAGCTGAAATCGAGGCCGACGAGACGGTAGCGCTGGTTCGGCTGCCTGATCGTGTAATCGATATACGATGCGCCGACACTCAGCCGGTCGTCGAGCATGTGATACAGCACACGCCCGCCCACGGCATGCTGGAAGTTGTTCCTCAGCGAGCTGTCGGCACCGAATGCATCGTAGGCAAGATCGCGGTTGCGCGCCGGCTCCAGGGACTTGCTGTCATCGGCGAACAGCCAGTAGTCCAGGTCATGGTGGAGAACCGTCACGGTGCCCAGCATCATGGCTCCGGTGGCGTGCTGGGAAAACGCGGCGGTGGTCACCAGCGGACGCGAGACGGTCCACACCAGCGGATCGGCATGGATCAGGTTCCACTGTCCGACCGGCGTGAGGAACTTGCCGAAACGCAGGGTGATCCCTTGATGGGCGAGGTAGTCGACGTACAGGCGCTCGACGTCGATGTCGGAGTCGCGGCGGGTCGACTGACCGCCATTCACGGACAGCACATTGCTGGCCTCCACCTCGGTGAACAGCTTCCAGCGGGTTCCGATGCTCTTGGTCAGGAACAGGCTCAGATCGTTGACGGCGAGGGTGGTGCGATGATCGCGCACGTCGTAGTAGTGCACATTGGCGTAGCCGCCGATCCGCAGACCCTGCTGCGGAAAGTACAGCCCCTGGCCCAACTGATAAGGTTGCGCCTGCCAGGCGGCATCCGTGTCGGCAGCGCGGACCGGGCGAATGCCGGCCAGCGCGATCAGGACCAGCCAGGCGGCGATCACGCCGTGGCGTCGCGGGTGGCGTGCCGGGGATCTCATGATGGCTTGTGCATGCGACGGGAACCCAGAGCAGTGGAGCGGGTGTGCCGGCAGTGGCCCGGATGACCGCCAGCAAGCTGATGCGGCCTTGCGCGCATGCATCATGGCTGCAGGGTATGCCAGCTGCCGCCCGGACCGATCCGGGATCGGCCGGGTGACGTCCGGCGGGACTTTATCGGGGATGCCCGCAAAGTGCCAGCAAACCGGTTTGCCGATGCATGACCGAGGCAAGCTGCGGCGGCGGCCTCGGCGCGTGCCCGATCCGGTTGCCGCAATCATCGCCACGGGCGACAACCGCCGTGCTTGCCGAGGGCGGCGGCCTCGGACACACTCGACCCGGCGCGCGGCCCGCGCCACCTGTGCGACTTGCCTCGTGGCTGCGGCTGCGGTCCTGGCGGACATCTCCCTGGTCGGGTTGGGCATTCATGGGCAGGCATCATTCATCATGTGCTGATGGCGGAAACAGGCCGTGACGACACGCCAGGCGCTGTTGCGCGTGCTGTTCGGCCTGCTGCTCGGCTCCACCCTGGTCATCGGGGCGTTGTCCTTCTTCGAGTTCCGCCGCGCCCTGCAGCTGGAGATTGCCGGCAATCTCCAGTTCGGCGCGAGCACCGTGATGCAGCGCATCGATACCTTCCTGTTCGCGCACATGGAAAACATGCGGGTCTGGCGCAACCTCGAGGTGATGCAGGACATCCGCGTCAACGATGTCGACAAGCGCCTCTCGCACTTCCTTTCCGACTTGCGCGCCGGGCAGGGCACGGTCTACCAGGCATTGCTGTGCACCGATGCCACCGGACGCATCGTGGCGGCGAGCGACCCGGCGCTGATCGGTCGTCAGGGACCGGTCGCCGCCGCATGGGAGAAAGTGACAGGCGCGACGCTCAACAGCGTGTTCATCGAGCCGGTGCATGGGCATGCCGGTGATGCGGTTGTCCTGCGCACGGCGATTCCGAACGCTTTCGGCCAGGGCACGATCGGCAATCTGTATGCGTTGCTCGATCGCCGTGCGGTGCTGGATCTGCTGGACCAGGCGGTGGCCGGCGGGCCGGTCAGCCTGCTGCTGCTGGATCGGGAGAGGCGGGTGATCGCAGGGTCGGCGGTGCTGCGTCGAAGTCTCGACCTTTCCCGCTTGAAGCTCAGTCACTGGAGCGTTCCCGAAGAGGGCTCCGTCTCCTACATCCATGACGGCGCGGTGCTCGGCTACCGCTCGCTGCTGGTCGGCGCCGCCACGTCCGCGGGCTATCAGCAGTTCAAGGGACTGGGCTGGCACATCCTGATGGTCGAGCCGACCAGCATCTCCTTCTGGCCGGTCTGGCGCCTGCTCTGGGCCATGCTGGTCGTGCTCGTGCTGACGCTGCTGCTGGGGTTCTGGATCTCCTCGCGGCTGGCCGCCCGCATCGCGCAGCCGGTCGTGGCCCTGACCGAGTTCACCCGCCGTTTCCGCCAGGGCGGGGTGGCGTTGCCGGTGCTGCCGGCGACGACCATTTCCGAAGTGGAGGAGCTTCAGCTGGCCTACGTCGAGATGATCCAGGCGCTGGAGCGTTCGCGCGAGCAGATCGTGCGCGCCGGCAAGCTGGCCGTGGTCGGCGAGATGGCGGCGATCATGGCCCACGAGGTGCGCACGCCGATGGGCATCATCCGCAGTTCCGCCCAGTTGCTCGAGCGCCAGACGGACCTGGGCGAGAAGGAGCGCGAGCTGATCGGCTTCATCCTCAGCGAGACCGAACGGCTGAACCGGCTGGTGACCATGCTGCTGGAAAGCGCGCGACCCACGCCGCCGGACTTCAGCCGGCAAGACCTGCATGCCATCGTCGATTCGGTGATCGGCCTGCTGGCCTCCAGGGCGGACAATGCCGGGGTGCGGCTGGCACGCGAGTTCGAGGCGCAGGAGATGATGTTCGAGTGCGACCGCGAGCAGATGATGCAGGTCTTCCTCAACCTGGTGCTCAACGCGCTCGCATTCGTCCCTGCCGGAGGGCATGTGACGGTCAGCACGCACCGGGAGAAGGGTGCGCTCTGGGTCAGCGTGACGGATGACGGCCCCGGGGTGCCGCCGGATCTGCGCCAGCGCATCTTCGACCCCTTCTTCAGTCACCGCGAAGGCGGCATCGGGCTGGGTTTGACGGTAGTGCAGCAGATCGTGCAGGTGCACGGCGGGGAGATCGGCGTTTCGGAGAGTGCATCCGGCGGCGCTTCTTTCAATCTCCGGTTCGAGACGAGGTAGCGGAAACGATGGGCGCGAGACGGATTCTGGTGGTCGACAACGAGGCGAAGATGCGCCGCATCCTCGAGTTGTCGCTGAAGAACATGGGCCATGAGGTGGTCCAGGCGGGCGATGGGGTGGAGGCGCTGGCGGCGATCGACGCCGGCTCCTTCGATCTGGTGCTGACGGATTTGCGGATGCCGCGCAAGGACGGCATCGGGTTGCTGCGCGACCTGCGCGAACGCGGCGAGGAAGTGCCGGTGATCGTGCTGACCGCCTATGGCACGATCGAGACGGCCGTCGAGGCGATGAAGCTCGGTGCGGTGGATTACATCATCCGGCCGTTCGAGATGGAGACCGTCGAGCTGGCGGTCACGCGGGCGCTGGCGATGAGCGCGATCCAGCGCGAGAACCGCTTCCTGCGGGACGAGATCTCCAAGGGCTGGGGCGAGTTCATCGGCGTCAGCGACAGGATGCGGGAGCTTTACCGGCTGGTGCAGCAGGTGGCGCCGGCGCGCAGCAACATCTTCATCGCCGGCCAGACCGGCACCGGCAAGGAGCTGGTGGCCAGGGCCCTGCACCAGGCCTCGGGACGCAGCGGGCTGTTTGTACCGATCAACTGCGCCGCGATCCCCGAAGCACTGCTGGAAAGCGAACTGTTCGGCCACGCCAAGGGGGCCTTCACCGGCGCGATGCGCGACCGGGTCGGCAAGTGCGAGCTCTCCAGCGGCGGCACGATTTTCCTCGACGAGATCACCGAGATGCCGCTGGCGCTGCAGGCCAAGCTGCTGCGCGTGGTGCAGGAGGGCACGATCGAGCGTCTGGGCACGAACGTCGCCACGCCGGTGGACCTGCGGGTCGTGGCGGCGACCAACCGGGATCCGCAGCAGGCGGTCGCGGACGGGCTGCTGCGGCAGGATCTCTATTTCCGCCTCAACGTGGTGCGCATCGACGTGCCGCTGTTGCGCGAGCGCAAGGCGGACATCCCGCTGCTGGCCGAACACTTCCTGCACAAGTACTCGCTGGAGCTCGGCCGCAAGGTGCCGCGGCTGTCGCCGCAGTCGCTGGAGCGGATGGCGGCTTATGCCTGGCCGGGCAATGTGCGGGAACTGGAAAACCTGATGGAGCGTGCCGCCGTCCTGTGCCGGGGGAACGAGATCACCCTCGAGCACTTTCCGGCCGAGGTCGTGCAGGCGGGACGCGTCGAGGCGGACCGGCCGCAGCCGCCGTCGGAGACCTTCGAGTCGCTGTCCATGAAGGAGCACGTCGAGGCGCTGGAGCGGCGTCTCATCGAAGCGGCCTTGAGCCGCAACAACAACAAGGCCGCCGCCGCCCGCCTGCTGGAGATCAGCGAGCGGGCGCTCTGGTACAAGATCAAGCGCTACCGGTTGTGAGGCCGTCCGGCGGGAATCGACAAGACCTGATGGAAATGCCGCAGCCGCGCGATGAGCCGGAACAGTGTGGAACTTGCCTCGTTCGGAAAGGGCGCCACACTGAGCCAATGTTTGATGTGACTGTAAAGCTGGAGTGTTTCATTTGGCCACCTGCACCGGTCGCAGTATCGACGTAACATGCGGGGATCGAACGCCGGATACCGTCCGCAGAGATGCATCAGCCCGCCTGACCGGCGAAGGGAATCGAGCATGACACCGGAGGCAAAGGCTCGCTTGCTGATCGACCAGAAGCTGGAAGCCGCCGACTGGGTCGTGCAGGGCATGAAGCAGATCAACCTGGGCGCCGCATCGGGCATCGCCGTGCGCGAATACCCCACCGACACCGGCCCGGCCGACTACCTGCTGTTTGTGGACCGCCAGCCGGTCGGTGTCATCGAGGCCAAGCGCGACGAGGCCGGCGAAAACCTCACCGTGCACGAAGCGCAGACCGAGCGCTACGCCGGCTCCCGACTCAAATGGCGCAAGAACAACGCGCCGCTGCGCTTCCTGTACGAGAGCACCGGCCAGATCATCCACTTCACCGACGCCGGCGACCCGCGCCCGCGGGCCCGCGAGGTGTTCCACTTCTTCCAGCCCCGCACGCTGGCCGAATGGGCGGCCCAGCCCGACACCCTGCGCCAGCGACTGACGACGCAGATGCCGCCGCTGCCTAAGGAAAACCTGCGAGATTGCCAGGTCGGTGCCGTCACCGGCCTGGAAAAGTCGCTGGCGCAGGCCAGGCCGCGCGCGCTGGTGCACATGGCCACCGGCGCCGGCAAGACCTTCACCGCCATCACCTCGGTCTACCGGCTGCTGAAGTTCGGCGGCGCCAGGCGCATCCTGTTCCTGGTCGACACGCGCAACCTCGGCAAGCAGGCGCACCAGGAGTTCATGGCCTACGCGCCGCCGGACGACGGCCGCAAGTTCACCGAACTTTACAACGTGCAGCGCCTGGCCAGCAGCCGCATCGATCCGCACGCGCAGGTGTGCATCAGCACCATCCAGCGCATGTATTCGATTCTCTCGGGCGAGGCCATCGACGACTCCGCCGAGGACATCTCGCTGGCCGAGCTGCCTGCCGGCACCAGGCCGGCGCGCGAAGTCCGCTACAACCCCGCGGTGCCGATCGAAACGTTCGACGTCATCGTCATCGACGAGTGCCACCGCAGCATCTACAACCTGTGGAAGCAGGTGCTGGACTATTTCGACGCCTTCCTCATCGGCCTCACCGCCACACCGGACAAGCGCACCTACGGCTTCTTCAACGAGAACGTGGTGGCCGAGTACAGCTACGAGCAGTCGGTGATCGATGGCGTCAACGTGGGCTACGACGTCTACGAGATCGAAACCCGGATCACCAGGGCCGGCGCCGAAGTCAAGGCGAAGGAATGGGTGGACCACCGCCATCGCGAAACCCGCGCCAAGCGCTGGGCCGAAACGGAAGAGGACATCGACTACACCGGCAAGGAGCTGGACCGCTCCGTGGTCAACCCCAGCCAGATCCGCACCGTGATCCAGGCGATGAAAAGCGCGGTGGAAAACGCCCTGTTCCCCAGCCGGCAGGAAGTGCCCAAGACCCTGATCTTCGCCAAGACCGACAGCCACGCCGACGACATCATCCAGATCGTGCGCGAGGTCTACGGCGAGGGCAACGCCTTTCGGGCGTCGATGCCGGCACCGGCAAGCCGGTGCCGGGCGACGACCCGGACACCGTGCTCTCCAACTTCCGCAACGACTACCACCCGCGCATCGCCGTCACCGTGGACATGATCGCCACCGGCACCGACGTGAAGCCGCTGGAAGTGCTGCTGTTCATGCGCGACGTGCGCTCCAGGGGCTACTACGAGCAGATGAAGGGTCGCGGCGTGCGCAGCCTGGATTACGAATCGCTGAAAAAGGTCAGCGGCAGCGCCGACAGCGCCAAGACCCGCTTCGTGCTGATCGACGCCGTGGGCGTGGAGAAATCCCTCAAGACCGAAAGTCGTCCGCTGGAGAAGAAGCCCGGCGCCAGCCTGGAGCAGCTGCTCAAGAGCATCGCCGTCGGCGGTCGCGACGAGGACACCGTGCTCAGCCTCGGCAACCGCCTGCACGGTGGCCTGCGCCTTGGCCTCGGCCTGCGCGATCTGGCCCGCGGCCTGATCGAAGCGGTGGACACGGATCGCGTGGTGGCCGATGCGCTGGACGCCGCCAAAGCCGCGGGCATCACCCGCAGCGAGGACACCCTCACCCCGGGCGAACTCGATGCCGCCCGCGAGCAGCGCATCGCCGCTGCCTGCCAGCCGTTCGACGATCCCGCCTTGCGCAACATGCTGGAAACCGCCCGCCGCGAACACGAGCAGCTGATCGACCACCTCAACCTCGATCAGGTCACCTTCTCGGGCTTTGGCGCGCAGGCCGAGGCCAAGGCGCAGGCCACCGTGCAGGCATTTGCCGATTACCTGAGCGAGCACAAGGACGAGATCGCCGCGCTGGGCTTTTTCTACGCCCAGCCCTACCAGCGCCGCCCGCTCACCTTCGCCATGATCGAAGACCTGCACGAGGCGCTGAGCCGCCCGCCGTTGATGCTCACCACCGAGCGCCTGTGGTCCGCCTACGCCCGCGTGCAGGCCAGCAAGGTGAAAAGCGCCGACACCCGCCGCCAGCTCACCGACCTGGTGGCGCTGGTGCGCTTCGCGCTGGGGATGGACGACGAACTCAAGCCCTTCGCCGACAGCGTGGACAAGCGTTTCCAGGCCTGGATCTTCCGGCACACTGCGCAGCGCGCCACGTCGTTCACCCCCGAACAGACCGAGTGGCTGCGGCTGATCAAGGACCACATCGCGTCCAGCTGCGCCATCAGCCGCGAGGATTTCGACTAC
>JAGWNA010000066.1 GCA_028871555.1 Lysobacteraceae bacterium
TCATCCCAGCGAAAGCTGGCTCGTCATCCCAGCGAAAGCTGGCTCGTCATCCCAGCGAAAGCTGGCTCGTCATCCCAGCGAAAGCTGGCTCGTCATCCCAGCGAAAGCTGGCTCGTCATCCCAGCGAAAGCTGGGATCCAGCGACTTCGCTCTTCGCTCGAAGACGCCTGATGCATGGCGCGCACGAGCTAAAGACGCTGGATCCCAGCTTTCGCTGGGATGACGAGCAAAAAGCGGTTTCGCGGGATGACGGGCGTAAACGCGGGAATGTCGCGGCGATACAGATGTGATCAAGAGGCAGTACGCAGGGAGAAGTTGCAGGGAGAGGCCGCCAACCACCCCGTCGTCACAGGAACATGGTGCAAGATGCACAGCCGGCTGCCAGCACCTGCCCCGCTGACGGCATGCACCCGAACCCGGCTGGAGATGCACGTGGGCGATCGGCACGAGCGCTTGGATCCCGCAACGGCGATGTTGGGCGAGCCGTTGCGTATGCACGCGGCGAACACCCTGATGCAGGCGGTCCAGTTTCTGGGCTGGCGCGGCGCACGATTGCACGCCGGTGTGCACCAGGCACGCAAGGCGTTGCGCCACACCCGCGCCGTGCTGGCCCTGGGCGCATCCACGCTGGGGCCCGATGGAGTCGCCATCGACCGTCAACTGCGCCGCGTCAACCGCAGCCTGTCGAGTCTGCGCGATGCCCAGGCACTGGTCGAAACACTGGATCGCCTGACGAAAAAACACACCGCCCCCGCGACGGGTCCGCTGCTCGATCGCGCACGCCGCGCCGCGACGCGGCGACGCGGCACACAGGCGCGGCTCGCCTTGCATGACGATGCCGGTTTTGCGGACCGGCGCGCTGCATTGGCCGCCCTGGCAGCGGAACTGCAGGCGCTGCCGTGGCAGGACTTGCGGGAGAAGGATGCGCTGCGGTCGCTGCAACACAGCGAGTCGAAGGCCGCAGCCGCGGCCAAACGGGCACGCCGCAGCATGCATGACAACGACTGGCACCGCTGGCGTCGCCGCGCGCGGCGCGTGCTGCAACAACGGCGGGCGCTCGTCGAACTGTCCGCGCTGCAAAAATCCGGCATCGATCGGGACAAGGCGATGACCACGCTGCTGGGCGAGGCGCAGGACTATGCGCTGCTGCTCGACCACTGCGGTGACGGCTCGCCATTTGCCGAACCCGATCGCAAGGCGCTGCAGGCGCTGGCGAAAACCGGCGTCAGGCGAACCCGTGCGCGCATCGTGCAAAGGCGCCTCGGATGACCCCGATTTGCAGGCCGTCCGCAACCGCATGCACGTCGCTGCTGGCCAATGCACTGGAACGCGCGATCCGATCCGAGGTGGCGTCCTGCGCGATGGTGGTGGACGCCAAGCACGAAGCCGCCACGGCCTTCCATCGGCATCGCGGCCTCATCGAGTTTCCCGGCTCGCCACGCAAGCTTTTTCTTCCTCTGGCCGTAGCCGGGAAGATGCGGTGATTGCCGCCGGTTTGCGGTACACCAGCGGCACACCGCTCAGCTCGCCGACCTTTCGTCGGACTTCGCCAAGCTTTATGATTGCAAACTTCTATCAGCTTCTCGAGCCTTCGGTCAGGTTCGCTAGGCTTTTCCTGACATGTTGATTTAGCAGCGAACTGTCGGTCGCAGAGCTTTGGTGCATCCGCCGAAATGTCACGCTTAGGTTGCTATATGTAACCTATAGGTTATATTCTTCCACTCTCGCTCCGTGAGAGCACTGCGGGGAATAGCGACTATGAAAAGTGAGACCAGAGATCAGACGGACAGGTTGATCAAGACCGAACGACGTGGGGTCTGGCTGGCGCTGCTCGTTGCGCTTGCGCTGGCAGCTTCGTTCGTCTTTGCCGGTGAGACACGGCGAACGTTACTAGCAGTGGTCATCCCCATCGGCATCGCGTTTGGCGCTATCTGGGTCAACCGCGGCATGGGAAAAGTCGCGGCGAAGGTGACTTCAGAAGAGCGCGAACTGGTGGCACATGACGAATTGAGAGTGGCCGCAATCAGCCGTGCATACAAATGGGCCTTCTTCCTGATGCTTGGGGAACTGGCCGCGCTTGGCTTCACAACTGCCACCATGGGGGTCGATTTATCTGGTCAGATGGTCGCTGTACTCGCAGTAGCAACCGGTGCCATCGGCTTTCTAGCCTGCTTTCTGTTGTTCGATCGAGCTTGACCAATGGGTCGGGAGCAGTTGGCGAATCACCTTAAGGTGCGACGTGCCGAGAGGAATCTGACGCAGGCAGATCTTGCTGCGCTGAGTAACACCACACGTAAGTCGATCAATGCCATTGAAATGGGGCGAATGGTTCCATCGACGTTCCTGGCCTTGAAATTGGCGCATGCATTGGACAGCTCGGTTGAGCAGCTCTTCTATCTAGCTAGGCGGTAATCGGAGACAGCATCACGGTAGGAGTAACTCCCGCAAGAATCTAATCCATGAGACCGGGGACATGCTCTTTGGGTCACGTTTCTCTTGGCGACGCAGAAAGGTGACTCGTCTGCCGCAGGCAGACGAAATGCTCTTGCCCTTGCTCTGGAATCAAGCTGATCGAGCGAGAGCATCCCGCACAGCGTGCGCTCCGGCACGCTCGGCTGTCCGTGTCGGGTCGACGGCAGCCTGCACCGCCCCATGACTTTCGACCCATAAGCGCGACCTGTCGAAGCGCCCTACACTGGAGGCCTTGACCTGACCACACCAGGAAGCTCCCCATGCACCTGCGCCGTGTCCTTGCCGTGCTCGCCCTCGGCCTCGCCACCACCTTCGCCGCGCATGCCTCGGTCGATCCGTCGCTGTACCAGGGGTTGAGCTGGCGACTGATCGGTCCGTTCCGCGGCGGTCGCGTGCTGACGGTGACGGGGATTCCGGGCGACAGCCGGCATTTCTATTTCGGCGCGGTGGATGGCGGCGTGTGGGCCACGGCGGATGCCGGGCGCACCTGGCAGCCGCTCTTCGACAGCGAGAAGGTCGGCTCGATCGGCGCGCTGGCGCTGGCGCCGTCCGATCCGAAGACGATCTACGTGGGCACCGGCGAAGCGGACATGCGCTCGGACATCGCGCACGGCGACGGCATGTACAAGAGCACCGATGCCGGCAGGCACTGGTCGCACATCGGGCTGGACGACACCCGGCAGATCGCCAGCGTGCTGGTCGACCCGCGCAATGCGAACGTGCTGTTCGTGGCGGCGCTGGGCCATGCCTACGGGCCGAACGCCGAACGTGGCGTGTTCCGCTCCACCGACGGCGGCGCGCACTGGAGCAAGGTGCTGTTCAAGGACGCCGACACCGGCGCGATCGACCTGGCGTTCAAGCCCGGCGACCCGGACACGATCTACGCGGCGCTGTGGCAGACCCGGCGCCCGCCGTGGAGCGTGTACCCGCCCTCGAACGGGCCGGGCAGCGGGCTGTACGTGTCGCATGACGGCGGCAGCCACTGGAACGCGGTGCAGGGCAACGGCTTTCCCGCGCATCCCGGCCGCATCGGCATCGCGGTGGCGCCGAGCCGGCCGAACCGCGTGTTCGCGCTGGTCGACGCCGCGGGAGGCGAAGGCGGCCTGTACCGTTCCGACGATGGCGGCGCGCACTGGCAGCACGTCACCGGCGACCAGCGCATCTGGCAGCGCGGCTGGTATTTCTGCCGGCTCACGGTGGACCCGAAGAACGCCGACCGCGTCTACGTGATGAACACCATCGTGCTGCGCTCGGACGACGGCGGCAAAAACTTCATCGCGCTGAAGGGCGATCCCACCGGCGACGATTTCCACCAGATGTGGATCGACCCGACCGACCCGGACCGGCAGATCCTGGGCGTGGACCAGGGTGCGCAGATCACCCTCAACGGCGGCAAGACCTGGAGCAGCTGGCAGAACCAGCCGACCGCGCAGATCTACCACGTCAGCACCGACAACCGCTTCCCCTACTGGGTCTACGGCGCGCAGCAGGATTCCGGCGCGGTGGCGCTGCCCAGCCGCACCGACAGCCGTGACGGCATCAGCATGGAGCAGTTCCACGAGATCACCGCCGGCGGCGAGAGCGGCATGATCGCGCCCGATCCGGACGATCCGGACATCGTCTACGGCAACAAGGTCGACAAGCTGGACACCCGCACCGGCCAGACCCGCAACGTCGATCCCACCCTGGCCTACCCGGCCGCGCATTACCGCGGCGCCTGGACGCTGCCGCTGACGTTCTCCCGACGCGGCACCCGCACGCTGTACTTCGCCAACCAGCGGCTGTTCCGCACCGTCGACGGCGGCGAGCACTGGACGCCGATCAGCCCCGACCTGACCCGCGAGGACGCCGGCACGCCGGCCAGCCTCGACCCCGCCACGGCGAACGACGACAACCACGTCAGCCGGCGCCGCGGCGTGATCTACACCATCGCGCCCTCGCCGCTGAGCGCGCAGGCGCTGTGGGTGGGCACCGACGACGGCCTGGTCTGGCGCAGCGACGACGGCGGCGCGCACTGGCGCAACGTCACGCCGAAGGCGCTCACGCCATGGTCGAAGGTCGCCGGGATCGAGCTGTCCCGCTTCGATGCCAGGGTTGCCTATCTGGCGATCGACCGGCATCGCCTGGACGACGACACCCCGACCATCTATCGCACCGGCGACGGCGGCGCCAGCTGGACGCCGATCACCGCCGGCATCGCGTCCAACAGCTTCGTCAACGTGGTGCGCGAGGATCCGGTGCGCAAGGGTCTGCTGTACGCCGGCACCGAGCGCGGCATCTATGTATCGTTCGACGACGGCGCACACTGGCAGAGCCTCCAGCAGAACCTGCCGGCGACCTCGGTGCGCGACATCGACGTGCACGGCAACGATCTGGTGATCGCCACGCACGGCCGCGGCTTCTGGATCATGGACGACGTCGGCGCGCTGCGGCAGATGGACGGCGTGCACGCGGACGCCGCCACGCTGTTCAGGCCGGCCGACGCGATCCGCGTGCGCCCGCCCAGCTTCACCGGCACGCCGCTGCCGAAGGACGAGCCGACCGCCGCCAACCCGCCCGACGGCGCCAGCATCGACTACGTATTGCCCGGGACGGTCAAGGGGCCGGTGACGCTCACCGTGTTCGATGCGCAAGGCCACACCGTGCGCAGCTTCAGCAGCGCCGACAAGGCGACCGCCCCGGATCCGGCCAAGCTCGCCTATGCGCCGGAATGGGTGCCGCCGCCGATGCGGCTGTCCACGGCGGCGGGCATGCATCGCTTCGTGTGGGATCTGCGCTACCCGCCGCCGGCCGTGCCCGCATCGAACCGGGGGCCGGTCGATGGCGTATGGGCGCCGCCCGGCCAGTACCGCATCGAGCTCGGCGTCAACGGCCGGCATTATCGGCAGCCGTTGCGGGTATTGCCCGATCCGCGCGTGCAGGTTTCCGACGCCGCCCTGCAGCGCGAGTTCGTGCTGGCGCGCAAGGTGGAAGATGCCGCGGTACGCAGTGCCGCGGCGGGTGCCGAGGCGAGCCGGCTGCTGAAGGCGCTGGATGCGCGGCAGGCGAGCGCCGACGGCAGCCTGCGCACGCAGATCGGAGCCGTGCTGGCGAAGGCGACGGACCTGTCCGGCGTGCAGCTGCATCCCGATCCGCGCAACACCATGGGCAGCCCGCCCCGGCGCACCGACAGCCTGCGCGCATTGTCGATGGATCTGGAAAATCTCGCACAGGCGGTCGACGGCGCCGATGCCGATCCCGGCACCGACGCGCTGGCCTCGTATGCCAGCCTGTCGCATACACTCACCGCCACGCTCGACGCATGGAAACGACTGAAGCAGGACGACCTGGCCGCGCTCGACCACGCGCTCAAGGCTGCCGGGGAGAAACCGATCGCCTGGTGAGCGCAGCTTGGCGATCGATGCGTGCCGACGCAAACTGGTTCGGTCAATCCTGAGGAGGCGGCATGCGGCGTTGGAACGGCTGGGGCGAGGAGTCCACCTCGGTGGCGCTGCCGGAACCGGGCGCGGCCTTCCTGGCGGCGCGCATAGGCATCGGCAGGCCGCTGCCCGATGCCAGCCTGGACAGCGTGCTGGCGCGGGTGCCGCCTTCGCGCCTGCCGCCCCATCCGCTGCTGGTCGGCACCGCCGAAGACCGCGTGCGGCATGCCCGCGGGCAGAGCCTGCCGGACTGGCTGGCGATGCGTTCGGGCGATTTCGGCCTGTTCCCCGATGCCGTGGCCTATCCGGAAACCGCCGCGCAAATCCGCGAACTGCTGGCCTGGGCGTGCGCGCAGGACGCCAGCATCATCGTGTACGGCGGCGGCACCTCGGTGGCCGGCCACATCACCCCGCAGGCCGGCGCGCGACCGGTGCTGACGATGTCGCTGGAACGCATGAACCGGCTGATCGAACTGGACGAGCCAAGCCGGATCGCCACCTTCGGCCCCGGCGCCAACGGCCCGCAGGTGGAAAGCCAGTTGCGCGCGCGCGGCTACACCCTGGGGCACTTTCCGCAGTCGTGGGAGCTGTCCACCCTCGGCGGCTGGGTGGCCAGCCGTTCCAGCGGCCAGCAATCGCTGCGCTACGGACGGATCGAGCAGCTGTTCGCCGGCGGCACGCTGGAAACCTTCGCCGGGCCGCTGCGGATTCCCACGTTCCCGGCCTCCTCGGCCGGGCCGGATCTGCGCGAGATCGTGCTGGGCTCGGAGGGACGTTTCGGCGTCATCTCCGAGGTGCGGGTGCGGGTGAGCCGGCTGCCGGCGCAGGAACATTTCCACGCGGTGTTCCTGCCGTCCTGGCCGCAGGCGCTCGAAGCCGTCCGCACACTGGCCCAGGCGCGGGTGCCGCTGTCGATGCTGCGTCTGTCCAACGCGATCGAGACCGAAACCCAGCTGGCGCTGGCCGGCCACCCCGGGCAGATCGCGTGGCTGGAAAAATATCTGGCCGTGCGCGGCGCCGCTCGCGGCAAGTGCATGCTGACCTTCGGCGTCACCGGCGAGCGCCTGCAGAACGCCGCCTCGCTGCGGCAGGCGAAACGATTGCTGAAGGGTTTCGGCGGCGTCTTCACCGGCACCCTGCTCGGCAGGAAATGGGCGCAGAACCGCTTCCGCTTTCCCTACCTGCGCGAGAACCTGTGGCGGGCCGGCTACGCGGTGGACACGCTGGAAACCGCGACCGACTGGATCAACGTCGACGACCTGCTGAAGCGGGTCGAGACCAGTCTGCGCGAAGCGCTGCCGGGCGAGCCGGTGCATGTGTTCACCCACCTGTCGCACGCCTACGGCGAGGGGTCGAGCCTCTACACCACCTACCTGTTCCGCGTGGCCGACAGCCATGCGCAGACGCTGGTGCGCTGGCAGATCCTCAAACAGGCGGCGAGCCGTGCCATCGTCGAGCACGGTGGCACCATCAGCCACCAGCACGGCGTCGGCCGCGACCATGCGCCGTATCTGCCGGTGGAGAAAGGCGCGCTGGGCATCGCCGCGCTGCAGGCGCTGGCCGTGCATTTCGACCCCGAGCGCCGATTGAATCCCGGCGTGCTGCTGGAGCAATGACGATGGCTGCCTGGAACGCCCGCTGGCGCGAACAAGCCCTGCCCGGACTGGCCGCCGAGGCGTGGGATCTGATCGTGGTGGGCGGCGGCATCAGCGGTGCCGGCATCCTGCGCGAAGCGGCACGGCGCGGCTGGAAATGTCTGCTGATCGAACAGCGCGATTTTGCCTGGGGCACCTCCAGCCGCTCGTCCAAGATGGTCCACGGCGGGCTGCGTTATGTCGCCGGGGGCCATCTCCGGCTGACCCATGAATCGGTGCGCGAGCGCCAGCGGCTGCTCGGCGAGGTGCCGGGTCTGGTCGTTCCACTGGGCTACATCTTTCCGCATTACCGTGGCGCCTTTCCCGGACCCGGGGTCATGGGCGGCCTGCTCACGCTGTACGACGTGCTGGCCGGCCGGCGCGACCATCGCTATGTCGCCCTGCCCCAGCTGCACTACCTCGCGCCCGGCCTGAAGGAGCAGGATCTGCTCGGCGGCTCGCTGTTCACCGATGCGCTGACCGACGACGCGCGGCTGGTGATCCGCGTGCTGAGCGAGGCGCGGGCGGCGGGCGGCGAAGCGCTCAACGGCCTGCGCGTGGTCGAGCTGTGCCGCGACGGCGACCGGGTCGTCGGGCTGCTGGCCGAGGACAGCGAGAGCGGCCGGCAATTCCGCTTCGGCAGCCGGGCGACCGCGCTGGCCACCGGCGCCTGGTCCGATCGGCTGCGACGAGCCGTCGGCCCCAGGCACATCCGGCCATTGCGTGGCAGCCACCTGCTGCTGCCGTCGTGGCGCCTGCCGCTGGCCCATGCCCTGAGTTTCCTGCACGCCACCGATGGCCGCCCGATCTTCATTTTCCCGTGGGAAGGCGCCACGGTGATCGGCACCACCGACCTGGATCATCGCGAGGACATCGACCTGGAGCCGCGCATCAGCGCCGCCGAAGTCGACTATCTGCTGGCCGCCTGCGCCCAGCAGTTTCCGGCAGCACGGATCGGCCCGGCCGATGTGCTGTCCTGCTGGGCCGGGGTGCGGCCGGTGATCAGCAGCGGTGCAGCCGGAACCCGCCCTTCGGACGAAACGCGCGAACATGCGCTGTGGACCGAACCGGGCTGCGTCACCATGGCCGGCGGCAAGCTGACCACCTTCCGGCCGCAGGCGCTGGATGTGCTGCGCGCCTGCGCGCCGATGACCGGCAAGCCCTTCGCCGATGACGACGGCCCGACATTCGGTCCGCTGGCGCCGGTACCGCTGCCCCAGCTGGCGCCGTACCAGCAGCGGCGCCTGTGCGGCCGCCATGGCCGCGAATTGCCGGCACTGGCCGCCCTGCTGGCACAACTGGGCAGCGAGAAGGTGGGCGCCAGCGAAACGCTGTGGGCCGAACTGGCGCTGGCCGCCGAGCAGGAACTGGTGCTGCACCTGGACGATCTGCTGCTGCGCCGGACCCGGTTGGGCCTGCTGCTGGCCGGCGGCGCCGCCGCCGAGCTGCCGCGCATCCGCCGTCTGTGCCAGCCGCGCCTGGGCTGGAGCGACGAGCGCTGGCAGCAGGAAGAAGATCGCTACCTGGCACTGTGGCAGCGCTGCTACAGTCTGCCCGCGACCGAGCCATGTGAGCCGAACGGATGAAATGATGCGTTTCGCTCTGCACCGAAACTCGACACTGATCAGATAAGGAGCACCTCGAAATAACCCCGATCCGAAGAAGCGCACCCTGTGCGCGAATGCTCTGGAATTGGTAGGAGCGCACCCTGTGCGCGAATGCTTTTGCCACACGTGAAGAAAAGCATTCGCGCACAGGGTGCGCTCCTACAGCAAGAGCCAGGAACCAGGTTATTCGAGACTCCTTACGCGAAAGGACGGGGACGTGAGCGAAGCAAGCTGTCTGCTGGCCATCGACAACGGCACCCAGAGCGTGCGTGCGCTGCTGTTCGACCTCGACGGCAACCTGCTGGGCAAGGGCAAGGTGGAATTGCAGGCGTATGTCTCGCCACAGCCCGGCTGGGCCGAGCAGGACCCGGAGTATTACTGGCAGAACCTGGCCGAAGCCTGCCGGCGGCTGTGGGCGCAGGTACCGATCGACAAGCGGCTGATCAAGGGCGTGGCGCTGACCACCCAACGCGGCACGGTGATCAACGTGGATGCGCAGGGCCGGCCGCTGCGCCCGGCCATCGTCTGGCTCGATCAGCGCCGGGCCGAGGTCGGCGGTCCGATCAAGGGGCCGTGGGGCTGGCTGTTCAGGCTGCTTGGCGCGACGCCGACGGTGGATCATTTTCGTGCCCAGGCCGAGGTCAACTGGATCGCGCAACAGCAGCCGCAGATCTGGGCGCGCACCCACAAGCTGCTGCTGCTGTCGGGCTTCCTCACCCACCGGCTGACCGGCCGGTTCGTCGATTCGGTGGCCTGCTGCGTGGCGTACCTGCCGTTCGACTACAGGCGCCGGCAATGGGCCGCGCCGCGCGACTGGAAATGGCAGGCAATGCCGGTGCGGCGCGAGCAGTTGCCCGAGCTGCGCAAGCCGGGCGAGCTGCTGGGACACATCAGCGCCGAGGCCAGCCGGCTGACCGGCATCCCCGAAGGACTGCCGCTGATCGCCGCCGGTGCCGACAAGGCCTGCGACGTGCTCGGCGCCGGCGGCGTGCAGCCGGGCACGGCCTGCCTGTCCTGCGGCACCACCGCCACCATCAACACCACGCGCCGCACCTATCGGGAGACCACCCCGATGATTCCGCCGTATCCCTCGGCGATCCCCGACCATTACAACAACGAGGTGATGGTCTACCGCGGCTTCTGGATGGTCAGCTGGTTCAAGCGGGAGTTCGGCCTGGACGAAACCCGGCGGGCCGCGCAGCTGGGCATCGAGCCCGAAGCGCTGTTCGATGAACTGGTCGACGGCGTGCCGGCCGGCTCGATGGGTCTGCTGCTGCAACCCTACTGGTCGCCGGGCATCCGCGAACCGGGGCTGGAGGCAAAGGGCGCGATCATCGGCTTCGGCGACGTGCATACCCGCGCGCACGTCTACCGGGCGATCCTCGAAGGCCTGGCCTATGCGCTGCGTGCCGGCAAGGAGCGTATCGAAAGGCGTTCGGGAACCCCGATCACGCGCCTGCTCGTTTCCGGCGGCGGCTCGCAGAGCGATGCGGCAATGCAGTTGATCGCGGACATCTTCGGCCTGCCGGCCGAGCGCCCGCACACCTTCGAGACCTCGGGCCTGGGCGCGGCGATCGACTGCGCGGTGGGGCTGCGCCTGCACCCCGATTTCCCCACCGCGATCGCCGCGATGACGCGGATCGGCAAGGTCTTCCTGCCGCGGCCCGAAGCGCAACGCATCTACGAGCGCCTGTACCGCGAGGTCTACCTGCGCATGTACCGGCAACTCAAACCGCTGTACCGGAACATCCGCGCGATCACCGGCTATCCGGCGTAGGGCCGCCTGCCTTCCTTAGCCTCAGGGTAGAACGCTCGATGGAAGCACCATGGGATAGCGCCGACCGCCCCACAAGGTTATTGATCGGTGTGGTCAGCAGCCACCCCAAATCCTTCTCAGCATTCCAAGAGGCGACCGATCTCATCGTCAGCTGAGGCAGCTGAAATCAATGTCTGAAGCGCACCCTCTGAAGCCAATGTTTGTACAACGCGTACAAACATTGGTGTCATGCCCACTGGCGCCCGCCGGCGCCCCGTGACTTCAGGCCCATGAACTAGTCATAACTTCGCACTATGATTCATCCCGACACAGGTAGCAGGGCGGGCAAGCCGTGGACGGGGACGTCGCCAGCGCGCTGAAGAAATTCCAGAAGGAGCTTTCCGCCGGCACGGTATCGCTGGCGCTGCTCTCCGTGCTTGGGCGTGCGCGGCAGCCGATGTACGGCTACCAGATCGCCAAGCGGCTGGAGGCGGCCGGCGAGGGCGTGCTCGCGGGCAAGCAGAGTGCGCTATACCCGGTGCTGCGCAACCTGGAGGCGGCCGGGCTGCTGGGCAGCGAAGTCGAGCCTTCGGTCAGCGGGCCGCCGCGCCGCTACTACCGCATCACCAAGACGGGCCGCGAGGTGCTCCGCGTCTGGACCGACGCCTGGCACGCCACGCGCGATTCGATGAACCGGGTTCTGGAGGGAGAGCTGTGATGAATGCGCCACGCACGATCGCCGAATACCTCGCGCAGCTGCGCGACGCCCTGCACGGGGCGGATCCCGCGCTGATCCAGGATGCGCTGTACGACGCCGAGGAGCATCTGCGGGCCGAGCTGGCCGAGCAGCCGGGACGCGGCGAAGCGGAGATGCTCGCGCACGTCGTCGGCAGCTACGGCGCGCCGGACGAGGTGGCCGAGCTGTACCGCGACCAGGAGATCAGGATCCAGCGCGCGCTGCGGCCGCCGCCCCCGCCGAAGCGCCGCTCGCTGATCGGCCGCTTCTTCGGCGTGGCCGCCGACGTGCGCGCCTGGGGCGCGCTGTTCTACATGCTGCTGACGTCCGGCACCGGCATCGCCTACTTCGTGCTGGTGGTGGTCGGGCTGTCGATGTCGGCGGGCCTGTCGGTACTGATCATCGGCATTCCGTTCATCGTGCTGTTCTTCGGCGTGGTGCGGGCGATGTCGCTGATGGAAGGGCGCATCGTGGAGGCCATGCTCGGCGTGCGCATGCCACGGCGGCCGCCCTACCCCGCGCAGAACGGCTCGCTGCTGCAGCGCATCGGCGCGATGTTCACCGACTGGCGCACCTGGACCACGATGTTCTACATGGTGCTGATGCTGCCGCTGGGCATCGTCTATTTCACGGTGACGGTCACGCTGCTGGCGCTGTCCCTGGCCTTCGCCGCGCTACCCTTCGCACGGCTGGTCGACGTCGACGGCCTGCATCACCTGTTCGGCCACGGCACGTTCACCATCGACTGGGGCTTCGGGCCGCACGTGCCGGGCTGGGGCGAGCTGGTGGCGCTCGGCGTGGTCGGGGTGCTGCTGTTCTTCGCCACCCTGCACCTGGTCCGCGCGATCGGCCAGCTGCAGGGCCAGCTGGCCAAGCACCTGCTGGTGGCGGGCACGGCGCGCTGAGCCGACCGGCTACACCAGCCCGAGGTCGAGCGGACGCGCCTGCGGGAACACCGACTGCAGCTGGTCGTTGCGCAGACCCCACACGCGTCGCATCAGCCCGCCCAGCACGTCGCGGTAGTTGTTGAGCACCGGATAGTCGCGGTTCTGCAGCAGGTTCGGCTGGGTCACCGCGACCTGCTCGCCGGCGATGCGGCCGCCGCGCACCCCGCCGCCGAGCACCCAGTGCACCGTGCCGTGGCCGTGGTCGGTGCCCTTGTCGCCGTTCTCGCGGAAGGTGCGGCCGAACTCCGACAGCACCACCACGGTGGTGTCGTTCCAGTCGTTGCCCAGCGCGTCGGCGTAGGCGGCCAGGCCCTCGCCGAGGTTGCGCAGGTTGTTGGCCAGCCCGCCGCTGGTGCTGCCCTGGTTGACGTGGGTGTCCCAGCCACCGACGTCGACGAAGCCGAGCCGGTACTGGTCGCGCATCAGCGTGGCGATGCGGCGCGTCTCGGTGGCGAAGTTGCGGGCGCTGGGCGCGCCGCGGCTGGCGGCGACCATTTCCTTCTGCAGGTCGGCGGTAACGTCCTTGCGCAGGGCCAGTCCGTCGGCCGAGGCCGCGGCCAATGGCGTGCCCTGGTACATGCCGGCGAGGATCGCCGCCTGCCGGTCGTTGAAGTGCGACTGCGTGTTGCCCTTGAGCGAGATGTTGGGAATGTCGTGCGTCGCACCCTGGAAGCTCAGCGGCAGGTTGCTGGTGAAGGCGATCGCCGGCGTGCCGGTGAGCTGTCCGGACAGCCGCGCCATGAAGCCGGAGCGGTAGTCGCCGGCATGGCCCATCGGCTCGCCGCGTTCGATGTGGTCCTGCGTCTCGAAGTGGCTGCGCGAGAGGTCGGCGGTGCCGGCGAACGGCACGAAGGCGACCTGCTTTTTCTGCCACAGCGGGTAGATCGAGTCGCGCAGCACCGGGTTCAGGCCCCACGAGGCGTCCAGCGGCAGTGCGCTGTCCGGATTGGCGACATCCGGCCGGGCGATCGCCAGGGTCGGGCGCGATGCGTAGTAGAAGTCGCTGCCGGTCGGCACCAGCAGGTTGTTGCAGTCGTAGCCGCCGCGCAGGAACACCAGCAGGAAGCGCGGCGTGCCCGCGGGTGCGGCGAACAGCCGGCTGGAGAACGACAGCGCGGGAGCCGCGAGCGCGGCGGCAGCGGCGGTGCGGAGAAACTGGCGACGATCCATGGCGAACCTCAGCGGGTGTTGAAGTCGGGAGAGGACAGCAGGAAGGTGTTCCACTCGGCGGGCGATTTCGCCTGGGCCAGCGCGTCCTTCGTGCGCGGCGACAGCCAGGGCGCCATCGCCTGCGCGAACAGCGGGCCGTCCAGCGCGGGCGGATCCGGGCGCTCGCCGGGCTGGCGGCGAGGTGGCGTGCCGTCCGGCGCGAACAGCGGCGCACGGCCGCTGCCGATCATGCCGGCGATGTCGAAGCGCTTGGCCATCTGCCCGGAGCCGGACCAGCTGGCATTGTCCAGCGGCCAGCCGTCGGGGGTGATGCGGCCGTACAGCGGCTCGCCCATCTGGTAGAGCGCGCCGACCAGCGGGCGCACGTTGCTGATCGGCCGGCCGTCCAGGCTGAAGCGCATCGCCGAGACCAGGAACTGCATCGGATCCTTGAACTTGGCGCCGACGGTGGCGGTGATGTCCTTCGAGGTGAACAGCGTGCGCAGCACGGCGGCGATGTCGCCGTCGGTGCGCTGGAAGGTGTCGGCCATCGCATCCACCAGCGCCTGCGGCGGGTGGTCGGAAACGAAGTATTCGGCGAGCTGGCGCGAGACGAACTGCGCGCAGGCCGGCTGCTTCACGATCAGGTCGACCGCGCGCTCCACCTCGCCGAAGCCGCCGCCCTCGATGCGCTGGCCGAGGAACACCTTGTCGCTGGCGTCGTGGCGCGCGGGGTTGAACTCGAACATCCCCTGGCGCACCACGCCGGGACGTTCGCCGCCGAAGCGCCCGAAGCGATTCGCGCGCGCCCCCCGCATCAGCTGGCGCGGGGGAACCACGCCGACGCCGGTGAGGATGGCGGCGAGCTGCTGCACGTCCTGCTGGGTGTAGCCGGCATGCACGCCCAGCGTGTGCAGCTCCATCAGCTCGCGTGCGTAGTTCTCGTTGATCTTGCCCTTGGCGTTCTGCACGTTGTCCAGATACACCAGCATCGCCGGGCTCTTCAGCGTGGCCATCACCAGATCGCGGAACTTGCCCAGCGCGCGGGGGCGGATCACATGTTCCTCGTAGTCGGCGGCCAGCAGCTTCACCGGGCCCTTGTTGCCGTAGACGCTGAAGTGGTTGAGCCAGAACCACACCATCTGTTCCTTCAGCGGATTGCCGCCGTAGATGGCATGCAGCAGCTCGGCCTGCTGTGCCTGGCGCAGCAGCTCGCGGCCGTGCATCTGGGCGATCTTCTTCGCGGCGACCTTGACGTCGCCGTCGGGCATCGACTTCACCTGGCGCAGCGATTCGCGATAGGACTGCACCAGCTCGGCCGGCGGCGTGGCGATTGCCTCGTAGCCGTCGATCTGCTGCTGGATCGCCGCTGGCAGCCGGTCGCCGCGGTCGGCCAGGGCCTCGTCCAGCCAGCGCTTGCGGCCCAGTTCGCGGTAGCGCTCGAGGGTGGCGCTGTCGATGCCGAAGCTGGCGCGGCGCAACCAGGCGATGTCGTCGCGGGTCAGCGGAGCAGTGCTGGCGCGTGCAGGCGCGGCGAGGGCGCCAGCCAGTGCAAACAGCAGGCCGAGCGAAGCGGTGCGGACGTGTCGGCGCATCTCGGGACGATCCTTGCAGAGGCGGTGTGCGCATCCTAAACGCGCTGCGCCTCATCGGGTGTACCCGGCGCCGGCATCAGCCGACCACCGTTCATGCTTCGAAAGAGCTTGCGCGACCGGATCAGAACTCGTCGACGAACTCACGATCGCGCATCGCGTCTGTCGGCACCTAACGCTGCTCTGATTTTGCTCGTCATCCCAGCGCACGCTGGGATCCAGCGTCTGTAGACCATTGAACGCAAAGGCACTGGATTCCTGCTTTCGCAGGAATGACGAGCAAGAAGCCGATTGATCAGACCTTCCCTAACGCGCAGCGGCTGGCACGAAGGCGGGGACGAATCCGCTTTTCCGTCAGACGGTACCGCAGGCGACGACGGCATGGACGCGCTGCGGATGAGTTCCATCACTTGCCGCATCGCCACCGATCGCGATGCCGGTCGCAAAGTCATCACGCTGCAAAGGAAGGTCTGATTTTGCTCGTCATCCCAGCGAAAGCAGGAATGACGAGAAAGAAGCCGATTGATCAGACCTTTCCAAACGCTGCCCGACCGACGTACCCCAGACGAGCGTCGCCGTGCGATGACGTGGGCGCAACGCCTCAAGCGAGTTTCAACATCGACGTGACCACTTGCGTTCACTGTGGCGGCGCAGCGCGGATCGTCGCCAGCATCGAAGAGCCCGCCGCGATCCGCGCTATCCTCGACCACTTCAAGAAGCACGTCGCGCTGGAGGAAGCGCACTACCGGCCTGCACTGCGCGCACCACCTGCGGGGCGGCTGCGTGATCGCTGATCGCCGAACAAGCCGGCCACGACGCCATGACGCCGAGGCAAGAAACAGATCCAGTCCGATGCGGCCGCGATCCCGCAGGACCGCGCTCGGCCCGCTGCCAGGAATCTGTGAGAAATGGCCACGCACGGCGCCGCTGCGCGACGCCGCGACGCCGGCGATGCCGAAATCACGTGCGGACGCCAAAATTCGCCTGAATCCGTGCCTCAACCCTTGCTTGCACGACGCCCGCCTGGCCGCCAGACTGCCCGAAAAGGGCGTTTGAATTTCCTATGCAAGAGTCCTGAACGACCGGATTGCCGGCACTTGCCAGTGCCGGCCGGGCTTGCGCATCGCCTTCATCGACGACAAAGGCCACCCGTCGAGGTGGCCTTTGTCGTCGATGGAATTGGTGGGCCGTGCAAGGATCGAACTTGCGACATCTGCCTTGTCGAGGCAGCGCTCTACCGCTGAGCTAACAGCCCGTCCCGCGGCGATCCTGCC
>JAGWNA010000067.1 GCA_028871555.1 Lysobacteraceae bacterium
GCAAACCGTCGCCCATTGCCACATCCATCACCCGTCCGGTGCGCCGGACTTCGTCGCCGGTGCGCAGGCGGGTGTAGTCGTCGAGCAGCACCACGCCGATCTCGTCCTCGTCCAGGTTGAACGCGATGCCGGACACGCCGCCGGGAAACCGCAGGATCTCCTCGAAACGCGCGCCGGGGAGGCCACTGACCCGGGCGATGCCGGTGGACACGGCGGTGACCGTGCCGATCTCCTGCAGGGTCAGGTGCGGTGCGAAGGCCGCCCGCTCGCGGCCGATCGCGGCGAAGGTGCGGTCGAAGACGTCCTGCAGGCTTTCGGGCGTGGCGTTCATTGCGCTGCCGGTCCCGGCTTCGGCTCGATCGCGATCGCCTGCGGCGGCGCGGATCCGCGACCGGCCTGCGACCGGAGAATGTCGTGGACGCCCTGTTCCAGCGAGGCGAGGTAATCGTCGATGCTCCAGGCCACTTTTTGTCCGTTCGCGGCCAGCTCGATGCCGCCGATCAGGTTCGCTGCGGTCTCGAACTGCAGGTTTGCCTGCGCCGGAAAGGTCTCGTCCAGCGCCTGCTGGATCGCGGCCCGTTGCGGCGCCGGCAAGTCGAATGCGCTGCGCACGATCGCCGGCCCGGCCGCGCTGCGAAGAGCCGCGGCGAGGCCGGCTCTGGTCGTCGCGTCGAGCGCCCGCAGGCGTTGCGCGAAAACGTTGCCCAGGCGTTCCTCCAGGCTGGTGTCGGCCAGGTCGCCCAGGGTCTTGCGGGCAATCGCAAACACTTCCTGCCGGGTGCGCTGGCTGATCGCCTGATTCAACTGCCTGGCATCGTTGTCCAGCATCTGCTGGCGTTGGGCCTGCAGGGTATCGGCGGCCGCCCTCGCCTCGTCGAGCAGACGCTGGCGCAGCGCCTTCGCCTCGTCCCTGGCCTTGTCCAGAAGTCCGGCACGCTGCTGGTCGAAGGCCTCGTTGCGCAGCCGGAAGTCGTCGCGCTCGTGCTTCGCCTCGTCCTGTTTCGCGGCGGCGTCGGCGAGTTCCGCGGCGACCCGCCGCTCGCGCGCGTCGATGGCGTCGAGGACCGGCTGATACAGGAAGCGCTTCATCAACCACACCAGGATGAGGAAGTTGAGCGCCTGGGCACCGACGGTGAACCAGTCGATGAGCATGGGCTACTTCCCCGCGAGCTGGGCGATCACGTGGTTCCAGAACGGGTTGGCGAAGATCAATATCATCGACACCACGAAGCAGTAGATCGCGATGGACTCGATCATCGCCAGGCCCACGAACAGGGTGCGCGTGATCGTCGCTGCGGCATCGGGCTGCTGCGCCAGCGAACTCAACGCGGTGGCGACGGCGCGTCCTTCGCCGAGCGCCGGTCCGATACTGCCCATGGCGATCGTCAGGCCGGCGGTGACGATCGAGGCAACGGCAATGATGGTCATGCTGTCCACGGATTTGTCCCTGGTTGGTTATGGTGTCGGAGCGGGTGCCGGGTCCGTTTCGGATCCGGTGGCACCGGACTTGCGGGTGCGTGTGGCGGCGGCGATGTAGACCGCCGCCAGGATGCTGAAGATGTAGGCCTGCACCATGCCCGTGAGCAGGCCCAGTACGGTCATGACGATCGGGAAAACGAAGGGGGTGATGGTGAGCAGGATGCCGATGATCATCACCCCGCTCATCATGTTGCCGAACAGGCGTACGGCCAGCGCCAGCGTGCGCGAGAGTTCGCTGATGATGTTGAACGGCAGCATGAGCAGGGTCGGTTCGGTGTAGGACTTGAGATAGCGGCGCAGGCCCTGGTCCGCGATGCCGAACAGCGGCACCGCCACGAACACGCACAGCGCCAGCGCCGCGGTGGTCGAGAGTGATCCGGTCGGCGGCTCGTAGCCGGGGATGACCGTGCCGAGGTTGGCCGCGGCGATGAACAGGAACAGCGTGCCCAGGAAGGGGAGATACTTCCGGGAATGGCGCAGGCCGACGTCCTCGATCTGCCGCCCGATCGCGGAAACCACGATTTCAAGCAGGTTCTGCCAGCGCGAGCGCTCCAGTCCGGTGGACAGCTTGCGTGTGACGAGTTTCGAGCCCAGCGCCAGCACCAGCATCAGGGTCCAGGTGAACACGATGGTGCCGTTGAGCTTGAGCAGCCCGTATTGCCAGAAGATCATTTCATCGGCACTGAGGTGCATGACCGGCCTCCCCGGATCGTGGGTCGCATCGTGGCTCGCCTTGGCCGAGCGGCGGGCGGGTCAGCCGCAGCACCACGGAACGCGCGACGACGAACCCGAGCAGGCATGCCAGAAGGCGCTGCCAGTCGCCGCGCCCGACCAGGTAGAACCCGGCCAGCGTGACGCCCATGCGCAGCAGCAGGCTGGACAGGAACCAGAGGGCCGGCCGCGCGGAGGCGCTGCCCCGACGAACCGTCCACCACAGGCCGCCGAAGAATTCCGCGCCGAGCAGCAGGCCGGCCACCCACGCCAGTGCCAGCGGCATCACTTCATGCATCGTCATCCTCCTCCCGATTTTCCGCTTCCTCGTGCATGGCCCGGTCTTCCCTGGCCACCCAATGCCAGGCATTGAGGCATCCGATGGTGAGGCCGGCCATCAGCAGCGCCAGCGTCCAGGCATGCTTGCCCGCATGATGGTGGTCCAGCCACAGACCGATTGCCGCGCCCAGCAGTGTCGGAATGGATACCGACCAGCCGACCAGCCCCATCATGCCCAACCCGAACCAGACACCCGGTGCGGCGTGGCGACGCGCCTTCAGCTTGCGTGACGCCTGCGCACCGATCCGCTGGGCAAAGACCGGCTCGCGGCGGGCGGGCTTGTCGATGGCCGGTTTGTCATGCATGGCGGAACTTCGCGAAGCGATGCAGGAACCCGCTTTCCAGTTTCGCCATCACCGCGCGGGTGCTTTGCTCGTGCTCGTCCAGCGCAAGAAATTCCTGTTCCACCGCGGCGCGCAATTGACCCAGATCCGGCCCGCCCAGCGCGCGGCGCACGGAGATCATCACGTTCGGGCCACTCTTCACCAGCACGCCGGCATCCACGGCCAGGAAAACCTCGCCATCGGCCTCGGTTTCGTAGACCAGGATTCCCGGCACCAGTGCCGCCACGCAATCGAGCCGGTGCGGCAGCAGTCCGAACGAGCCCGCGTGCGTTTCCACGACGATGCGCGACACGCCGCTTCGTGCGGCGAAGATCCGGAACGGCAGCAGTATTTCAAGATTCATCGGCATCGGCGACAGGTTCCGGTTGCGCTTGGGCTTTTCGCGCCGATGGCGGCGGCGTGCCGGGTTTCGCCTGCGGCTTCGCCTCGCCGATCGCGCCGATCATGTACAGCGCGCTCTCCGGGTAATCCTTGAATTCGTCGCGCAGGATGCGTTCGCAGCCGTCCAGCGCGTCCGCCAGGCTGACCAGCCTGCCTGCCAGTCCGGTGAACTGCTCGGTGGTGAAGAACGGCTGGGTGAGGAAACGCTCCAGCCGGCGCGCGCGGGCGACCACGTTGCGATCCTCCGGCGACAGCTGCTCCAGGCCCAGCATGGCGATGATGTCCTTGAGTTCGGCGTACTGGGCCAGCGTACGCCGGATCTCCTGCGCCAGCCGATAGTGCCGTTCGCCCACGATGCCGGGCGTGGCCATCTTCGAACTGGACTGCAGCGGGTCGATGGCCGGGTAGAGGCCTTCGCTGGCCCGGCTGCGCGAGAGCACGATGGAGGCGGACAGGTGCGAGAAGGTGTGCACCGCCGCCGGGTCGGTGAAATCGTCCGCCGGCACGTACACCGCCTGGATCGAGGTGATCGCGCCGGTATCGGTGTTGGCAATGCGCTCTTCCAGCCCCGACAGTTCGGTGCCCATGGTGGGCTGGTAGCCCAGGCGCGAAGGCATCTGTCCCATCAGGCCGGACACCTCCATGCCGGCCTGGATGAAGCGGAAGATGTTGTCGATCAGCAGCAGCACGTCGCGGTGTTCGTCGTCGCGGAAATACTCCGCCATCGTCAGTGCCGCGTGCCCCACGCGGAAGCGGCCGCCCGGTGGCTCGTTCATCTGGCCGAACACCATCACCATTTCCGGCAGTACGCCGGCCTCCTGCATGTCGCGGTAGAGCTCCTCGCCCTCGCGGCAGCGTTCGCCGATGCCGCAGAAGATGCTGACCCCTTCGTGGTGCCCGATCATGTTGTGGATCATCTCGGTGAGCAGCACGGTCTTGCCCACGCCCGCGCCGCCGAACAGCCCGGCCTTGCCGCCACGCTCCAGCGGCACCAGCACGTCGATGACCTTGATCCCGGTTTCGAAGATTTCCGACCTGGTCGAGCGTCGCTCCAGCGTCGGCGGCGCGCGGTGCACGGAACGCCATTGCACGTCGGACAACGCCTTGCCGCGGTCGATGGTGCGGCCGAACACGTCGAACATGCGCGCCAGAGTTCCCCGGCCCACCGGTGCCTGCAGCGGCTTGCCGGCATCCTCCACCGGCATGCCCCGTGCCAGGCCCTGGGTCGAGGTCAACGCGATGCCGCGCACACGATGCGCATCGAGCTGGGCCTGCACCTCGATCACGATCCGCCCGTTCTCGCCGGCGCGCAGCAGCGAGTGGATAGGCGGCGGCAATTTGTCGAACCTCGCGTCCACCACGCTGCCGCGCACCGCGATGACGGTGCCGAAGTTCGTCATCGTGGCGCCATCGTTCATGACAGTCGGCCGGTGTCCATCGCTGTTCAGGCCCGATCGTGCGCGTGCCCGTTTTTCCGGCGCGGCGTTTTCGACGGTCCGGCCGAAGCGTCGTTACCGGCCTGGTGCGGGGCGGCAGCCTTGGTGGGCTGGGCTGCCGCGGCGGGTGTCGTCGTCGATACCATGTCGGCAACGACAGCGGCCGCATCGAACCAGGCATTCATGCAGTCGTCGATGACGCCGCGCAGCTCGGCAAGCGTCTGGGCGGTCTGGCCGCGCAGCAGCTCGACCTGCGCCCGCAGCCGGTCATCGTCGGATACCGTCAGGGAGGTCATCTGTTTCCGCTGCGCCGCCAGTATCTGCTGGTACAGCCCGGCCTGTCGCTCGGCGGTGGATGCGAATGCCCTGGACATGACCTCCGAGGTGCGCGCCAGCGCGTCGGCCCAATCGAACGACGCGGCCGGATCGCCGTTCGAAGGCGGCGAAACCGCCTGCCCGAGCTGGCTTTTCTGCGCGTCGAGCATCTTGTCGTACAGCTCGCTCTGCTCGGCGACCGCGCCCATGAGCGTATGCGACAGGGCCTCGGAGGCATGCGTGCAGGCGTCCAGCCACTGTTGTGCGGGTGACGGCGAAGGTGCGAACGAGGTGAGCGGTGTCGGGAAGCCGAATAATGATTTGTTCATGGCATGTCTCCTGCTGCGAAAGACCGGACCGCATGGCCAGGGTGCGCTGGTTGCGGTTCAGGCGAGTGCGTCGGTGGCGACGCGGGGTACAACGTCTGCATGGTGTGTGCGGCGATCATCGCTTCCTCGTCGGTGGCGACCACGCGAACCTGCACGCGGCTGTGCGGCGTGCTGATCAGCGCCGTGCCGGCGGCATTGGCCCCAGCGTCGCATTCGACGCCGAGCCAGGCCAGGCGCGCACAGACCGCCGCGCGGATCGGGGCGGCGTGTTCGCCGATGCCGGCGGAAAACACCAGTCCGTCAAGTCCGCCAAGGCTGGAAGTGAGCGCGCCGATCTCGCGCACGATGCGGAATACGAACAGATCGATCGCTTCGTGTGCGTGCACGTCGCTGCTGGCCAGCAGGGTGCGCATGTCGTTGCTGATGCCGGAGACGCCGAGCAGGCCGCTGTCGTGATACAGCATGCGCTCCACGTCGGCGGCCGAGAGTTTGTGCGCCTGCTGCAGATACAGCACCGCGCCGGGGTCGAGATTGCCGCAGCGCGTGCCCATCACCAGCCCGTCCAGCGCGGTGAATCCCATCGTGGTGTCGACGCTGCGCCCGTCGCGCATCGCGCAAAGGCTGGCGCCGTTGCCCAGGTGCGCCGCGATGACGCGCCCGGCGGCCAGCGCCGGCGCCTGTTCGCGCAGACGGGCGGCGATGTATTCGTAGGAAAGTCCGTGGAAGCCGTAGCGGCGCACGCCTTCGGCCGCGTATCGGCGCGGCAGGGCCAGCCGGGTGACGGTCGGCGCCATGCCATGGTGGAAGGCGGTGTCGAAGCAGGCGACCTGCGGCAAGTCGGGGCGCAGGCGCGCGACGGCCCGGGCAGCGGCGAGATTGTGCGGTTGGTGCAGCGGCGCCAGCGGCGTCAACCTCGCCAGATCGGCCATGACGCCGGCGCTCAGGCGGACCGGGCGGGCATAGGCATCGCCGCCATGGACAATGCGATGGCCGACCGCCACCAGCGATTCGGCGCCCAGATGCGAGGTGATCCAGTCCAGCAAGGGCGTGAGCAGGGCCTCATGCTGCAACCCGGCGCTTGCTGGCCAGCGTTGCTCGGTGAGCAGCGTGCCGTCGGGATCGCGCGCGATGAAGTGCGGTGCGCTGCCGATGCCCTCGATCTGGCCGCGCGACACCAGCCGCGCCGGCGCGGCCGCGGCCATCTCGTAGAGCGCGAACTTGATGCTGGACGAACCGGCATTCAGCGTGAGAATGGCCCTGGGCATCGCTCAGGCCTCGACCGCAACAGGCATGGGGTGCGATGCACTTGCGCGCGCCACCAGCACGGCGACGGCACAGGAGGCGACATGGGTGCGCGGCGAATCGGCGCGGCTGGTCAGGATGATCGGCGCCCGCGCGCCCATCACCACGCCGGCGGCGTCGGCACCGGCGAGGAAGGTCAGTTGCTTGGCCAGCATGTTGCCCGATTCCAGGTCGGGCACCACCAGGATGTCGGCCAGCCCGGCCACCCGCGAAACGATGCCCTTTTCGCGCGCCGCATCCGGGCTGATCGCGTTGTCGAAGGCCAGCGGACCGTCGACGATGCCGTCGGTGATCTGGCCGCGTTCGGCCATCTTGCACAATGCGGCGGCATCCACGGTCGAGGGAATCGCCGGGTTGACGGTTTCCACGGCCGAAAGCACGGCCACGCGCGGCATCGCGATGCCCATGATGCGGGCCAGGTCGATCGCGTTCTGGATGATGTCGCGCTTGTCGGCCAGCGAGGGCGCGATGTTGATGGCGGCGTCCGTCACCAGCAGCGGGCGCGCATAGTCGGGTACGTCCATCAGGTAGACGTGGCTGAGCCGGCGTGCGGTACGCAGCCCCGTGTCGGCGGCGACCACGGCGCGCATGAGTTCATCGGTATGCAGCGAGCCCTTCATCAGCAGGCCGGCCTGGCCGTTGCGCACCAGCGCCACGGCCTGTGCCGCGGCCGCGTGGCTGTGCGGCGCGTCGACCAGCCGCAAGGCGCTGATGTCCAGGCCGGCCTGTGCCGCCGCCGCGTTGATCTTCGCGGCGGGGCCGACCAGGATCGGTGCGATCAGCCCCGCCTTTGCCGCCTCGATGACCGCCGTCAGCGACACCTCGTCGCAGGGATGGGCGACGGCGGTGGTGATCGCCATGCCGGTGGCGGCATGCGCCATCAGTTCGCGGAAGCGGTCGTGGCTGGCCAGGCGCACCTCCGGCAGCTCGATCCGCGGGCGACGGATCTTTTCGGTGGGCGCCTGCACCTGCGCGCTGCCGAGGATCACCTCCACGCCGTCCTGGTTGAGGCACCGGCAGTCGAAGGTGATCCGATGCCGGTCGGCGAATTTCTCGCGGGCGGTGACGGTGACGGTGACGGTGTCGCCCAGCCCGACCGGTGCGCGGAAATGCAGGTCCTGGGAAAGGTAGATCGTGCCCGGCCCGGGCAGTTCGGTGCCCAGCACGGTGGAGACCAGCGCGCCGCCCCACATGCCGTGGGCGATCACGCGATGGAAAAGATCGGTCCGCGCATAGGCCGGATCCATGTGCGCCGGATTGACGTCGCCGGACATCGCCGCGAACAGTTCGATGTCCCGGCGGCACAGCGTGCGGCTGAGGCTGGCGCTGTCGCCGACGGCGATTTCATCGAAAGTGCGATTCTCGATGAAAGTCGACACCGCCACGGTCGATGTATTCATGCTGGTTGAGCCTCAATGTTCAAGTACGTAGCTGCCTGGCGCATCCATCAGCACCGGATAGCCGGCCTTCCGGTTGCCGCAGGGGGGAGGGACGGCCGCTGCGCTGCTGCGTTGACCGAGCCAGTCGACCCAGCGCGGCCACCACGAGCCATCCTGAGCGGGGGTCGCCGCCACCCATTCGTCCGGGCCGGTGTAGTTGCCGTCGGCCGGGCGCCTGCCGATCCGGAAATGGCGGTGCGGATGCCCCGGCTCACTGACGATGCCGGCGTTGTGGCCGCCCGAGGTCAGGACGAAGGTGATCTCCCCGTCGCTCAGCAGGTGGATCTTGTAGACCGAATGCCATGGTGCGACGTGGTCGGTCTCGGTAGCGACGACGAACATCGGCAGCTTGATGTCGGCGACCGCGACCGGGCGGCCATCCACCTCGAATCGGCCTTCGGCCAGCCGGTTCTCCAGATACATCCAGCGCAGGTATTGGCCGTGCATGCGTGCCGGCATGCGGGTGCCGTCGGCGTTCCAGGTCATCAGGTCGCTGGTCGCATCGGGCCGGCCAAGCAGGTAGTTCCTGATCATCCGCGACCAGATCAGGTCGTTCGGGCGCAGCATCCGGAACGTGCCGGCCATCTGCCGGCTGTCCAGGTAACCCTGCGCCTGCATCATGTCCTCCAGGAAGGTCAACTGGTCTTCACTGATGAAAAGCTGCAGTTCGCCGGCCTCGGTGAAGTCGGTCTGGGCGGCGAACAGGCTGAGGCTGGCCAGGCGGTCGTCGCCGTCGCGGGCCATGGCGGCCGCGGCGACGGCCAGCAGCGTGCCGCCCAGGCAATAACCGCAACCGTGGACCCTGGCCTTGCCGGCAATGGCCTGGACGGCGTCGAGCGCGGCCTTCGGGCCAAGGCGCAGATAATCGTCGAACGAGGTGTCGCGCATCGACGCATCGGGGTTGCGCCAGGAAATGGCGAACACCGTGTAGCCCTGGCCGACCAGATAGCGGATCAGCGAATTGCCGGGCGACAGATCCAGGATGTAGTACTTCATGATCCAGGCCGGCACGATCAGCACCGGCTCCGGCCGCACGGTGCCGGTAACGGGGGTGTACTGGATCAGCTCGATCAATTCGTTGCGGAACACCACCTTGCCCGGCGTGACCGCCAGCTCGCGCCCGACCTGCAGTGGCGCATTGCCGGGCGGCCTGTCACTGACCGCCCGCTGCAGGTCATCGAAAAACGCCCGCATTCCGGTGACGAGGTTGCCGCCCGACTGTTGCAGCGTGGCGGCGATCACGTCCGGATTGAAGCAGGGGAAGTTGGAGGGCGAGAAGGCGTCCAGCCACTGCCGCGCGGCAAAGGACACGATGCTGGCGTTGTGCCGGTTGACGCCCTCGCAGGGCGCAGCCGCCTGGGCCCACCATTCTTCCAGCAGCAGGAAACCCTGTTGCAGCGTGCTGAAGGGCGGCTGCTTCCATGCCTCGCTGTCGAAGCGGTGGTCGCGGGGGGCCGCCGTGATGACCTGCTGTCCGCCCAACGTCTGTATCCATCGGCGCATCTGCTGTTGCGCGGCCTCGGCCAGTGCCATGCGCCGAAAGGGCGCATTGGCCAGGTGCGAACTCCAATCCAGGTACGCCAGCCACATGGCGGTCGGCGACAATCCCTGGGTGATGCGCCCTTCTGCCGCGTGCACCACACAGTCGGGCGCCATGCGCTGCGGCGCCGAAGCCTTCGCATCGGGGGCGACGATCGTCGGAACGGACGATTTCAGGGGAGCCGCGATCTTGCGTTTTTTCACCCCCGGCCTGGCATGCCGGGGGCTGTCGCGAACGGCGTCCCTGGAGTGTTCATCGGAAATTACCCGTTTCACTGGACCATTCCTCCTGATCGACGATGGTTGTGCCTTGCCTGGAATCACGAGGTGGCTTGACCGGGTCATTCTGGATGCAGCCGCCAGGACGGTCATTGATTTGAATCAATAGGGCGACCCGGGCGCAGGGCGCCTTGCTGTTCCGGTCACGCCATGCATTGCGTCGCCGCCATCTTCGTGGCCGTGACCGCGAGCGCTACTGCCTCGCCACCAGCCGCAGCCCGCGCGGCGTGAACCGATGCTCGATGCCTTCGAACATGCCTTGCACGAGCAAGGCGAGCAGCGCGGCCGGCACCGCACCTTCGAGGATCAGGCCGATGTCGTCCAGGCGGATGCCGGTGAGGATCGGCTGGCCGTAGCCGCCGGCGCCGATCAGCGCGGCCAGCGTGGCGGTACCCACGTTGATCACGGCTGCAGTCTTGATGCCGGCGAGGATCGAGCGCGCAGCGAGCGGCAGTTCGACCCGCCGCAGACGTACGCCGGGCGGCAGGCCCAGCGCCGCGGCCGATTCGCTCAGCTCCGGCGCTATGCCGACCAGGCCGGCATGGGTATTGCGCACGATCGGCAGCAGGCTGTAGAGGAACAGCGCGGCGATGGCCGGCCATGCGCCGATGCCGAACAGCGGGATCATGAACACGAACATGGCCAGCGAGGGCACGGTCTGGAGAATGCCGGTCAGCCCTATCACGACCTGGCCGAAGCGCCTGAGCCGGGCGGCCAGCACACCCAGCGGGATCGCCAGCAGTACCGCCAGGCCCAGCGAGGCCAGCACCAGCTTCGTGTGTTCGACCGTGCGCTGCAGCAGTCGCGACCAGAGCCCCGAGTGGTCATCGGCATCGGCGCGCAGGCCGAGAAAGTCCGCGGCCACCACGTCTTCCTTGACCCCCTGCAGCTTCACCTCGGCGTTCATGCCGCGCATCGTTTTTTCGTCGATGCGTCCGGCCAGCCCGTTCAGCGCCGCCACGAACCCCGGTGCGTTCTGTTCGAGCTGCAGCCGATACAGGTACACCGCCTCGTAGCGCGGAAAATAATGCAGGTCGTCGTCCAGGGCGCGCAGGTGGTAATAGGGGATCTCGGCATCGGTGCTGTACAGGTCGATGGCGTCCACTGCGCCGCTGGCCAGCGCGCGATACGCCAGCGCGTGATCCATTCCGCGCACGTCCTTTTGCGGCAAATCGTAGCGGCGACGCAACCCCGGCCAGCCGTCGTTGCGGTTCATGAATTCGTTGGAAAAGCCCAGGCGCAGTCCGGAGTGCCGCCGCAGATCCGAGATGCGGGCAATGCCCAGCCGCTTCGCCTCGTCGGCGCGCATGCCGATCGCATAGGTGTTGTCGAAGCCCAGCGAGTCGGTGATGCCGATGCCCAGCGGCTTGAGCCGCGCGCGCAAGCTGGGGATGTCGGCGTTGGCCGGAACGTTTTTCAGCAGTTCGTGGGTGAGCGTGCCGGTGTACTCGGGATACGCGTCGATATCGCCTTGCAGCAGGGCACGCCACAGGATGCGCGTGCCGCCGAGCTGGCGCTTGTGCACCGCATCGATCCCCGCCTGGCGGGCACTGACCCGCGCCAGCTCGCCCAGGATCACCGACTCGGTGAATTGCTTGGAGCCGATGTACACCGGAACGGCATGGCCGGCGATCGGCAGCAGGATGCACGTCCACACGCCGAGCAACCGGGTCAGCAGACGGCGGTTCATCGCGACGCCCGGGGCAGCTGTCGCCGCGCGGCGACGAAGCGGGCGACGAATGCATCGGCGGGGCGGTCGCGAAGATCCTCGAAACAGCCATCCTGGATCACCGCACCCTTGCGCATCAGCACCAGGCGCTCGGCAAACCATGCCGCCTCGGGCAGGTCGTGGGTGACCAGGATGACCGTCTTGTTCAATTCCGCGAAGATGCGCTTGAGCTCGTCCTGCAGTTCGTGACGCACGATCGGGTCGAGCGCGCCCAGCGGTTCGTCCAGCAGCAGGGCGTCGGGGTCGGCCATCAGGCCGCGCATCAGCGCCACGCGCTGGCGCTGCCCACCGGACAGTTCGGCGGGGTAACGCTCGAGTGCGGCCAGCGGCAGGTGGGTGAGCTCGGCCAGCTCCTTCGCGCGCTGGCCGATCCGTGCGGCATCCCAGCCGAGATAGTGCGGCAGCAGGGCGAGGTTGCCCTGCGCGGTGAGATGCGGAAACAGTCCGCCTTCCTGGATCACGTAGCCGACGCGCCGGCGCAGTTGCAGTACCTGCCCGGGTTCCAGCGGATGGCCGCCGATCGACACGGTTCCCCGGTCCGGCCATTCCAGACCCAGCAGCAGTCGCAGCACCGTCGACTTTCCCGAACCGCTGCTGCCGATCAATGCGGTGGTGGTGCCGGCTTCGAAGTCCAGGCTCAGGTCGTCGATCGCCACCACGCTGCCATAGCGCTTGCTGACCTGCCTGATGGCGAAGGCGGATGTGGCGGCGGGTTCAGAGTCCTGCAAGGCAGCTCTCGTCAAGGTCGCGGCTCTTGCGCCCGACCACGGCGTAGTAATGCAGCGGCCGCCCTTCGATCGACAGCCGGTGGCGATAACGTTCGAGGTGATGCACGCGCATGTAGCCATCGTGGATCATGCGCTGTATCAGCTGCGAGAAGCCGCTGGCATCGCTGCGGTCCAGAAAGCTCTCCTTGATGTTGAAGGAGATCCAGCCCTGGTCGGCGATCAGGTTGCAGGCCGTGCGGAACGCGGCGACCGGAATGTCGCCGAAACCGATCGCGGCGACGCAGGTCATGGCGTCGAAGTTCCAGCTTTCCAGATCCTTCAGGGCCGGGTCCCGGGGATCGGTCAGGTCGGCCACATAGTAGGCGTCGTAGACGCCGGGACGGTCGCGGGCCGCCGCATCCCTGGCGTCGGCGAGGATGTCCACGCCCACCACGCGCGATGTGCCCTGCTCGATCAGCAGTTCGCCGACCATGCCGTTGCCGGCGCCCACGTCGAGTACGCGCAGTTGCGAGGGATCCTCGCCGGCTTCGCTGACCACCTGGTGGAGCAGCCTGGTCAGCTTGCGCGGGGAGGTGCATTTCAGCCTTTCGTAGAACAACTGCTCGTACAGGCCAGGTCGTGCATAGATGGCCGCGTAGTCATGAAAGCGGATTTTTGTTTCATGTGCGAAGTCGCCGGTCGCGAAGCAGGACTCGCCTTGTTCGAGCAGGGTCTGGTCGGCGGCCGGAAAGCGGATTTCGTAGCGATGCGGTTGCGTCATGGTGGTCATGAGTCCTCATCGGTGAACACGGGATGGCGCCGCGCCGCACCCGGGGCGGCCCCGAGAGGGTACCGCACCTCCTTCATGAGAACCATTCGGGCCCGCACCGATCGACGGCAGGCGGCGCCTGGACTGCGGGGTGCTTGCATATGGACGTCCGATCTGTTCTATTGGGCCATGCATCCGATGATCGTCAGCCTCCAGACCGCCGCCGCGCCCTCCGCGCGGGGCGTCGTGCCGGCCGGCAAAAACCATAATCGCGCGAACAATAACGCCAACCTCCGGCGGGCCGTCGCGTAACTGAAAGTCTCCACGAGAGATACGCGAAGAAGGCCCGCCCACAGCGGGCCTTCTTCGTTTCCGGGGTGCGGTCGAAAGGATCGTGCTCTTTGTTGAAGAGTGCGGACATGGACGTCCGCTTTTGACCCTCGCGATCAGGGAGGATCGCAAAGGAAGCCAAAAACTTATGTGTTCGATTTTCGGGATGTTCGATCTGCAGCCGGGGGACGACCTGGCCGCCTTGCGCCGGCAGGCGCTGGAATTGTCGCAGCGCCAGCGCCACCGCGGGCCGGACTGGAGCGGGGTGTTCGTCGATGGCGGGGCGATCCTGGTCCACGAGCGACTGGCCATCGTCGATCCGGCCAGCGGTGCGCAACCGCTGCGTTCGCGCGACGGCACGCTGGCGCTGGCGGTGAACGGCGAGATCTACAACCACCGCGAGCTGCGGGCCGCCAGCGATTACGACTTCACCACCGGTTCCGATTGCGAGGTGATCAATGCGCTGTACCGCGCCGGCGATGCGGCTGATCCGGTCAGCGCCGATTCGATCAGCGATTTCGTCGACAGGCTCAACGGCATTTTCGCGTTTGCGTTGTGGGACGGTGCGGCGAAGCGATACCTCATCGCGCGCGATCCGATCGGCGTATGTCCGCTGTACTGGGGGCATGACCGCGAAGGGCGGCTGTGCGTGGCCTCGGAGATGAAGGCGCTGGTCGGCGTGTGCGCGGACGTGGCGCCGTTTCCGCCCGGCCACGTCTACGACAGCGCCAGCGGCGAGCTGCGCCGCTACTACCACAAGCCGTGGCGCGACTACGGTCACACGCGCGGCCAGACGGTGAGCAAGTCTGCCTTGCACGATGCGTTCGAGCAGGCGGTGCATCGCCAGCTGATGACCGACGTGCCCTACGGCGTGCTGCTGTCCGGCGGGCTGGACTCCTCGCTGGTCGCCGCCTGCGCCGCGCGCTTCGCCCGCGAGCGTGTCGAGGACGACGACCGCAGCGAGGCCTGGTGGCCGCGGCTGCATTCCTTCGCGATCGGGCTGGAGGGTTCGCCGGATCTGGCCGCCGCCCAGGTGGCTGCCGATGCGCTGGGTACGGTGCACCACGGCTTCGTCTACACCTTTGCCGAGGGACTGGACGCACTGCCGGAGGTGATCCGCCACATCGAGACCTACGACGTCACCACCATCCGCGCCGCCACGCCGATGTACCTGCTGGCGCGCCGGATCAAGGCGATGGGGGTGAAAATGGTGCTCTCCGGCGAAGGCTCGGACGAGATCTTCGGCGGCTATCTGTACTTCCACAAGGCGCCTTCGGCCGAAGCGTTCCACGAAGAGACCGTGCGCAAGCTGGACGCACTGCACAGCTACGACTGCCTGCGCGCGAACAAGGCGATGATGGCCTGGGGCGTGGAGGCCCGCGTGCCGTTCCTCGATCTGGAATTCATCGACGTGGCGATGGGCATGGATGCGGAGCACAAGATGGCCGGCAACGGCAAGATAGAGAAAGCCGTGCTGCGCGAGGCGTTCGAAGGGGCCTTGCCCGATGCGATCCTGTGGCGGCAGAAGGAGCAGTTCAGCGACGGCGTGGGCTACGGCTGGATCGACGGACTGAAGGCACATGCCGAACAACTGGTCAGCGATCGCGAATTCGCCGCCGCGGCGGCGCGCTATCCGTTCAACACGCCGGCGACCAAGGAGGCCTATTTCTACCGGCGCATCTTCGAGCAGCACTTTCCGGGCGAGGCCTGCGCGGCCACCGTGCCGGGCGGCAAGTCGATCGCCTGCTCGTCGCCGGCCGCGCTGGCGTGGGATCCGGCGTTCGCCGGCGCGGCCGATCCTTCCGGGCGTGCCGTGCGCGGGGTGCACAGCAACGCACTGGCTTGACCGGTTTGCTATCCTGTACCGCTTTACCGACGGCGCCTCGCGGCGCCGGCAACCTCACTGGCACACCACATGATCGAAACCAATCCGATCCTTGCGCAGATCGCCGACCTCACGGGCCGCGTCGAGTCGCTTAGGGGGTATCTTTGACTACGCCACCAAAAGCGAACGTCTGGAGGAAGTAAGCCGCGAACTGGAAAATCCCGGGATCTGGGACGACCCGCCGCGCGCGCAGGAACTCGGCCGCGAGCGGGCACGGCTGGAAACCATCGTCAGCGGCATCGATCGTCTCGGTGCCGGCCTCACCGACGCGAAAGAACTGCTGGACATGGCCATCGCCGATGCCGACGAAGACACGGCCAACTCGGTGGTCGCCGACGTCGCCAGGTTCGAGGCGCAGGTGGGCAAGCTGGAATTCCAGCGCATGTTCTCCGGCAAGATGGACGCCACCAATGCGTTCGTCGATATCCAGGCCGGTGCGGGCGGCACTGAGGCGCAGGACTGGGCCGAGATGCTGCTGCGCATGTACCTGCGCTGGTGCGAGTCGCGCGGCTGGAAGACCGAGCTGATGGAAGCCTCGGGCGGCGACGTGGCCGGCATCAAGTCCGCCACCTTCCGCGTCGAGGGCGACTACGCCTACGGCTGGCTGAAGACCGAGACCGGCGTGCACCGGCTGGTGCGCAAGAGTCCGTTCGACTCGGACAACCGCCGCCACACCAGCTTCACCTCGGTGTTCGTGTCGCCGGAAGTCGACGACAACATCGAGATCAACATCAACCCGGCCGACCTGAAGACCGACGTCTACCGTTCGTCCGGCGCCGGCGGCCAGCACGTCAACAAGACCGAGTCGGCGGTGCGCATCACCCACGTGCCCTCGGGCATCGTGGTGGCCTGCCAGACCGGCCGCAGCCAGCACGCCAACCGCGACACCGCGATGAAGATGCTGGCGGCCAAGCTGTACGAGCTGGAAGTGCAGAAGCGCAACGTCGAGCGTGACGCGCTGGAGGCGAGCAAGTCCGACATCGGCTGGGGCAGCCAGATCCGCAACTACGTGCTGGACCAGAGCCGCATCAAGGACCTGCGCACCGGCATCGAACGCACCGACACGCAGAAGGTGCTCGATGGCGACCTGGACGAATTCATCGAGGCCAGTCTGAAGTCCGGGCTTGAGGCCGGCTCCAAACGCAGCGATGCCT
>JAGWNA010000068.1 GCA_028871555.1 Lysobacteraceae bacterium
ATGAAGCGGGTGATGGAGCAGGCGCTGGCCGGCGTCGACGCGAACACCCACCTGCATGTGAGTTTCGATGTCGATTTTCTGGACCCCGGCATCGCGCCGGGCGTGGGCACCACGGTGCGCGGCGGTCCGACCTACCGCGAGGCGCAGCTGTGCATGGAAATGATCGCCGACACCGGCTACCTGGCCTCACTGGACATCGTCGAGTTGAATCCTGCGTTCGACAAGCGCAATGCGACGGCGAAACTGGCAGTGGATCTGGTCGAATCGCTGTTCGGCAAGTCCACGCTCATCCGCCGCTGACCCGCAAACCCACAAGCGAACACCATGCAGACTCGCGTACTGACAGGCATCACCACCACCGGCGCCCCGCACCTGGGCAACTATGTGGGGGCGATACGTCCCGCCATCGAAGCCAGCCGGCGTGCCGATGTGGACGCGTTTTTTTTCATGGCCGACTATCACGCGCTGATCAAGACCGGCGACGCGGACCGGATCGAGCGCTCGCGGCTGGAGATCGCCGCCAGCTGGCTGGCGGCGGGGCTGGATCCGCAGCGGGTCACCTTCTACCGGCAGTCGGACATTCCGGAAATCCCCGAGCTGACCTGGTTCCTCACCTGCGTCACCGCCAAGGGCCTGCTCAACCGTTCGCATGCATACAAGGCCGCGGTGGATCGCAACCTGGAGAACGGCGAGGATGCCGATGCCGGCGTCAGCGCCGGCCTGTACATGTACCCGGTGCTGATGGCCGCGGACATCCTCGCGTTCGATGCGCACCAGGTGCCGGTGGGCCGCGATCAGATCCAGCACATCGAGATGGCGCGCGACATCGGCCAGCGTTTCAACCACCTCCACGGCCGCGAGTTCTTCGTGCTGCCCGAGGCGCTGATCGAGGAGCAGGTGGCCACGCTGCCCGGGCTGGACGGCCGCAAGATGTCCAAGAGCTACGACAACACCATCCCCCTGTTCGCCGGTGGCGGCAAGGCCTTGCGCGAGGCGATCATGCGTGTCGTGACCGACTCGCGCCTGCCGGGCGAGCCGAAGGATCCGGACAGCTGCGCCGTGTTCACCATCTTTCGCGCGTTTGCCAGCGAGAGCGAGACGGCGGCATTCCGTCAGGCTTTGCTCGACGGCATCGGCTGGGGCGAGGCCAAGCAGGTGCTGTACGAACGCATCGAGGCCGACGTGGCGCCGATGCGCGCACGCTACGAGGCGCTGATGGCCGATCCCGGCGGGATCGAGGCGATCCTGCGCGAGGGCGCGTTGAAAGCCCGCGCGATCGCCACGCCCAAACTCGCCGCATTGCGTGCTGCGCTGGGACTGCGTCCGGCCGGTATGCCGGCGAAAGGGGGCGTGCCGCCGAAGGCGGCGCCGAAGCCGGGCCGGCTGCCGCGCTTCGCCAGTTTCCGCGACAGCGACGGCAGCTTCCGTTTTCGCCTGTTCTCGGCGGCGGGCGAGGAGTTGCTGCTGTCGGCGCCGTTCGCCGACCCCAAGGCCGCCGGCATGCTGCAGAAGCACCTGAGGACCCTTGGCGCGGCCAGCGCCGTCTTCACGGTGCAGCCGCTGTGCCTGGTCCTGGAGCTGGATGGCAAGGCTGTCGCCAGCACGCCGGCGTATCGCGACGAGCAGGCGCGTGACGATGCCCTGGCGCAGTTGTGCGAGGCACTGGATCAGCTGGCCGCGCAGGATCAGGGCACCACCGTTGCAACCGACACGATCAGCGGCTGATGCGTTACCTCGCCCTGCTGCTGTTGGCGCCCTGGCTGATGATCCTTGGCTGGGCCTACTTCGCCTATCCGAAGAGTCTGCCGCGCACGATTGGCCGTCGCCTGTTCGACCTGGCCATGCTGGGGCTGGCCGCTGTCGCTGCGGTCGCCGCGGCCGTGGCTGGTTTCGACGCCGTCAGGCTGCCGCAGGTGGGGCCGTTCGGCCGCGCCAGCGGTGCGATCTGGCAACAGGTGCTGCCGGCACTGTACGGCTACGGCGCGTTCGCCGCCATGCTGCTGCTGGCGTTGTCGCTGCGCCGGCTTTGCTGGGGACGACGCGGCTGAGCATGCCGAACCCGCCCCGGCCACCGACGGTCCGGCCGGCCGCCGGGCGATGATCCGTCGCCGCGATCGAGGTGCGACGCGAATGTGTCGCGGGCGACCGCATCGCGCACGGTAGCACGCATCGTCTGCACCGGAAGTCTGGGTACCCGTTGCATGCCGATACACCCATTGCGGCGCGATGCGAGAATGCGTTGCATGATGCCGCTCACGTATCTCCAGGCTTACCCCGCCACCCTGCAGGACAAGGTGCGCCAGCTGATTGCGCAGGAACGTCTGGGCGAGCATCTGGCCGGGCGCTATCCCGATCGGCATGCAGTGCAGAGCGACAAGGCGCTGTACGCCTACACGATGGCGCTGAAACTGCAGCATCTGAAAAACGCGCCGGGCATCGACAAGGTGCAGTACGACAGCAAGCTCGACGTGGTACAGCGTGCGCTGGGCCTGCACACCGCGATCTCGCGCGTGCAGGGCAGCAGGCTCAAGGCGAAAAAGGAAATCCGCGTAGCGTCGCTGTTCAAGGCGGCCGCGCCCGAATTCCTCGAGACGATCGTGGTGCACGAACTGGCGCATCTGAAGGAATTCGAGCACAACAAGGCGTTCTACCAGCTGTGCCGGTACATGCTGCCGGATTACCATCAGCTGGAATTCGATCTGCGCGTGTATCTGACGTGGCGCGAGCTGGCGCCGTCGGCCGACGCGCCAGTCTGATCTGTTCGGGAGCCGCGGAGGATGGCTATGGATAGTGCATCGTTGCAGGAATACCTGCTGCGGCTGTTCGAGCGGCACGGTGTCGAACTGGAGCCGGACGAGGACGGCTGGCTGGTCACCGACGGCGATTTTCCGGCCATCCGCGCCGGCTGGCACGAGGGTATCGTCGGTGAACCGGGCCGCCTCGATGTCGACGTGGTGCTGAGCGAGGACCGCCGCATCGAGGAGAGTTTCGCGGGTGCCGGTGGCGGCGACGCCGGTTGCCGCGATGCACTGGACACGTTCGTGCGCAACGCATTCCATCAGCTGCTGGCCGCATGCTGGTACGTCACCGACGACCGCCGCATGCAGATCGCCGCATGGGACATCGGGGTGCACAGCTGGGACGTGTTCATCGGCCCGTTCACGCTGCGCGGCGCGGACAGCGACGGCATGCCGATTCCTCCCGATGCGCTGGTGGCGATCGAGGCCGCACTGAAACGCGAGGCACTGACGTGCGAGCTGCACTGGCTGCGGCTGGTGCACAGCCATGGCGCGGACGGCCAGTCGCGCAGCGAGGCCTTGCTCGACAACGAGCCGTGGACCGCCGGCACCCTGGCGCTGACCGCGGTGGCGTGGCCGCATGGCGGCAGCTACAGCGCGCGCTGTTTCATGCTGCTGGACGTGCGCGATTACTGATGCAACGCCTGCACGGGCAGGCGGGGCATCGGGAATCCTTCCGCACGGGCCAATGAAAAACCCGGGCGTCGCGGGACGTCCGGGTTTCGATGCCGCGAGATTCCTTCCGATCAGTTCGGCAGCGCCAGGTCGTCCAGTATCGCTTTGAGGAAGCGCGCCGCTTCACCGCCGGTAGCGGCGCGGTGGTCGAAGGTCAGCGACAGCGGCAGGCGCCGGTGGACTTCGATGCCGCCGATCACCGCCACCACGTCGTGGCTGAGCTTGCCCGCGCCGACGATCGCCACGGTCGGCGGGACCACCACCGGGGTGGCGTAGCGGCCGGCGAACATGCCGAAGTTGGACAGGCTGATGGTGTAGCCGGACAGCTCCGACGGCGGGATCGTGCGGTCTTCGACCTGTGCGCGCAGGCGCTTGATCGCGCCGCGTACCCCGTTGCCGTCGAGCATGTCGGCATTGCGCAGCGCCGGCACGAACAGGCCGTCGTCGGTGTCCACGGCGATGCCGATGTCGACATGCGGGTGCAGGGTGCGGCTGAGATTCTTGCCGTCGAACCATGCGTTGAGCGCGGGTACGCTCTTGCAGGCGAACACGATCGCGCGGATCAGGCGTGCGGTGATGTCCTGCTTGCCGATCCATGCATGCAGGTCGGCGTCGTCGACCAGGGTGGTCGGCACGACTTGCGCATGCGCGTCGCCCATCACGCGGGCCATGTTGCGGCGCACGCCCTTGAGTTGTTCGGGCTGGCCGCTGGCCTGCACCGACGGCGGTGCGGTGCGTACCGGCTTGCCGGCCAGCGAGGTGGCGGTCCGCGACGGTGCCGGGCCGGGCTCGGGAAGCTCCGGCGCGAGATGACGGCCGGCCGAGGCGGGCACGGCACGGGCCGGGACGGCACCGAGCTGGGCGCTGCCGTTGGCGGCGGCCTGCTTGACGTCCTGCATCGTCACCACGCCGTCGGCGCCGCTGGGACGCACGCGGGCGAGGTCGACCTTGAGCTTCTTCGCCAGCGCGCGCACCGCCGGTACCGCCTTCACGCCGCCGATGCTGGCGGCCTGCTCGACGTGCACCTGGTTGCCGCTGACCATCGCGCCCACCACGGTGCCTTCGTCCTCGCGCTCGGCGGTGGCGGCCGGTGCCGCTGCGTGCGCCTCCTTCGCGGGCTTCTTCGGGCCATGCTGATGGCCGGTGGATTCGGCTTCGGCACGTTGCTTGACGTTCGGGTCGGGTTCGAAATCGGCCAGCGCGGCACCGGTCTCGATGATGTCGCCGGGCGCGCCGTGCAGCTTGACGACCTTGCCGGTGTACGGCGAAGGCACGTCGACCACCGCCTTGGCGGTTTCCATCGCACACAGCGGCGCGTCGAGCTTGATGCTGTCGCCCACCTTCACGTGCCATTCGACGACGGTCGCGTCGGGCAGGCCTTCGCCGAGGTCGGGCAGGTAGAACGTCTTGATGTCAGCCATGGGATCGCTTCCAAGTTGGATTTGCTCCCTCTCCCCGACGGGGAGAGGGCTGGGGTGAGGGGCCGGGCCTGTCGGAAGGCGCATCGAAGGAACTGCTTTGGTTCGATGTGCCTTACCGCAAACCCCGGCCCTTCATCCGCCCCTTCGGGGTACTTGTCTCCCCGAGGGGAGATAAGGATTTACGAGGCCGCCAGCGTACGCCTGGCGGCGTCGACGACGCGCTCGACGCTCGGCAGGTATTTCATTTCCAGGCGGAACAGCGGGATGTGCGTGTCGAAGCCGGTGACGCGCTCGACCGGCGCGAGCAGGTCGTACAGGCATTCCTCGGCGACGCGCGCGGCGATCTCGGCGCCGAAGCCGGCGGTCCTGGGCGCTTCGTGCACGATCACGCAGCGGCCGGTCTTCTGCACCGACTCGGCGATGGTGTCGAAGTCCAGCGGGGTCAGCGTGGCCACGTCGATCACCTCGGCGCTGATGCCTTCGGCGGCCAGCGCGTCGGCGGCTTCCAGCGTTTCCTTCACCTGTGCGCCCCAGGTCACCAGGGTCACGTCGGTGCCGTCGCGCAGCACGAAGCACACGTCCAGCGGCAGCGCCTCGCCGTCGTCGGGCACCTCTTCCTTGTACTGGCGGTAGATGCGCTTGGGCTCGAAGAACATCACCGGGTCCGGATCGCGGATCGCGGCCAGCAGCAGGCCGTAGGCGCGCGCCGGCGAGGAGGGCATCACCACGCGCAGGCCGGGAATGTTGGTGAACAGGTGTTCGTTCGCTTCCGAATGATGCTCCGGCGCGCGGATGCCGCCGCCCCACGGCGCGCGGAACACGGCAGGCACGGTGAGGCGGCCGCGGGTGCGGCTGCGCATGCGCGCGGCGTGGCAGGCGATCTGCTCCATCATCGGGTAGATGAAGCCCTCGAACTGCGCCTCGGCCACCGGCTTCATGCCCTGCACGGCCAGGCCCACGGTGACGCCGGCGATGGTGGTTTCGTCCAGCGGCGTGTCGAGCACGCGCAGTTCGCCGAACTTCTCCTGCAGGCCCTGGGTGGCGCGGAACACGCCGCCGTTGAGACCCACGTCCTCGCCCAGCACCACGACCGAATCGTCGTGCTTCATTTCGTAGGCGAGCGCCTGGGTGACCGCTTCGATAAGTGTGATCTGTGCCATGACTCAGTGGGCCTTGTTTTCGAGCGAGAGGACGTGGTCGCGCTGTTTCGCGAGGTCGGCGGGGATCTCGGCGAAGATGTAGTCGAACATCGCCGAGACCGGCTGGGTCCTGGTCTCGAGGTAGGCGTTGACCTCGTTGTCCATCCACTCGTCGCACTCGGCCTTCCACGCCAATTCCCTGGCGTCGTCCCACGCTTTTTTCGCCACCAGCCAGTTGCGCAGGCGCTTCATCGGCTCCTTCGCCCAGCCTTCCTTGACCTCCGCCTCGCCGCGGTAGCGGCGGGCGTCGTCGGCGGTGGTGTGGTCGCCGAGGCGATAGGTGACCGCCTCGATCACGCTGCCGCCTTTGCCGTTGCGGGCGCGATCGAGGGCGTCTTCCATCGCCTTGCGTACCGCGATGATGTCGTTGCCGTCGACCTGGATGCAGTACAGCCCGGCGGCGATGCCCTTCTGCGCCAGCGTCGGGGCGCCGCTCTGGATCTTGCGCGGCACCGAGATCGCCCACTGGTTGTTGACGATCACCGCCACCAGCGGCAGGTTCTGCGCGCCGGCGATGTTGATGGCGCCGTAGAAGTCGCCCTTGGACGAGCCGCCGTCGCCGATCGTGCACACGGCCACGCGCTTCTCGCCGCGGATCTTGAACGCCAATGCGGAACCTGCCGCGTGCAGGCACTGCGTGGCGATCGGCACCGACCAGGCGAAATCGTGGCGTGCCGGTTCCTGCTGGTAGTCGTTGCCGCGCTCGTCGCCGCCCCAGTACATGTACACCTCGCGCGGGCGCACACCGCGGTAGAGCTGGGCACCGTATTCGCGGTAGCTGACCGCCAGCACGTCCTCCGGTTTCATCGCGCTGCCGATGCCGACATGCGCGGCCTCGTGGCCGAGGCAGCTGGCGTAGGTGCCGAGCTTGCCGGTGCGCTGCAGCGCGATCGACTTGGCGTCGAACACGCGGGTGGACAGCATCAGCTTGTACAGTTCGACCATATGGTCGAGGTCCTTCGCGAATTCAGGCAGATCGTCACGAACCTGTTTGCCTTCGGCGTCGAGGTACTGCAGGTATTCGATTTCAAACTTGGCGGCGATGGTCACGACTCGCTCCGGAGTGAGGGATGCGGGAAAAGCTGGCAAGGCTGGCGCGCTGCGATGTGTCGGACAGGGCACGCAAACGAGCTCACAAGACCGCTCTTGATAACAGGCCGGCATGTTGCGCTGCAAGGCACAGCGCAGCATTCGCGAACGTACGGGAGGCTCGCCAACGGCCGTCCGGCGGGCTTCGCAGCGGCTCGGAAGCCGGCGCCCGGGAACGATCGCAAGCAACGGCTGGGCCGCATCATCGCGGTTGATTTTCCGTTTCGCCGGCCGCGGCCCGATAGACTGCCGGCAACGCACGGCAACGTTTTCGTGGAGGCATACCGGACACCATGAGCGACAATCAACGCGATATCGAAGCGGAAATCCGCACCGATCTGAATGGCCAGATGACCTACGGCGGCTATCTGCATCTGGAGATCCTGCTGGCGGCGCAACAGCCGCTGAGCCAGCCGGCGCATCACGACGAGATGTTGTTCATCGTGCAGCATCAGGTGTCCGAGTTGTGGATGAAGCTGGTGATCCACGAACTGAAGGCGGCGCTGGCGCATCTTGAGTCCGACGACATCGATCCGTGCCTGAAGATTCTCGCCCGGGTCAAGCAGGTGCAACGCCAGCTGTTCGAACAGTGGGCGGTGCTGGAGACGCTGACCCCGTCGGAGTATCTGGAGTTCCGCGGCGTGCTCGGCCCGTCGTCCGGGTTCCAGTCGCTGCAGTACCGCATGATCGAGTTTCTGCTCGGCAACAAGAACGCGGGCATGCTCAAGGTGTTTGCGCACGATCCGGCCGCGCAGGCCGAGCTGCGCGCGGTGCTGCAGGCGCCAAGCCTGTACGACGAATTCCTGCGTTATCTGGGGCGGCGCAGGCATGCGGTGCCGGCAGCGGTGCTCGAACGCGACTGGTCCATGGCCTACCAGCGCAATGCCGCGCTGCTGCCGATGTTCCGGCGTATCTACGAGGAGCGTGACGAATTCTGGCCCGAGTACCATATGTGCGAGCAACTAGTGGACGTGGAAGAGAGTTTCCAGCTGTGGCGCTTTCGCCACATGAAGACGGTGGAGCGGATCATCGGCCATCGCCGCGGCACCGGTGGATCGTCCGGCGTGAGTTTCCTGAAGAAGGCGCTCGATCTGGAATTTTTCCCCGAGCTGCTGGACGTTCGTACCGTACTGGGCACATGAGACGACGCGTTCTGTTCTCGCGAGCGGGCTCCACAAGATCCGGCTTGCCCGCCCGTAGGAGCGCACCCTGTGCGCGAAGGGCTCGGCGGGAAACGGGTATCGCCCACAGGGTGGGCTCCTACAAGATCCGGTTTGCCTGCCCCGTAGGAGCGCACCCTGTGCGCGAAGGGTTCGGCGGGAAACAAGCATCGCCCACAGGGTGGGCTCCTACAAGGTCCGGCTTGCCTGCCCCGTAGGAGCGCACCCTGTGCGCGAAGGGCTCGGCGGGAAACGGGTATCGCCCACAGGGTGGGCTCCTACAAGATCCGGCTTGCCTGCCCCGTAGGAGCGCACCCTGTGCGCGAAGGGTTCGGCGGGAAACGGGTATCGCCCACAGGGTGGGCTCCTACAAGGTCCGGTTTGCCTGCCCCGTAGGAGCGCACCCTGTGCGCGAAGGGCTTGGCGGGAACAGGCATCGCCCACAAGGTGGGCTCCTACAAGGTCCGGCTTGCCTGCCCCGTAGGAGCGCACCCTGTGCGCGAAGAGCTCGGCGGGAAACAGGCATCGCCCACAGGGTGGGCTCCTACAAGATCCGGTTTGCCTGCCCCGCAGGAGCGCACCCTGTGCGCGAAGGGCTTGGCGGGAAACAGGCATCGCCCACAAGGTGGGTTCCTACAAGATCCGGTTTGCCTGCCCGCAGGAGCGCACCCTGTGCGCGAAGGGCTCGGCGGGAACGGGTATCGCCCACAGGGTGGGCTCCTACAAGATCCGGCTCGCCTGCCCCGTAGGAGCGCACCCTGTGCGCGAAGGGCTCGGCGGGAACGGGCATCACCCACAAGCTGGGCTCCTTGTACGGGCTCATGGCTGCCCATGTGGAGCCGCGGCAGACCGCATCGTCCGCCAGGGTTCCTGCAAGGGCATGCCGCCCATTGACGCCGGATGCGTCCGCCAGCTAGAAGTCCGCGCTGGCGGCGCGCGCCGCATCCATCGCAAGGGGGATCCATGAGTTCCAGCACCGACACGGCGCCCGCTGCGCCCGGCTTTGCGCAGCTGTTCGGCCATCCGCGTCCGTTGTGGATGCTGTTCATGACCGAGTTCTGGGAGCGCTTCGCGTTCTACAGCGTGAGCTGGGCGCTGACGCTGTACATCGTGGCGCAGTTCTATCATGGCGATCCGGCGGGCCAGGCCTGGGCCAGCGGCATCTTCGGCGCGTACACCGCGCTGATCTATGCCACCGGCATCTTCGGCGGCTACGTCGCCGACAAGCTGATCGGCTACCAGCGTTCGATCCTGATCGGGGCGGCGGTGATGGCCGCGGGCCTGTTCGCGCTGGCCGTGCCGACCCGGCCGGTGTTCCTGCTCGGGCTGGCGCTGGTGATCGTGGGCGACGGCCTGTTCAAGCCGAACATCTCCTCGATGGTGGGGCAGCTCTACGGCCAGGACGACCCGCGCCGCGACCGCGGCTTCACCCTGTTCTACATGGGCATCAACGCGGGCGCCTTCGTTGCGCCGCTGCTCACCGGCTGGATGGCGGCGTATTTCACCGGCACGCCGCTGGAGCAGAATTACAAGCTGGTGTTCCTCGCCGCCGGCGTCGGCATGCTGCTGAGCTTCGTGTGGTTCTGGTTCGGGCGCCGCCAGCTCGGCGCGGTGGGACGCCCGCACGCCGACAGAACCGGTCGCGGCCGCTCGTTGGGTGTGATCGCCGGTTCCCTGCTGGCCGTGCTGCCGGTCTATCTGCTGCTGTCGCGGATCGGCCCGGTCGGGCTGCAGTGGATGCTCGGCCTGCTGTTCGCCGGTCTGGCTGCGTTGCTGCTCGGCGAGGCCGTGCGCCATGACCGCGTGCAGGTGCACCGGGTGATCGCGATGCTGATCATCTTCGCCTTCAACGTGCTGTTCTGGATGTTCTATTTCCAGCTTGGCACCTCGTTCAATTTCCTCGCCGAGAACCTGGTCGACCGTCGCATGTTCGGCGGCTGGGTGTTTCCGGTGGGCTGGTTCCAGTCGGTGAGCCCGCTGGCGATCCTCGCGCTGGCACCGCCGCTGACCCTGGTGTGGGGCTGGCTGGCCAGGCGCAGCAAGGAGCCGTCGATTCCGCGCAAGTTCGGTCTGGGCCTGATCTTCAACGGGATGGGCTTTGCCGTGCTGATGTTCGCCCTGGCCCATCTGCTCGGTCCGCACGGGCTGATTCCGTTCTGGCCGCTCGCCACGTGCTACGTGCTGCAGACCCTGGGCGAACTGTGCCTGTCGCCGATCGGCCTGTCGATGGTCACCAAGCTGGCGCCGCCGCGGCTGGTCGGCGCGGCGATGGGTGGATGGTTTCTCTCGCTGGCCGTGGGCGGCAACCTGTCCGGCTTGCTGGCCAGTTCGATCAGTGGCGCAAGCGGCATGACCGCGAGTTCGGCGCTGTCCGGCTTCACTTTTGGCTTCTGGCTGCTGGTGGGAGCCGGCGCGTTGCTGCTGCTGATCTCACCGCTGATCAACAAGCTGATGCATGGGGTGCGGTAGCGCCCTCGTCCCGTAGGAGCGCACCCTGTGCGCGAATGCTCTTGTCGCGACCGCGACAAAGAGCCATCGCGCACAGGGTGCGCTCCTACACGTTCATTTCTGCAGCTTGTCCAGAATCCGTACCAGCCATGTGCACTCTTCCTCGGTGAGCTTCTCCAGCACGGCACGCTCGCGGGCACGCGCCATGGGTGCCACGACGTCGTGGATCGCCCAGCCGCTTTCGGTGAGGTCGAGCACCGAGCGGCGCTTGTCGAAGTTGTGCATGTGCCGGCTGACCCGGCCGGCCTCGACCAGTCGTGCCAGTGCCCGGCTCACGGCCACCTTGTCCATCGCGGTGCGCTCTGCCACTTCGCGCGCCGACAGACCCGCGTAGCGGGCCAGCACCGCCATCACCCGCCACTCGGTCACGCTGAGGTCATAGCGTTTCTGGTAATCGTCGGCGATGCCCTGGCTGATGGTGTTGGAGAGGATCGACAGCCGGTAGGGCAGGAAATGCTCCAACTCCAGCGCAGCGTGCTGGACGCCGGGCGGTCTGTGCTTTCGAGGGGTTGGCACGGTAACGCTGCTCCTTGCAAGTAGTTGCAAATGTAACTATAAAGGTGGCCTGACATGGCTTTGCCGCGGGGAGCATAAGCCTGAGTCGACACAAGTCATATGTGACGTTAGTGCAACCAGCCACAGGAGCGCGCCATGAACGCCCAGGCCCATCTCACCCATCCCGACCCTGGCATGCAGGTCACCACGTTCGCGAACCCGATGGGGATCGACGGCTTCGAGTTCGTCGAATTCGCCGCGCCGGCCGGTCGCGCCGGCGAATTGCATGATCTGTTCAAGCGGATGGGTTTCAGCGCCGTGCTCAGGCACAAGCAGCGGCCGATCACAGTGTATCGGCAGAACGGCGTGAACTTCCTGCTCAACGAGGATGCCGATTCGTTCGCCGCCGATTTCGCCGGCGCGCACGGCCCCTGCGCCTGCGGTTTCGCGATCCGCTTCCGCAAGCCGGCCGCCGAGGTGCTGGCCACCGTGCTGGGCAACGGCGGCGAAGCGGTCGATCACAAGGAAGCCAGCAGGGCGGTCAACGCGCCGGTAGTGAAGGGCATCGGCGACTGCATGCTGTATCTGGTCGACCGCTTCGGCAGCCGCGGCAGCATCTACGACGGCGATTACGAGGCGATCCCCGGCGTCGAGCCGAACCCGGCCGGGTTCGGCCTCACCTTCATCGACCATCTCACCCACAACCTGTACTTCGGCAACATGCAGAAGTGGTCGGACTACTACGAGCGGCTGTTCAACTTCCGCGAAATCCGCTACTTCGACATCAAGGGTGCCAAGACCGGCCTCGTCTCCAAGGCGATGACCGCACCGGACGGCATCGTGCGCATTCCCCTGAACGAGTCGAGCGATCCGAAGTCGCAGATCAACGAATACCTCGACGCCTATCGCGGCGAGGGCATCCAGCACATCGCCTGCTTCACCGAGGACATCTATGCCACGGTGGAGAAGATGCATGCCGCCGGCGTCGAATTCCTCGATACCCCCGACGTGTATTTCGACGTGGTCGACGAGCGCGTGCCGAACCATGGCGAGGATCTGCCGCGCCTGCGCCGGAACAAGATCCTGATCGACGCCGACCCGGAAACCAGGCAGCGCAAGTTGCTGCAGATATTCACCCAGAACGTGATCGGCCCGATCTTCTTCGAGATCATCCAGCGCAAGGGCAACGAGGGCTTCGGCGAGGGCAATTTCCAGGCGCTGTTCGAGAGTATCGAGCGCGACCAGATGAAGCGGGGGTTTTTGTAAGCTGAGCGTGCGCAACCCTTCGACTCCGCCTGCAAAGGGCGCAGGCTACGCTCAGGGCGAACGGCAGTATCGGACAACCGCAGCCAACTCGATCTCCGCACAAGGATCATTGACCCATGAACTACCAATCCGGTTTCGGCAACGAGTTCGCCAGCGAGGCGGTCGCCGGCGTGCTGCCGGTCGGGCAGAATTCGCCGCAGCGCGTGGCGCATGGGCTGTATGCCGAGCAGCTGTCGGGCACCGCGTTCACCGCGCCGCGGCACGCGAACCGGCGCAGCTGGCTGTACCGGATCCGTCCGGCGGCGGTGCACGAGCCGTTCCGGCCGCTGGCGCATGCCACCTGGCACAACCGTTTCGACGAGGCGCCTGCCACGCCGAACCAGCTGCGCTGGGATCCGTGGCCGCTGGCCGGCGCACCGGCCGACTTCCTCGACGGCCTGGTGACGCTGGCCGGCAACGGCGGCGCGGCCGAGCAGGCCGGCATCGGCATCCACGTCTATGCAGCCAATCGCTCGATGCAGGGGCGCTACTTCTACGACGCCGATGCCGAGCTGCTGATCGTGCCGCAGCACGGCCGCCTGCGTCTGGCCACCGAGCTGGGCGTGCTGGACGTCGAGCCGCTGGAGATCGCGGTGATTCCGCGCGGCGTGCGCTTCAGGGTGGACTTGCCGGATGCCGTCGCACGCGGCTACGTCTGCGAGAACTTCGGGGCGCTGCTGCGGCTGCCGGAGCTTGGCCCGATCGGTTCCAACGGGCTGGCCAATGCGCGCGATTTCCTCACCCCGCATGCCGCCTACGAGGACGTCGAGGGCGCATTCGAGCTGATCGCCAAGTTCCAGGGCACGCTGTGGTCGGCGAAGATCGGCCATTCGCCGCTGGACGTGGTCGCCTGGCACGGCAACTACGCGCCGTACAAGTACGACCTGCGCCGCTTCAACACGGTCGGCTCGATCAGTTTCGATCATCCCGATCCGTCGATCTTCACCGTGCTGACCTCGCCCAGCGCGGTGGCCGGCACGGCGAATGTCGATTTCGCGATCTTTCCGCCGCGCTGGCTGGTGGCGCAGCACACGTTCCGGCCGCCGTGGTTCCACCGCAATATCGCCAGCGAGTTCATGGGGCTGATCACCGGCGTCTACGACGCCAAGGCCGAGGGCTTCGCGCCCGGCGGCGCCTCGCTGCACAACTGCATGACGGGGCACGGCCCGGACGCGGCCACGTTCGAGAAGGCCTCCAGCGCCGACCTGTCGAAACCGGACGTGATCGACGCCACCATGGCCTTCATGTTCGAAACCGCCAAGGTGATCCGGCCGACCCGGCAGGCGCTGGCAGCGCCGCAGCTGCAGAGCGACTACCAGCAATGCTGGCAAGGCCTGGAAAAGCACTACCGGAGCCCGCGACAGGCTTGACATCATGATGCATGCGCATCATGATGCGCATGCATCGGGCTCGGGCAACTTCGCCATGCGTACCACCATCGACATTCCCGAACGCGACCACGCGCTGTTCACCAGCCTGGCCCGCGCGCAGGGCATCAGCGTCAGCAAGCTCATCGTCGAACTGGCGCGGCGCGGGCTGCAGCCGGTTGCGGCGGTGGGCGAATCGGCCGCGCCGCCGTATCGCGTCGACCCGCAGACCGGGCTGGGCGTGTTCCGCTCGGGCCGCCCGATCACCATCGACGACGTCAAGGCGCTGGACGACGAATGGTGACGCGGCTGCTCGACGCCAACGTGCTGATTGCCCTGTTCGACGCCGATCACGTGCATCACACGGTGGTGCGCGACTGGTTCGTGGCTTTGCCGGACGCCTTCGCCACCTGCCCGATCGTGCAGGGGGCGCTGGTGCGCTGGATCGTGCGTATCGAAGGTCGTGACGGCACCGCGTTCGCAAAGCGCGAATTGGGCAGGCTGGCGGCCGACCCGCGCCACCGGTTCTGGCCGGACGATCTTCCGTACGCCGAGGTCCCGTGGCATGGCGTGCTCGGGCATCGCCAGGTGACCGATGCTTACATTGCCGCGCTGGCGCGCCACCAAGGCGGACGTGTGGCGACCCTGGACCGCGGGTTTGCCGCGTTGCATGCGGATGCTGCGGAACTGATAGTCACGTGCTGATAGCCACATGAAGGACAAGCCATGAAACTGGGTTCTCTCAAGGAGGGCGGCCGCGACGGCACGCTCATCGTGGTCAGCCGCGACCTGACCCGGGCCGTGCGGGCGGGCGGTATCGCATCGACCCTGCAGGCGGCACTGGACGACTGGTCCAACGCCGCACCGCGGCTGAACGCGTTGTCCGTCGAACTGGACGAGGGCAGGGCCGCAGGCGCGTTCGCGCTGGAGCAGTCCGCGCTTGCCGCGCCGTTGCCGCGCGCCTACGAATTCGTCGACGGCAGCGCCTACCTGCCGCACGTGGAGCGCGTGCGCAAGGCGCGCGGCGCCGAGGTGCCGGCAAGTTTCTACACCGACCCGCTGATGTACCAGGCGACCAGCGCCGGCTTTCTCGGGCCGCGCGACCCGGTGGTCGTGCCGAGCGAGGACTACGGCATCGACCTGGAGGCGGAGGTGGTCGTGGTCACCGACGACGTGCCGATGGCGGTGACGCCGGCGCAGGCTTCGGCGCACATCCAGCTGGTCGGCCTGGTCAACGACGTGAGCCTGCGCGGACTGATCCCGGGCGAACTGGCCAAGGGCTTCGGCTTCCTGCAGTCCAAGCCGCGCTCGGCGCTGTCGCCGGTGCTGGTGACGCCGGACGAGCTCGGCGAGGCGTGGCAGGGCGACAAGCTGCATCTGCCGATGCGCACCTGGTTGAACGGCCACTGGTTCGGCGCGGTGGAGTGCGGCGTGGACATGCAATTCAATTTCGCCGAACTGGTGGCGCACGCGGCCAAGACGCGGCCGCTGACGGCGGGCACGATCGTCGGCTCCGGCACCATCGCCAATCACGATACCGGCAAGGGCGCCTCCTGCCTGGCCGAGCAGCGCACGGTGGAAACCCTGCGCGACGGCAAGCCGGCCACGCCGTTCCTGAAGTTCGGCGACAGCCTGCGCATCGAGATCACCGATCGCGATGGCGCCTCGATCTTCGGTGCGATCGAGCAGGTGATTGCGCCCGGCAACCGCTGACCGGGCTGCGCCGGCTGCCGGCCGCAGGCGCAGGCCGCACCGGCCGGCAACGGCCGGTTGCCTGCGGGAATCAAACACTTGATCCTGATCAATGCGCGTGCGGCAGGCGTATTGCAGACTGGGCCATGACCCACATCATCACCGCTCCCGAATTCGACCCGGCTCTCATCGCGCGTTACGACGTCAACGGTCCGCGCTATACCAGCTACCCGACCGCGCCGCAGTTTCGCGGCGACTTCGACGAGGCCGCACTGCGTGCAGCGATCCGGACCTCCAACGAGGAGCCGATTCCGCGCCCGCTGTCGCTGTACGTACACGTACCGTTCTGCCTGAGCCCGTGTTTCTACTGCGGCTGCAACCGGGTGATCACGCGCGACATCAGCAAGGCCGATCGCTACCTCGAGCGGCTGTATCGCGAGATCGAGCTGATGGCGCCGCTGTTCGACCGCGATCGTCCGGTGCGGCAATTGCACTTCGGCGGTGGCACCCCGAACTTCCTCGATCTTCCGCGCATGCGCGACTTGATGGAGTCGCTGGCGCGCCATTTCAGTTTCATGCACGAGAGCCAGCGCGAATACGGCATCGAACTCGATCCGCGCTTCGTCGACGGCGACTACGTGCGCGGCCTGGCCGAACTGGGCTTCAATCGCCTGTCGGTGGGCATCCAGGATTTCAATCCCGCCGTGCAAGAGGCGGTGAACCGCATCCAGAGCGTGGAGCAGACGCGCGC
>JAGWNA010000069.1 GCA_028871555.1 Lysobacteraceae bacterium
CTGCCGGGCGAGTTCGACGACTACATCGCCCGGCCCAAGGCCAACGGCTACCGCTCGCTGCATACCGCGGTGATCGGGCCGGCCGGCAAGACGCTGGAAGTGCAGATCCGCACCCACGAGATGCATCGCGCGAACGAGCTGGGCGTGGCCGCGCACTGGCGCTACAAGGAAGGCGGCAGCGGCGATGCCGAATTCGAGGCGAAGATCGCCTGGATGCGCAAACTGCTGGAACCGCGCGGTGCCGACGACAGCGCCCTGGCCGCCGACCTGCAGGCCGAACTGCTGGAAGACCGCGTCTACCTGCTGACCCCCAAGGGCGAAGTGTTAGACCTGGCGCGCGGCGCGACGGTGCTGGATTTTGCCTATCTGGTGCACACCGAGGTCGGCCACCGCTGCCGCGGGGCGAAGGTCAACGGCCGCATCGTGCCGCTGACGTTCCAGCCGCAGAGCGGCGACCGGGTGGAGATCCTCACCGCCAAGGTGGGCGAGCCCAGCCGCGACTGGCTGTCGCCGCATCACGGCTATCTGAATACGGCGCGGGCGAAGGACAAGGTGCGCGCATGGTTCCGCCGGATCGCCCACGATGCCAATCTCGCGGTCGGCCGCGGCATGCTCGAGCGCGAGCTGAAACGGCTGGCGCTGCCGACGGCGGACGTGGCCAGGCTGCCCGCGCACTTCCATCTGCAGACGCACGACGAACTGCTGATCGCGCTGGCGCTGGGCGAGATCAGCCCCGGTCAGGTCGCGCGTATCCTGCAGGAGGCCGCGCACCCGCCGCTGACGGCGCCCGAACCGGTGCCGACAGCGGCCGCGCGGCCCGCGAAACTCGACCACGGCGCGCTCAGCATCGAGGGCATCGGCAATCTGCTGACCACGCTGGCCCGCTGCTGCCAGCCGTTGCCGGGCGATCCGGTGCGCGGCTTCATCACCAAGGGGCGCGGCGTATCGGTGCATCGCGCCGACTGCGGCAGCCTGGCGCGGCTGGCCCGGCGCGATCCGGGCCGGGTGATCGAGGTGAGCTGGGGCAGCGCCGCCAGCCAGCCCTACGAGGTCGACATCGAACTGCGCGGCTACGACCGCAAGGGTCTGCAGAAGGACGTCACCAGCGTCATCAGCAACCTCGGCACCCACATCATCGCCTCCTCCAGCCGCATGTTCGCCAGCACCGGCGAGGCGCAAATGCGCTTCACCTTGCGCGTGCGCGACTTCGAACAACTGTCGACCCTGCTCGGCAAACTGCTGGCGCTGCCCAACGTGATCGACGCGCGGCGGGTCGGGGTCGGGTGAGCGGCGAACGGCGCGCGCCGGCAAGCTGAACGCCGATTCCCGTGATGCGAAGTGCATCCTGCCCCGATGCTAAGCTGCATCGGTTGCTGCCACAGCCTTGAGAACATGAGCGGACATCGAGACCCTTACGAAGCCGATTCACGTGGCCGCACCGAACCGACGCTGGGCGACATCGGTCAGCTCGATGCGCCGTCCGCGCCGCCCGGCGGCGGCCTGCCGCAGATCACGGTCGAGCCGCGCCACCGGCGTGCCGCCGCGGCGGCCACGGGCAAACCGCGCGGCGGCAGGCACGGCTGGTGGCTGCTGCTGGTGGCGGTGCTGTTCGGGATCGTCGTCACGGCCTGGGTCAACCAGAACCGCTTGCGCAGCCTGCTGCCGCGCACCGAGTTCAACGACGTGCTGGGGCGGGCCCGGCAGGCGCTGCAAGCCGGCCATCTGGACGGCCATGACGGAAGCAGCGCACGCGAGCTGTTCCAGGCGGCGGTGGCGCTGGAACCGGACAACGATCGTGCCCGCGAAGGCCTGCGCCAGGTGGGTCTGGCCGAGTTGGCGCAGGGCGATGCCGCGCTGCAGGCGGGGCATGTCGGACAGGCTGCCCAGCTGGCGGCCGTCGCCCGCGAACTGCTCGGCGGCGGCAGCGACATCGATCGGCTGGATCGCGCGATCAGCAGCGCACGCGTGACGCAGGCGCAAACCGTGGTCCTGGTCGAGCAGGCCCAGCAGGCACTGGCGGCCGGCAAACTCGATGGGCCGCAGGGTGCCGGCGCGCTGTACCAGCGGGTGCTGCAGGCCGACCCCGGCAATGCGGTGGCGGCACACGGGCTCGATCAGGTGGGCGACGCACTGGCCGCGCAGGCGCGCAAGGCATTCGACGCCGACGACACTGCCGCGGCGAATGCCAGTATCGATCAGTTGGCCGCGCTGCAGCCGAACAACGGCGCACTGCCCGCGCTGCGCGCGCTGCAGGCGCAGAACCGCAAACAGGAAAGCGGCGCGCTGGACGCCGCACTCAAGCAGGGGATGGACGCACTGCGCGCCGGCCGCATCAGCGGCACCGGCGACGACACCGCATTGGCGCACTTCAAGGCGGCACTGGCACTGGATCCGGACAATGCGCAAGCCACCGCCGGGCTCGGCATGGTGGCGCAGGCGCTGACCGTGCAGGCGAATGCGGCGATGGATGCCGGCGACAAGGACCAGGCAGGCCGTCTGCTCGATCAGGCCGCCACGCTCGCGCCGAAGTCGGCCGATCTCGCCGCCGCCCGGGCGCGCCTGGGCAGCGGCGCCCGGCAGCAGACGGCGGGAACGCTGCCGTCGAACGACCTCACGCAGGCGGTGCCCGGGCTGTCGCCGCAGCAGAAAGCGGCGGTGGCGAAGCTGCTGCAGCGTGCCCAGGCGGCGGCCAGGCATGGCGACATCATGCTGCCGCCCGGCGACAGCGCCTACGACCTGTATCGCGGCGCGCTGGCGATCGACGGCAACAATGCGCAGGCGCTGCAGGGTTTGCAGGGGTTGCCCGGCGAGGTCCAGCAGCAGTTCAGGCAGGCCCTGGCCGATGGCGATCTGGCCCAGGCCGGCGAGATGCTGGAGAACCTGGCCGAGCTGTCGCCCGGCGATGCGGCGCAGGCTGCGCTGAGCCAGCAGTTGGCCATGGCGTGGCTCGATCAGGCCGAACGGCAACTGGCACGCGGCGACCGCACCGGCGCCGCCGAATCGCTGGAACAGGCGCGCAAGCTGGCGCCCAATCACCCGCGCGTGCGGGATCTGGCCGCACGGCTGCAGAGTGGCGCGTGAGCGCGGCATGACGATCCTGGTGTTCGGCGGCAGCAGCCAGATCGGCCACTTCCTGTTGCCACGGTTGATCGCCGGCGGCGAAGAAGTGCTGGCACTGAGCCGGCGACCGCGAGCGGCCACGCCCGGGCTGACCTGGTTGCACGGCGCACTGCCCGATGCCGTGCCGGCGCCGCCATCGTTGTCCGCCATCATCAGCTTCGGCCCGTTGCAGTCGCTGGCCGACTGGCTGGCGCGCACGGCGCGGGTCGGTGCGCCGCGGGTGATCGCCACCAGTTCCATGAGCGCCGAGACCAAGTGCGATTCCAGCGTACCCGCCGAGCGGGCGGTCGCCCGCCAGTTGCGCGATGGCGAGGCGGCGCTGGCGAAGGCGTGCGCCGGTCACGGCTGTGCCTGGACGGTATTGCGACCGACCCTGATCTACGGCGCCGGGCTGGACCGCAGCCTCACCCCGATTGCCCGCCGCGCCATGCGCCTGCGGCTGTTTCCGTTGCCGGCAGGCAACGGCCTGCGCCAGCCGGTACACGCCGACGATCTGGCGCAGGTGGTGCTGGCCGCGCTGCAATGCCCGGCCGCCGCGGGCCGGATCCTGCCTGTCGGCGGCGGCGAACGCCTGCCGGCCGGCGAGATGTTTGCGCGGGTACGCCGCAGCCTGCCGCGTTCCACCGTGCCGTTGCCGCTGCCAGCGCGGCTGTTGCGGCTCGGTCGCCATGCATTGCCGCGATGGCGCGGTCCGTTGCACCGGCTGGACACCGATCTGATCGCCGACAACGGCGAAATGCAGCGCCTGCTCGGCATCAGCCCGCGGCCGTTCCGGCCCGAACCGTCGATGTGGATGCCGCCCCTGTAGGAGCCCACCTTGTGGGCGATGGCTGTTTCCCGCCGAGCCCTTCGCGCACAGGGTGCGCTCCTACGGAGCAGGCAAGCCGGATCTTGTAGGAGCCCACCCTGTGGGCGATGCCTGTTTCCCGCCGAGCCCTTCGCGCACAGGGTGCGCTCCTACGGGCAGGCAAGCCGGATCTTGTAGGAGCCCACCTTGTGGGCGATGGCTGTTTCCCGCCAAGCCCTTCGCGCACAGGGTGCGCTCCTTCGGCAACCCATTACTTTGCCCGCGTATTGCCAGACGAATGCCCGCTGCGTTCATCTGCGCGCCGGGTGGCAGGCTCTATCATCGGACACCCTGCATTGCGGATTTCCCCACGTTGGCTTTCCAGACCCGTACCCGTTCGTTCGCGCGCATCTGCTGGACCTGGCTGCGCATCCCGTTCTGGGTCGGCATGGGCCTGCTGTTCGGGTTTCTGCTGCCCTACACGCTGGTGCTCAACAAACGCGTGCAGGATCGTTTCAGCGACCTGGTGTTTGCCGTGCCCACCCGCGTCTATGCGCGGCCGCTGCCGCTTGGCGCGGGCAAGCCGATGACGCCGGCCGCGCTGGAGCTGGAGCTGACCTTCGCCGGCTACAACTACGATGGCGAAGGCCGCGTCCCAGGCAGCTGGATGAAGCAGGGCACGCGCTACACGATCGCCTCGCGCGGCTACGCAGGTCCGGACGGCGGCGAACTGCCCAGGCGTATCCGCGTCAGCCTGGACAACGGCATCGTGAGCCAGGTGCAGGATGCCGCCAGCGGCAAGGCCATCGCACTGACCCACCTCGACCCGGCGCGCATCGCCACCCTCTACGGTGCCCGCCAGGAGGATCGCCGCGTGGTGGCGCTGGCCGATGTGCCGCCGCTGCTGCTGAGCGGGCTGCAGGCAGTGGAGGATCGCGACTTCAAGCACCACATCGGCATCGACTTCGGCGGCATAGCGCGTGCCGCGTTCGCCAACCTGCGTGCCGGCCACACGGTGCAGGGCGGCTCCACCCTGACCCAGCAACTGGTGCGCGATCTGTTCCTCGACCGCGACCAGACCTACACGCGCAAATTCAATGAAGCCTTGATGTCGATCCTGCTGGAGGCCCACTACAGCAAGGGCCGCATCCTGGAGGCCTACGTCAACGACGTGTTCCTCGGTCAGCAGGGCGACCAGGCGGTGCACGGCTTTGCGGCGGCGTCGGAGTTCTACTTCGGACGCCGGCTGCAGGATCTGCGGCCACAGGAGATCGCCCTGCTGGTGGGCATGGTGAAGGGGCCGAGCTATTACGATCCGCGTCGCGCGCCCGCGCGGGCGCTGGCCCGGCGCAACCTGGTGTTGCAGGAATTCGCCGACACCGGCCTGCTCACCGCCGCGCAGACCAATGCGGCGCAGGCGGCGCCGCTGGACGTGATCAGCAACGGCCAGCTGCCGCACAACCGCTTCCCTGCCTTCATGCAGCTGGTGCGCCAGCAAATCACCGCCGACTTCGACGACCAGACCCTGCGCGCGGGCAACCTGTCGATCTTCACCACGCTCGATCCGGCCGCGCAGCTGTACACCGAGCAGGCGATCAGCAGCACGCTGGCGGGGCTCGGCAGGCGCGCGAACGGCGTGCAGGCCGCCGCGGTGGTCACCAATGCGCACACCGGCAGCGTGCTGGCGGTGGTCGGCAGCAAGCTGCCGGGCGACCAGGGCTTCAACCGCGCCCTCGATGCGCGCCGCCCGATCGGCTCCACCATCAAGCCGTTCGTCTACCTGGTGGCGCTGACCCAGCCCGCGCAATGGAACCTGGCCAGCCTGCTCGACGACGGCCCGATCAGCCTGCGCCAGCCCGACGGCAGCCTGTGGACGCCGCACAACGACGACAACCAGAGTCACGGCCAGTTGCCGATGGTCGACGCCCTGGCGCATTCGTGGAACCTCGCCAGCATCCATCTGGGGCTGGCGGTCGGGTTGCCGCGGATCCGGGCGTTTCTGCAGTCGTTCGGTCTCACCGACGTCAATCCCAGCCCGTCGCTGCTGATCGGAGCGCTCGATCTGGCGCCGTTGCAGGTGGCCCATCTGTACGAATATCTTGCCTCCGATGGACATGCGTTGCCGCTGGTGGCGGTCAGCGGTGTGGTCGACGGCAGCGGCCGCACGATCAAGCGTTACGAGGTGCAGGGCGGCAGTGGCGAATATCAGCAGGCCGTGCGCCAGATCACCTGGGCGATGCAGCAGGTGGCGCTGTACGGCACCGCGCATTCGATCGGCGAATCGGGGCTGGCGTGGCTGCACGCGGCCGGCAAGACCGGCACCAGCAACGACATGCGCGACAGCTGGTTTGCCGGTTTCACCGGCGAGCACCTTGCGGTGTTCTGGATGGGCCGCGACGACAACAAACCGACCAGCCTGTTTGGTGCCAGCGGCGCCTTGCGCGCCTGGCGCAACCTGTTCAGCAAGCTGCCCACCAGGCCGCTTTCCACCACCCCGGGCGACGGGCTGGAGATGGCCTGGATCAACCCGGCGGACGGCAAGCGCACCTCGCCGCAGTGCCAGGGCGCCCGGCAATTTCCGGTCGTCGTCGGCAGCCTGCCGGCGGATACCGAGGGCTGTTTCTGGCAAGGCTTGCAGAGTCTGTTCGGCGGCGGTTCGCCTGCCGGCACCGCCAGCAGCGCGCCGTCCCCGTCTGGCACACCGATCCGGAACTGACCATGCTGCGTGCCTTGAAGCGTTTTTCCATCCCGGCATTGCCGTTCGCGTCGCTTCTGCTCGGCGCCTGCAGCCTGTTCGCGCCGGCTCCGCCGCCGGTCACCCGTCCGGTCCTGACGAGCCGCGACATGGTTGCGGCGATCCGCGCCGCCGGTGAGCACGAGCAATCCATCATCGACGTCACTCCATTGCGCGATCCGGGGGTTGCCGTACTGGACGACGCTGCACGGCACGACGAGCAGGCCGGCCGTTACGCCGCCGCTGCGGCCAAACTCGATCAGGCGCTCAAGCTGAGCCCCGATTCACCGGATCTGCTGCAGGAGCGCGCCGAGGCGGCGGTGTGGCTGGGGGACTTCCCCACCGCCGACAAGCTCGCCCACCGGTCCTGGTCGCTCGGCCCGAAACTGGGGCCGCTGTGCGCGCGCAACTGGCAGACGGTGGCCGAAATACGCTTGCAGGCCGGCGACGACAAAGCGGCCGCCACGGCGCGCCAGTGGGTGCGGCAGTGCCACAAGGCGGGCGTGCCCCGCTACTGAGCACGGGTAGTGGCCTGCCGGTGGGGCTTGCTCGATCATTCGGCTTGCGGCTTGCGTGGATGCGGGCGTTGCGCGGTCCGCATCCGCAACTTGGCGCGCAGCGCCCTGATCGCCAGGACGTGCAGGGTCAGGCCCAGCGGTGCCATGAATCCCGGAATATAGGTGAACGGAAATATGCCGATCGCGCGATCGGGCAGATCGGTCGTGATCAGATGAAAGAGGCCCGGCGCGGTCAGCATTGCCCGTACCGCGACGTTGGCGAGCATGGCTATGCCCAGTCCGTTCCACGCCAGGGCAGGCCGTTCGCCCATGCGGCCGGTGGCATGGAGCCAGGCGACAACCGGCGCCGACAGTCCGATGAGAATATCGAAATTGGCGCCTTCGAAGGTCAACATGTGCGGCGCAAGGCCTGCATGCCAGAGTCGGTACAGAAACAATTCGACGCCGACGCGAAAGACCTGTGCTCCCATCAGCAGGCCAAGGGGAATGCTGGCGGCGATCCGTGCCGCCGGTGCGGATCGCGCTAGGAACAGGAACACGAACAAGAACACCGGAATCAGCACGAAGGCCGGTCCGGGCGGACGGAGCGCAGGATCGCCGAACACCCCGATATAGCCGAGCACGCCGGCATAGCCGAGCCAGAGGTACATGCCGCCGATGGCGACTGACGCCTCATCGGGGCGCAGGTAGCGAATGGCGACCGCAGCCACGAACGTCGACAGCACGGCAAGAAAAACCAGAAATTCCATGTCCATCCCGCGTCACGCCGGTTGCGGCGCGCCTCCGTTGACCGCGTACGTTTCCAGCCTCCGCGGAGCGCGGGCGCAGGTCCACGCGCGCCACGGGGAAAGCTGGCGCACGGCTGCGAAATTTCCCTTCGTCTTGGTTGCCGGCATCTCGCGCCGTGCCAGACCGAGAGCCCGGGCTTCGGGCGACAGGCCCTGCATGCTTGCCGGGATTTCGGGGGGCGGCGGCATGCAGCGCACGGTCCGTTGCCTCAGCGAGGTCGATTCCCGGATCATTGTCGCGGCGCGGTTCATGCCTTTGTCCCTGCGGTTGACTGTGACTGTGCCGACGTCTGTACTCCCGCGCGCCAGAGCGCGAAGGCCTGCCAGCCATTCATGAAGAACAGCACGGTGACCACGAGCGTTGGCGCCAGAACCATGGGAAATTCAAATAGTGTCCGCGCGTCCGGCTGACTGCGAAGCACATAAAGCGGGCCGGGCAATCCCAGCTGCATCAGCAGCGGTGCCGCTGCCAGTACGGCCATGCCGAGCAGGTTCCAGCCGATCAGTATGCGTCTTTCATAGCCCGCCTTGCCCCACGCAAAAGCTAGATAGAGCGAGGCCGTGCCGAACAGGAAATCCGGGATGCCGATGGGATAGACAAACGACGCTGGCAGCAGGCCGAGACGGACCTTGTACAGACCGCCGATGGCCGCGATGCGCAGGCTGTGCACCAGCAGGAAGCCGCGTGGTGGTGATTTCTGTGCGATCACCCACAGCGCCCGGCGCAGCGCCGGCCATGTGAAGATCAATGCAAGCGACAGTGTCACTGGTGCCAGTGGCACCCACAAGCCGGGCAATGCGTCGTAAAACGCGGCTGAGCGGTAGATCCCCGTCACCGCGAAGTACGAGGTGGCGACGCCCCATCCGCCGAGGAGGGCCAGCCATGCGAAGACTGCCCGCACCTCGTTCGCGGCGATTTCGCCACGGCGTTCGGCCTGACGCGCCGCCCAGGCCCAGAACGTGCAGATCGCTAGAAACAGCAAGGGGGTGCAGGAGAATTTCACGGGAACCTCGATGCGGCCTTAGGCCATTCTTTTGTTTGTATATACAAGTAAGTATGCAAAAAAACTACGGTGCGTCCGGCCGGGGCAGTCCGGACGACAGGTCAAGCAGCATTGCCTCACCGTCCGTGCCCAGAAGTTTCCGGGCCTTGCGCTGCGCGTCCTTCCACGCGCCGCTGAGCTTTTGCAGCAGCGCGCGACCCTGCGCTGTGACCCGCAAGGGCCGGCCGCGGCCATCTTCCGCGGAAGCGGTTTCCTCGATCCAGTCATTGGCCAGCATCACCTGCAGGTTGCGGGTGAGCGTGGACGAATCCAGGTGAATCGTCCGCCCAATGTCGATGCGCCTGATCGGGCCCAACTGCGCCACGACGACGAGGAGATTGAGCTGGCTTGCCTTGATCCCGAACGGGCGCATGGCGTCGTCGTAGATGCCGGTGAGAACCCGTGCCAGCATTCGCGCCCGTCCCATCAGGCATCCTTGCGCGATTTCATCGATCACACCGTGCCGCGACATCAAATTCTTCTCCGTCTGTCACGAGAAGATATTGCATATGCAAGTTTCAGAGGTCAAGTGCCTTTTCGCGCACCGTTTGGCGTCGCCAGCCGATGCTGGGTGATGCGCAGCGCCGAAGCCCTGACGGCTTCGGCGATTTCCTTGCCCAGCGCCTGATCCTTGACCGCCCTGGCCAGCGAAACGCCACCCGTCAAGAGCGCGAGAAGCGCCAGGGCATCGGCCCGGCGCGCCTTGCCGGATCCGCCTTGCAGTCCATCCGCCATCGCTGCCACGACCTTGCCGAACTCCGCTTCGTACGCTTCGCGCACATCGTCATCTGCGCGTGCCACATCGCCCGTCAGGCTCTGCAATGCGCAACTTTCCGACAAGTCGCAAGCGAGCCGTTCGCCGAGGTAGAAGTCGACCAGACGCCGACACCAGCGGGCGCCCGACGTCGCGCGAAGATCGAGGATCGCCCGCTGCAATTCGCCGAGGCCGGCCGTCACCGCGTCCCTGAACGCCGCGGATTTGGACTTGAAATGCCCATAGAAGGCACCGGAGGTGACCCCGGCCTCCTTCGCCAGCGCGTCGATGCCAAGCCCGCCATAGCCCTGTTTCCGAAAGCCGCGGCCCGCGCTCGCCAGAATGCGCGCGCGGCTTTCCTCTTTCCGTCCTGCCCGATGTGCCATTGCTCCGCCTCCTGGTAGCGATCGCCGAGACCGCGCTTGACTATGTAACGATCGTTATGCAAAATCCATCGAAGATAACGATCGTTATATATCGATCGCCCCCCGGCCCGCAATTATCCCAACGGAGAGAAGACATGCCGCTCACCCTCACCCTGACCGAAGGCGTGCTGCCCGAAAACGCCATTCCCCAAGCCGTCGCTCGCCTCACTGACGCGTTTCTCGAACAGCATGGCCTTGCTGGCAACGAGGTCATGACCAGAAATGTTACGGTCCATGTGAACATCCTGCCGAAAGGAACGACGTTTGCCGGCGGAGAGGAAATCGCAGGCGCCTGGATCGAAACAAAAACGCCGTCCTTTGCGCTCGCAGATCCCGCCGTGAAGAGTAATTTCTTCATGGATGCAACGCGGATTATCCACACCCTCTCCGGCGGTAAATTGCCGGTCGAGCACATCTGGTCGAACGCAGTCCACACGGTGGACGGCACCTGGAACATCGACGGCCAGGTCATGACAAATTCCGAAATCGGCGAGGCCTTGTCCAAGGGCTGAGCCCGGAGCGTTGATGTGCCGTGCCGCTCGAATATCCAGCCTGCATCGGCATATGGCACGGACCTGTTCCGATGCCATGCAAGCCGTTAAGGACGGCAGGGCTCCAACGGCACGGCGACAAATTCAGGGTCGCAGACCCTCAGGGCAACACAAAATGCCTTTGCTACGCCTTACGTACCACCGGGGCGCACTCACGACGAACAGAAATCGCGACTCGCCGAGGAAATCACTCCGGTACTCATCGCCGGCGAGGTGGGCGAAGATACGCCAGCCGGACGGGCGATGGCCTATGTGCTGTTTCATGAAATGGATTCCGGGAGCGAGTGGTTCGTCGGCGGCAAGCCCGACAAACGCGTCGAAGGGCGGCCGTTTCATTCTCGAAGTGTTCTATGTGGAAGGCGCGAGCACGCAGGCGGAAAAATCCGGGGGCCACGCAAATAATGAATGAGATCGTTGCACGGATCGTCGGCGTCGACGGCGATTTCCCCCATCGCGCCACCGACTGGGTGATCGTGAACGAGGCCCCGGAGGGCACATCGGGCGCCAGCGGGCAAACGGTCGGTGTTCGTGAAGCCAATCAGGTGCTGGGCGGCTTGCCGCAACGCGCGGAATATTTCGAACGGCTGCTGGCGGCAAAGCAGCGGGCATGCGGATACCCGGTACGCAGGGATCCGGCCTGACGGGGCGGTTGTGACCCGTCTGCCGGGGCGCTTGCCGATATCCTCACGGCCAGCGACGGATGCCGGAATGAGCGGGCACCGTCCTAGGCAGCGGGGCTTTCGCGGCCGGCGGTGTCGCCCGCACCCGATCGCACCGGCCTGATCCGGTACCCGACGAACGCCAGCGGTGTGCCGATCGGGGTGTCGAGCAGCTCCAGCCCACCCGTCTGCCGCAGCCAGGGGTCGATGCGCTCGCGTTCGGCGGCGGGCAGTTGCTGGTAGTGCTGCAGCGGGCGCTGGAACATCCATTGCGCGTAGGGCTGGATGGTGCGGATGCTGCGGCTGCCTTCGAGCTGGAAGGGATGGCTGCCGATCACGCGCGGCAGCTGCTCGGCGTCCGGGTGGTCGGCGCACCACTGCGCCACGGCGCGCACGGTGTCGCGCAGCACCGGACCCTGTTCGCGGAACATCCGGGCGAGGATCGGCAGCAGCGTCGCGGGGATCTGGTCGCCGGCGAGGAATTCGCCGCCCAGCGGCTCGGGGTGCTGCATGCGCTCCACCCAGCGCGCCACGTTGGGGGCGCGTTCGCGCATCAGCTTGCCGGGGCCGGGGTCGCGGTACAGGTGCGCGTAGAGCGGGCCGACGAAGCCGAAGTCGCCGATGCTGGGGCGGCTGCCGAGCAGGAACGGGTGATGCTCCAGGTGGGTGTTGAACTCGTCGAGAAAACCCTCGTAGGCGCGTTCGACCGCGGCATGCATGGGCCGGCCGATGCCGAAGTATTTCTGGTAGATGCCGCCGAACACGCAGGCCGGCAGCGCGCCGATGGCCGGCTTCAGCCAGTTCGGCGCCTGCGGGCGCAGCATGCCGCCGAACTCGCGCAGGATGAAGCGCAGGTTCTGGCGCTTGCGCTGCCAGCGGTAGTGCATCGCCGGCATCACCAGCCATTCGTCGCCGAACACCTCCAGCAGCAGCGCCGCCAGCCGCTGTGCGGGCGTGTCCGGGTAGACCGGCGCCTGCGGGAACCGCGGTTCGAGCGCATCGATGATCGCGGTGGTGTCCTGCAGGTACTCGCCTTCGGGCGTGCATACCACCGGGATGATGCGCCGGCCGATGTTCGGCACGATGATCCGGCGGTACACCTCCAGCGTGGACAGCCGCTCCTCGAACGGGATGTTCTTGTAGCGCAGGTAGGCGCGGGTCTTGCCCGAGTACAGCGACACCTCGGCGCCGTAAAAGAGGTAGGGTTTTTTCACGCCGGCGGTTGCCTGGGTCATGTCCGGGGGTTCCTTGCGGGAGATCGATGTCTGCACAGGGGGCTGCGTGATGCCGGCGATGGTCAGCTGGGCGCGCGCCGGCAGTCGACAGCGGGCAGATCGAAGCGGATCACCGCGTCGCTGACGGCCTGGCCGGCACGCATCCCGCCGAACAGCAGGAACCTGCCGCGCGCCTCGATCATGCCGCGGAAATCCATGCCCGCATGCGGCAGCGGCCGCTGTTCGGTCCATGCGTTGCAGCGGAAATCGAAGCTGACCACGCGCGCGGACGGCGTTGCCGGGATGCCGTCGTAGCCGATGCCGTCGTAGTTGTACGGGCGGGCGCTGCCGCCGGCGAACACGATGCGTGCGGCAGCGCTGCCCCGGCCCGTGCCGACGGCGCCGGCGCGGTACAGCGGCGGACCCGGGTGCGCCGGCAGCGCACTCCAGCGGATGCGTCCGACGGCATCCGGGTCCAGCTCGCCGCGCCAGCAGGCGTTGCTGATCGCGAACCGGTGCCTGCCATCGGCACCTTTCGTCGCGGTCACCCCGTCGCAGACGATCATGCGGTCGCCGACCAGGCCGCCGGCATGGCCGAACACCGGCTGCCCCGGCCAGGGCGTCCCGCTCGACCAGTGCTTGGTGCGGGTGTCGTAGAGCTGTACGTCGCGGACGTTGCCGCTGTCGTGCCAGCCGCTCACCAGGACGATCCAGCGGTCGCGCCACGGCAGCGCCACGCTGTCGTCCACCGGCACCGGCATGGCCGTCTCGCTGGCGAACCTGCCGGTGGCGGGATCGAAGCGCAGCACGTCGGGCGTCGTGGTCTCCACGCCATTGGCGGCGACGCTGTAGCCGCCGAGCAGATACACCCGGCCGCCGACGGTCACGGCAACGCTCCCCAGCCGTCCCCGGGGCACCGGGATGTCGCCCACCTTGCGCCAGTGCCCGCTGCGGATGTCGTAGGCATGCACGTCGCGGGCGATGGCGAGCCGGGTCTTATCCGCGCCCAGGCCATAGAAAGCGAACACCCGGTCGCCGACCCGCGCCACCGCCCAGTTGGTCCGTGCGGGTTCCGCCGCACGGGCATGGCCGCCGGACAGCGCGGCAAGCAGAAGCAGGCACACTGCCTGCATGACGCGTCTTGTCGTGACGATGTACCGCATCAACCAGGCCCTGCATCTGCTGTCTGCCGAGGAGCATCCCCGGCCCGGCCGGGAATGCCGCGCGGGAGTCCGGGGTTTGCCGGAGTCCATCGGGAAAACGCCAGCACGCGTGCCGGTGCGCACGCGCGCGGCGATTCCATCGATGGACGATGACAAAAACTTGAACCGCATGCAACGGCATGCGTCCGCGGCGCGTGGCATGCCTGCCGGCGTGCGCCGCCTGCCGGGATCGGCCGACGCGGTACTCCTCCGCCCGCCTGCAGCTGTCTCTTGATCACATCTGTATCGCCGCGACATTCCCGCGTTTACGTTCGTCATCCCGGCGAGGCGCCTCTCGACAGCGAAGCTGGTCAAGCTGGTTCGTCATCCCGGCGAAAGCTGGGATCCAGTGCCTTTAAGCTCGCGCACGCCCTGCATCAGGCGTCTTCGAGCGAAGAGCGAAGTCACTGGATCCCAGCTTTCGCTGGGATGACGGGCAAAAAGCGGTTACGCCGGGATGACGGGCAAAAAGTGGTTACGCCGGGATGACGGGCAAAAAGCGGTTTTGCTGGGATGACGGGCGAAAAGCGGTCTGCTTCCGGGCCATGGCTGTCCGGGCCATCCTCTCTGGAGCCGGTGGCTGATGACACGTTCTCTTGCAGAACGATTGCAAAAGATGTGGCCAGGAGACAGCTGCCTGCAGGGGGCGGCTGGCCGGGGACGGTTCCGTCACGGTTGCCGCTCGGCGATACTGGCGCGATGATCGATGACGACGAGGTGGCCCCGCTGCTCGGCGCGGACGGCCCGTTCGCCCGCGAGCTGCCGAACTTCGCGCCGCGCGAGGCGCAGCAGCGGATGGCGCAGGCGGTGGCGCAGGCGATCGCCGGGCGCCAGACGCTGGTCGCGGAGGCCGGCACCGGCACCGGCAAGACCTATGCGTACCTGGTGCCGGCGCTGCTGTCGGGCGAGCGGGTGATCATCTCCACCGGCACCAAGGCGCTGCAGGACCAGCTGTATTTCCGCGACCTGCCGAAGGTGCGCTCGGTGCTCGGTGCGCGGCTGACGACGGCGCTGCTGAAAGGCCGCGCGAATTACCTGTGTTTGTACCGGCTCGAGCAGACCGTGCGCGAAGGCGTCGCATTCGACAGCGTGCAGGCCGCCCAGCTGGCGACGATCCGCGCGTGGTCCGCGCGCACGCGGCGCGGCGACCGCATGGAACTGGCCGAGGTGCCGGAGGAGTCGCCGCTGTGGCCGCGGGTCACCTCCACCCCGGAGAACTGCCTCGGCGTGGAGTGTCCGTTCTTCGACGACTGCCATGTGGTGAAGGCGCGGCGCGAGGCGATGGAGGCGGACATCGTGGTGGTCAACCATCACCTGCTGTTCGCCGATCTGGCGCTGAAGCAGGAAGGCTTCGGCGAGATCCTGCCGGGTGCGGCGGCGTTCATCCTGGACGAGGCGCACCAGATCCCCGAGCTGGCCGGCCAGTTCTTCTCGCAGAGCGTCAGCGCGCGCCAGCTCGCCGAGCTGGCGCAGGATGCGCTGGCCGAATGCGGCGGCGTCACCGGTGCGATCGGCCTGCTGCTGGAGCCGGTGGAGGCATTGCAGGCCGCGCTGCGCAAGCTGCGCCTGGCGATGGAGCCGCTGCCCGCGCGCGGCGCGTTCCGGTTGCTGGAAGATCGCGCCGACGTGCGTACCGCGCTGCACGACCTGCGCGAGCTGCTGGCCACGCTGGCCGAACTGCTCGCCTCGCAGGCCGAGCGCTCGCGCGGTTTCGCCAACCTGCACGAACGCGCCGGACTGTACGCCGGGCGGCTGGACGGCATCGTCGAATCGCACGGCGACCACGATGTGCGCTGGTACGAAACCTTCCCGCGCGGCTTCGCGCTGTACGCCACGCCGCTGGATCTCGCCGTGCCGATACGCGGCCTGCGCGAGCGCACCCGGGCGGCGTGGATCCACACCTCGGCGACGCTGTCGGTGGCCGGCGATTTCGGTCATTTCGCGCGCCAGCTCGGCCTGGACGAGCCGCGCACGCTGAGTCTGGAAAGCCCGTTCGACTATGCGCGCCAGGCGCTGTGCTACCTGCCGCCGGGCCTGCCCGATCCGAACGCCCGCGACTACACCGGGCAGGTGGTCCAGGCGGTGCTGCCGGTGCTGCAGGCCTCCAGCGGCCGCGCCTTTTTGCTGTTCACCTCGCACCGTGCACTGCGCCGCGCCGCCGAGCTGCTGCAGGACCAGGTGCCGTGGCCGCTGTTCGTGCAGGGCACTGCGCCGCGGCCGCGGCTGCTGGAGGAGTTCCGCGCCAGCGGCCACGGCGTGCTGCTGGGCGCGGCCAGTTTCTGGGAAGGCGTGGACGTGGTCGGCGAGGCGCTCAGCGTGGTGGTGATCGACAAGCTGCCGTTCGCCGCGCCCGACGATCCGGTGCTGATGGC
>JAGWNA010000070.1 GCA_028871555.1 Lysobacteraceae bacterium
CCAAGCCAAGAGCATCGCGCACAAGGTGCGCTCCTACAGTCGCTCCCAAAGCATTCGTGCACAAGTGCGCTCCGGGGCGCTCCTTGCCTGTCGGAGCACAGAAGAGTGCGAACCCGGAGCGGCCCTGCTTCAGTCCGCCAGCCGAGCGCAATTTCTTTCATCACGCGCCGGTGGCGCGTAAGCGATCTGCACCAAAAAACGTAGTCTTTCCCCTACATTTTTGCGCCACCGTCGAAGGATGCCCGAGGGAATCGGGATTTCGTGATCGCGGGTTCTTGCGATGACCTGCAACTCAGAAAAAGTCTGATAGACACTCGCCGTCCCGATGCGGACCATGAAACGGTGTCTGCCCGAAGACGACTCGCCGGAGTCTTTGGAAAGCAGATAAATCCGTCAGTGAAAGGACGCACACGTTTTGTCGCAAGGTCTGTTCCGCCAGGAAGTCATCGACGCCAAGCGCGGCGAGTGGCTGGGCAGCATCATCGTGGCGCCGCCGCTGTCGCGCTGGCTGCTCGCTTCGCTTGCGCTGATGCTGGCTGCCGCGATCGGGCTGTTCCTCTTCTTCGGCCATTACACCCGCCGCGAGACCGTTACCGGACAACTGGTGCCGAGCGCCGGTCTGCTCAACATCGCGGCTCCCGGCGTCGGCACGATCACCCGTGTGCACGTGCACGACGGCCAGGCCGTCAAGGCCGGCGACGTGCTGCTCGAACTCTCCAGCGAGCAGGACAGCGCAATGTCCATTGCCAGTACAGAGTGGGAATTCACCGGGCGCGGTCGCATGCCGCGCCCCATTTAGTTAGGTAGGATGGACAGAGCAATAAGGTGACTGATTAATTGCGGCGGAATTCAATCATGAAACGCACCACCTGCAGTGGCAGAGTGGCGAAGCTTTTTCAAAACTACTGAACAGGATGACAAAACATGGCATTGACACGACAGGTGGTTTCGACCCTTCAGGACGATGGTACTGATGTGATGGGGCCGGGCACATTGGCCTGGCATTATCCGGAGCAGAATCTGGTATCGGGAAGTTTGCTGACGGTGGAGGCCAATCATTTTGCCGTGCTCAAATCGCGCGGCGCGGTGCTGGGCGTCTACGACACCGGGCAATATCCCATCCAGACGCCGGACAAGCCGCTGATCGGCGGATTCGTCACCGGTTTCTTCGGCGGTAGTTCGCCGTGGCAGTATGAAGTGCTTTATGTCAATCGCGCCAAGCTGTTGATCCGCAGCACCGGCATCGCCAGTTCAGCGGAGATGGCCGAGATGTCCTACCAGGTGGAGTATTACATTCACGTGGATACGAAGGACGATGCGCTCAAGCTCACCACGCATATGCCGTTTGCCGGTCATGCAATCGATGCCGATGAAGTCGCGCGTTATGCCGGCCCGGTGGTGGAGCAGGCGATCAACCAGGTCATCCAGGTCACGCCGATGGAGAAGATCAACGAGCACATTCACGACATCGTGGAACTGGTGAAGGAACACCTGGCCTCGTTCCTGGGTGTTTACGGCATCACGTTGAACGATGCCAAGGTGCTGATCCTGCCGAAGGACGAGCGCATGCGCGAGCTGATTTCCCTGCGCGCCTTCGGATTGTCGGAGCTGGATGCCGTGCGTTACTACGTTGCGCTTAAGATGGCGGAAAAAGGTCTGGTGTCCGCGCCGAACATGGCGGTAGGCCAGCCGTTCTCCATCGGCGGCCACACGATGGGTACGTTTCCGGTGCCGGGAGCGGGCTGACATCGTTCACGCAGGTGGCCGTGCGCTGCAGGTGCGGTCTTTCCTTCTGTCGAGGGCAATTCATGGAACTGAAAACCACCTCCAATCCGATCGACGACGCTGGTACGGCCAAGCAGGTCCTGTCCAACCTGTTCTACGGATGGGGATACAACTTCTATCGTCGCGAAAACCAGTTGCGCGCCGACGACCTGCTGATCCGCAGCAAGCTCAGTGAACTGTTGGGGCAGTGCCGAGCCCATCTTGGAGCCTTGGAGACCGCGTTCCGGCGCGAACACCTGCCGCCACCGACGCGAGAACACCCCTTCCCGGATTCGGCAGCCGTTGCCAACGTGCAGGCGATGCAGCGTTTGCGGCGCGACATCGAACATCTCGAAACGGCCTTTCGCACCGCGCCGGTACCGGAGATGGATCGCATTCACCAGCGGCACCACGATGAACGCGAGACGCTTGAGGCACTGGTCGCCATCGACAGCGACATGGTGCGGGCTGTCGTCAGCCTGCATGACACCATGGCCCAACTCAACGATGGCGCTACAGCGGCAGACCTGGGGGCGAACGCGATGAAAGCCAGCGACATCGGTGCGATATGGAAACGTCGAGAGCAGGCGCTTTCAGCGCTGACGGCTCCATGGTGATGGGTGCCAATGATTCGGTCACGCGGATAATCGGTCTACATTGCCGGGCGAATCCGAACAAGGTTTGCAAGGCGGGGCAATCAAAGGGCAATCAAACGATCAAAGGGGGCGTGGCTAATTAAATGGCTCTTCGTGGAAACGTGCGGGTGATTTTCACCCATTGACCGCAGCGTAGCCTATGCGGGACAAAGCCTCGCGACCTTCAGCACTGCCCTGAAATCTGGCGCGCTCTGCGGATGGCCGCTTCAACGTAGCATCCGCGGCATCGGCGACAGCGTGTCGGGTCTGAAGTGGCATCCCTGCCATCGGTCATGATTGACTTGCATCAGTGTATATGTATATTAATACACTATGGATGCATCGCTGTTCACCGTTCAGCCCGCCTCGCCAGAGCCGATCTATCGCCAGATCGTCGAGCAGTTGCGCCGGTTGATCGCCGGGGGGCAGCTGGGTGCCGGCGACGCGCTGCCGTCGGTGCGTGAGGTGGCGGGGTTTCATGCGATCAATCCGATGACCGTCTCGCGCGCTTACGGACTGGCGGAAGCGGAGGGTCTGCTGGAGCGCTTGCGCGGCAGGGGCATGGTGGTGGCCGCGACGGGGCGCAATGTGCAGACCCAGGCCCAGCGGCTGACCCTGCTGGAGCCGTCCCTGCTGATGCTGGCGCGCCAGACCCGTGAACTCGAACTGCCGGCGGATGCCGTACTGCGGCGGCTGGCCAGGATGCTGGAGTCATAGGAATGTGCTCATTAGGTCTTCGCCCGTCATCCCAGCGCAAGCTGGAATCCAGCGCCTTCAGCGCCTTGTCCAGGCACTGGATCCCAGCTTGCGCCGGGATGACGATTTATTCAGATGTTCCGTAGATGATCTCGACACTCGTCACCCGCATGCTCGCGGTCGGGGCTGCTGATCGCGGCCACTGTCGCCCACGTTCCATGGTCTGTTGTGTCCGCTGCCCGTCCCACGCCCATTCACCGTCAACCGGCTGTCCATTTCGAGAGGGGGGACTCATGAACGCGATGCCTGATCCATCCTGCCACACCGCCGTGCCGCCGCTGGCGGTTCGCGACCTGGTGCATTGCTACGAAGGCAGCAACGTGCTCACCGGCGTGAATCTGGTGCTGCAGCCGGGCAGTGTGCTCGGCTTGATCGGGCGCAACGGCGCGGGCAAATCCACCCTGATCCGCGCCATGCTCGGGCTGCTGCAGCCGTTGTCAGGCACGGCCACGGTGTTCGGCGAACCGGCGCTGAAACTCGGCGACGCCAGCAAGGCCCGCCTGGCCTACGTGCCGCAGCAGCCCGAGGCGCTGGCCTGGCTCACCGCGCGGCAGATGCTCGACTTCGTCGGGCGGTTCTATCCGCGCTGGGATCAGGGTTTCGCCGACAGGACGCTGGAGCGCTGGCAGATTCCGCCGAACAAGCTGCTGGCCAGGCTGTCGCCGGGCGAACGCCAGCGTGTCGACCTGATCCGCGCGCTGGCCTCGCAACCGGAGTTGCTGGTGCTGGACGAACCGGCCGCCGCGCTCGATCCCGTCGCCCGCCGTGAGCTCCTGCGCGAAATCGCCCTGCGTGCCGGCGAGTCCGGCACCACCGTGCTGTTCTCCACCCATATCGTCTCCGACCTGGAGCGGGTTGCCTCCGACGTGGCCTTCCTGCATCAGGGAAGGCTGCTGATGCACTGCACGATCGACGAGACCAAGGAGCGCTATGGGCGGCTGTGGCTGCCCGAGCGCATCCACTACGCCGCGCCCACGCAAAGCCTGAGCCGGCGCCGCCATGACGACGGCAGCCTCAGCCTGGTGGTTGAGCGCGACGCGAATGGCGCATGGCCGGAGGCGGCGAACCTGCCCGGCGCGCGTGTCGACGCGTTGGGGCTGGAAGATCTGTTTGTGGAAATCGCGGAGTGAATATCAAACGGGCGCTGCTGTTGCCGTGGCAGGTGGCCCACGTAGCCGTGCGCTGGCTGGCGCTCGCGCTGTTTGGCGCGGCAGTGGTTGGCGCTACGGCGTTCGGCATTTTTTCCCACCAGCCCGACATGTGGGTTCGTACGGCAGGCGTGATCGGTGTGGCGGAGGCCTTGATCGGGTCTTCTTGCCTGATGAATCCAGTGTTGCTTGCCATTGACGCCCATCAGTTGCGCATGCCCGGCATTGAACGGCAGGCCATGGCAGGCGTTTTGCTGAATGGCGTGCTGGGTTCGTTCGCGCCTGCTGTCGTGATCGGCTGGTTCAGCGGCCATGTCCTGGTCCTGGCCGTGTTTGTCGCCTTGTTTTGCGTCGGTGGCTTTCTCTGGAGCCTGTTGCCGCGCTATGCCGGTCTCGTCCTTTATCTCGCGGCATTGAAGGCGACCATGTTCACGTCATGGGTGCCTGGACCGGGCAAGGCGCATTTCCTCGCATGGGCACTTCCGGCGCTCGTGCTGGGTCTCGTGCTGGTAGCGGTTTGCTGGCGTCGATGGGTGCTCGCGCCGAATCCGTACCGCATGTCACGCAGAAGTCCACCGGTGTTGCGATTGGGACTGGGCGCCGCCGTTGCCGGTCGCGGCCCGCACTCGCAACTGAACCGGCGCCATCCGTGGCTGCAGGCGCGAGCCGATTTGCGCGGGTGTGGGCCGAGGCATCCGGTGAGAAGCCTGCGCGTGGCCCTTGGTGGCTCCTACCAGCCGCTGACGACGATGGGTTGGCTGAGACAGTCGGTGTTGGTGATCGCGGCGGTGGCAATGCTTGTCGCCTGGATCGCGGTGATGATTTTGCAGGGCGAAGCAGCCCGCACATTTTCCGGGATTTTGCACTCGGATGCGATGACGTTTCTGGTCGCCGGCGGTGTCTGCGTCAGCATTATTTACGCCAGCAGTTGCCTGGGCCATCTCAGGCTGCGCTGGTCTTGCGTCAACGCCGAGCTTCCGTTGCTGGCCTTGTTGCCTGGCCTGGGCACGGGCGTGAAACGGGATCTGCTGCGTGCCAGCTTGTGGCCGCCGCTGCGGATACTCCTGTTGGCCGCGCTGCTGGCGCTTGCCCTGGTCACCCGGCTGAGCGGCCGGGCGGAAGTCTTTGCCTTGCTTGCGCCCATCAGTGCGGCAGGTTATCTGGTCGCATTTACGCTGCTCATCTTCAGCGGGCAAAGGCCCGGGAGATGGACGATGCTTGGGCTGAACTCGCTCGGCCTGCTGTTGTTTGGCGGTGGCCTGTTCGCGCTTCCATTTTCGAGCACGGGCGGCGCCAGCGCGTTGTCTGTTGTGCTCCTGTGGGGCTTGTTTCTGATCGCTTGGCTTGCCCTTGCGGCGATTCTGCTTTGGTCCGCCCGCCTCGGCTGGCGCGGCCTGCAGCGGCGGCCTCATCCGTTTCTATCCAACTAGCCGGTTTTGCGCAGAGGGATCGATATGCATTTCATTACCATCAGGAAACTTCAACGTGAGTTCGGGCTGTCGTACGTGGCTGCTGCCAAGCTGATCGAGAAGCAGCGCAGGCTGGCCATGAAGCCGTACCGGCTATTCAGGGCGTTGCTCTGGTGCGGCCTGGCGATCTTTGTGGCGTTGGCTTTCACGGACATCCCGCATCAGCATGATTTGATGCGCTGGATTCCCCTTGTCATGCCGCCTCTGGCCTTTGCGCAACTGTACCTGATTCACCGCGCTTCCCGTGCGCCGATCCTGGCCGCCGCCCGCGCGCTGCAGGCGCGCGGGAACGCCGGTGCGCCATCCCGGTCTGAATGACCTGTGCCTGCTTCACCCGTACACACCATTGCGCCTGGCGCGACTCCACACTGATCCATCACCCGCAAGGAAAGAACCCATGAAGCATCGAGTAGTGCAACTGGCCACCGCGATCGCGCTGGCGTTGACCGCCGGCGGCGCGGCCGCGCAGGGGATGCAGGACGTCACCCGCGCCACGCTGGACAACGGCCTGCGCGTGGTGATCGTGCGCGACACGCTGGCGCCGGTGGTGGCCACGGAGATCAACTACCTGGCCGGCTCGGACGATGTGCCGGCGGGGTTCCCGGGTACGGCGCACGCGGTGGAGCACATGATGTTCCGCGGCAGTCCGGGGCTGTCGAAGGATCAGCTGGCGGCGATCGCGGCGAACATGGGCGGCGCGTTCAACGCCGACACCACCCAGGGCGTGACCCAGTATTACTTCGTGGCGCCGGCGCAGGATCTGGACGTGGCGCTGCATGTGCAGAGCCTGCGCATGCGCGGGGCGGACATGGATCCGGCGGCGTGGGCGAAGGAGCGCGGCGCGATCGAGCAGGAGGTCTCGCGCGACCTGTCCAACCCGTCGTACAAGTTCTACGAGCAGTTGCAGGCGCAGCTGTTCGAGGGCACGCCGTACGCGCATACGCCGCTGGGCACGCGCGACTCGTTCGACAAGACCACGGCGGCGATGCTGAAACAGTTCCACGACAGCTGGTATGCGCCGAACAACGCGATCCTGGTGATCGCCGGCGATGTCGATCCGGCAGCCACGCTGGCCACGGTGAAGGCCGATTTCGGCGACATCGCGCGCAAGGATCTGCCGGCCCGGCCCGCATTCGCGTTCCGGCCGGTGCAGGCGAAGACGGTCAAGATGCCCACCGACAGCCCGTACGGCTCGGTGTATCTGGGCTACCGCATGCCGGGCACGCTGTCGAAGGATTACGCCGCCGCCACGGTGCTGGCCAGTGCGCTGGCGTCGCAGCGCGCGGCGCTGTTCGGCATGGGCATGGACGGCACCGCGCTGTTCGGCGGCTTCTTCGGCCAGTTCATGCCGCAGGCCGGCATGGGCATGGCGGTGGGCATCTTCCCCAAGGGCGGCAACCCGCAGCCGATCCTCGCGAAGATGCAATCCATCCTTGCCGAGGCGGCGAGCAAGGGCATCGATCCGGCGCTGGTCGAAGCGGCCAAGCGCAAGGCGATCGCCGCGCTGGAGTTCAAGAAGAATTCGGTGGACGGCCTGGCCAACGCATGGTCGGGCGCGCTGGCGTTCCAGGGGCTGGATTCTCCCGACGCGATGAAGCAGGCGATCGAGGCGGTGACGCCGGACGCGGTGAATGCGCTGGCCAGGGCCAGCTTCGATCCGGCGCATGCGGTCGCCGCGATCCTGACCCCGGAGAGTTCCGGCAAGCCGGTGGCCGGCAAGGGTTTCGGCGGCGCCGAGAGCTTCGCTTCCAGCCCCGACAAGCCGGTGCTGCTGCCCGACTGGGCGGCGCACGCGTTCGACCAGCTTTCGGTGCCGCGCTCCACGCTGTCGCCGGTGAAGACCACGCTGCCGAATGGCCTCACCCTGATCGTGCAGCCGGAGTCGATCAGCGACACGGTGGAAGTGTTCGGCCAGATCAGGACCAACGAGGATCTGCAGGCGGCGAAGAACCAGGAGGGTGTGGCGGACGTGCTCGGAGGGCTGTTTCCGTTCGGCACCACCCACCTCAACCGCTTGCGGTACCAGCAGGCGCTGGATGCGATCAGTGCGCAGGCCCATGCCGGTGCCCGCTTCTCGCTGGCGGTACCGTCGGAGCATTTCGCCGAGGGCATGAAGCTGCTGGCCGACAACGAGCTGCATCCGGCGCTGCCCGAGCAGGCGTTCGCGGTGGTGCAGCGCCAGGTGGCGGGCATGGTGGCCGGGCAGATCCAGTCGCCGGACTTCCTGGCCCGTTATGGCATGGACAAGGCGCTGCTGCCGGCCGGCGATCCCGGGTTGCGCTTCGCCAAGCCGTTGAACGTTATGCGGCTGACCCTGAACCGGGTGGAGCGCTACTACCAGCAGACGTTCCGGCCCGACATGACCACCATCGTGATCGTCGGCAAGGTCGATCCGGCGCAGGCGCAGTCGGTGGTCGAGCAGACCTTCGGCGGATGGAAGGCCAGCGGGCCCAGGCCGGACGTGGATTACGCCGCGGTGCCCGCAAACAAGCGCAGCCAGTTTCACGTGCCCGACGCCAGCGCATCGCAGGACAGCGTGCAACTGTCGCAGACCATCGACGTCACCCGTGACGATCCGGCGCGTTACGCGCTCAACCTCGGCAACCAGGTGCTGGGCGGCGGCTTCTACGCCTCGCGGCTGTATCGCGACCTGCGCGACAAGAGCGGTCTGGTCTACAACGTCAGCTCCAGCTTCAATCTGGACAAGCATCGCGGCACCTATTCCGTGTCCTACGGCAGCGACCCCGACAAGGTGGCGGCGGCGCGGGCGATGGTGATCCGGGATCTCAAGCAGATGCAGAGCGAGCCGGTATCCTCGAGCGACCTGAAACGCGCCAAGGGCATCCTGCTGCGGCAGATCCCGCTAAGCGAATCCAGCTTCGGCGGGATCGGCGGCCAGTTGCTGCAGTTGTCGATCGACGGCAAGCCGCTGGACGCGATGACCATCGCCGGCCAGCACTACCTCCAGCTGACCGCGCCGCAGGTGCAGCAGGCCTTCGCAAAGCACATCCGCCCGGACGACTTCGTCACCGTGGTGAAGGGACCGATGCCGTAGGAGCGCACCCTGTGCGCGAATGCCTCGGCGGGAAACGGCCATCGCCCACAGGGTGGGCTCCTACAAGATCCGGCTTGCCCGCCCGTAGGAGCGCACCCTGTGCGCGAAGAGCTCGGCGGGAAACGGGTATCGCCCACAGGGTGGGCTCCTGCAAGGTCCGGCTTGCCCGCCCCGTAGGAGCGCACCCTGTGCGCGAAGGGCTCGGCGGAAAACGGGCATCGCCCACAGGGTGGGCTCCTGCAAGGTCCGGCTTGCCTGCCCCGTAGGAGCGCACCCTGTGCGCGAAGGGCTCGGCGAGAAACAGGCATCGCCCACAGGGTGGGCTCCTACAAGATCCGGCTCGCCCGCCCCGTAGGAGCGCACCCTGTGCGCGAAGGGCTCGGCGGGAAACGGGCATCGCCCACAGGGTGGGCTCCTACCTCAGCAGCGAGCGCAGCATCCAGGCGGTCTTCTCGTGTTCCTTCAGACGGCCGGTGACCATGTCGGCGGTGCCTTCGTCGCCGACGGCATCGGCCGCCTTGATGGTGCCGCGGGCGGTGTGCGCGGCCAGCTCGTGGCCTTCCACGAGCTGGCTCACCATCTCCTTCCAGTCCGGCACGCCGGCCTCTTCCTTGATCGAAGTGAGCTTGCCGAACTGGCTGTAGGAGCCGGGCGCGAACACGTCCAGCGTGCGGATGCGCTCGGCCACTTCGTCGGCGGCCAGCCACAGCGCGTTGTACTGCGCTTCGAACATCGCGTGCAGGCTGTTGAACTCCGGTCCGGTGACGTTCCAGTGGAAACTGTGGGTCTTCAGGTACAGCGAGTAGGTGTCGGCCAGCAGCTTGGACAGATGCTTGGCGACCTGCTCGCGATCCTTCCTGGCGATACCGATGGAAATGGCCATGTGCTTCTCCTTTCCGAGGTTGAGAAATGCCGTGCATGAACACTAACGGCTCGGCGTGTGACGGGAAAATGAATCCTTTCGATGCCGCCGATAGCCAGCGGCTATCATGGGCGGCCTGATTGGCCGATTTCCCCATGTCTGCACCCGATGCCACCACCGCCAACCACCGCCTGCGCAGTGTGCGCAAGGCGCTGGATTCGGTTTCCAGCCGCGACTTCGGCCGCCTGCTGGGCCGTTGGCGTGCGCTGTCGCGGCGGCTCGACGAGGCCCGCCTGGCGGCGCTGATCGCGGACATCGAGGCGTCGGCCGCCAGCCGCCGCGCACGGGCTGCCGCGAAGCCGCCGGTCCGGCTCGATGAATCCCTGCCGATCACCGCGCGCGCGGAGGAAATCGTCAAGCTGATCCGCGCGCACCAGGTGGTGGTGATCGCCGGTGAAACCGGTTCGGGCAAGACCACCCAGCTGCCGAAGATATGCCTCGCGGCCAGGCGCGGCGAGGCGGGCATGATCGGCTGCACGCAGCCGCGCCGGCTGGCCGCGCGTTCGGTGGCGCGGCGCGTGGCCGAGGAGCTGGGCAGCCAGATCGGCGAGATCGTCGGCTTCCAGGTGCGCTTCAACGACCAGGTGTCCGCACGCAGCCTGATCAAGTTCATGACCGACGGCATCCTGCTGGCCGAGACGCAGGGCGATCCGTGGCTCAGTGCCTACGACACCATCATCATCGACGAGGCACACGAGCGCAGCCTCAACATCGACTTCCTGCTCGGCTACCTGAAGCGGCTGGCGGGCAAGCGGCCGGATCTGAAGATCATCGTCACCTCGGCCACCATCGACACGGCCCGCTTCGCCGAACACTTCGACGGCGCGCCGGTGGTGGCGGTGGAGGGGCGCGCGCATCCGGTCGAGCTGCGCTGGCGGCCCGTCGATGCCTCGGCCCCCGCCGTAGGAGCGCACCCTGTGCGCGAAAGCTCTTCGCCGCCGCAGCTGAAAGAGCATCGCGCACAGGGTGCGCTCCTACGGCGATCACGCGAGACGATGCAGCAAGGCAGCGCCGAACACATCGCCGCGGTGCTCGACGAGATCACTCGCGACGACCCGCGTGGCGACGTGCTGGTATTCCTGCCCGGCGAGCGCGAGATCCGCGACGCGCATCTGCTGCTGTCGCGCCGGCAGTATCGCGAGACCGAAATCCTGCCGCTGTACGCGCGACTTTCGGCTGGCGACCAGGACCGCGTGTTCAAGCCCGGCCCGAAGCGCCGCGTGGTGCTGGCGACCAACGTGGCCGAGACCTCGCTCACCGTGCCGCGCATCCGCTACGTGATCGACACCGGCACCGCGCGGGTGAAGCGCTACAGCCAGCGCAGCCAGCTCGAACGGCTCCACGTGGAGCCGGTGGCGCAAGCCGCCGCCGACCAGCGCAAGGGCCGCTGCGGCCGGGTCGGCCCGGGCATCTGCTATCGCCTGTATGACGAGGCCGACTACGCCGCTCGTGCGGCTTACACCGATCCGGAACTGCTGCGCTCGTCGCTGGCCAACGTGATCCTGCGCATGCTGGCGTTGCAGCTGGGCGAGGTGGAGGGGTTCCCGTTTCTGGAGGCGCCCGATCCGCGGGTGGTGGCGGACGGCTACCGGCGCCTGGCCGAGATCTCGGCGATCGACGAGGCGCGCAAGCTCACGCCGATCGGCCGCACCCTGGCGCGGCTGCCGATCGACGTGCAGCTGGCACGCATGCTGGTCGAAGGCGAAAAGCTGCACTGCCTGCGCGAGCTGCTGACCGTCGTCAGCTTTCTCAGCGTGCAGGATCCGCGCGAACGCCCGGCCGACGCGCGCCAGCAGGCCGATGCGGCGCACGCCCTGTTCGCCGACCCGAAATCCGATTTCGTGGGCGTGCTGAACCTGTGGCGTGCCTATCACGAGGCCCACGAGGAACTCACCCAGTCGAAACTGCGCGACTGGTGCTCGCGGCATTTCCTCAGCTTCATGCGCCTGCGCGAATGGCGCGAACTGCACCGGCAGTTGATGCTCGTGGTTGAAGAGTTGGGCTGGCGCCTTGCTCCCTCTCCCCCTCGGGGAGAGGGTCGGGGTGAGGGGACGGCCTTGCGGCAGACTCCGCACGCCGGCGTGGTGGCCGCACGGAAAAGCGCAGGCAGGAGAGATTCACGCGAACACCCGCCCCTCACCTCAATCCTCTCCCCGCAGGGGAGAGGAGGCGAAGGCGAAGAGCGTGTCATTGATCAGCAGACAGCGATGGACCGCCTCTTTGAGGCGGTCCATCGCTGTCTGCTGGCCGGCCTGCCGACCCAGGTCGGGCGCAAGGACGAGAAGGGTGTCTACCTCGGCACGCGCGAGCGCAGGTTTCAGGTGTTTCCCGGTTCGGCGCTGTCCAAGGCGCCGCCGAACTGGATCTTCAGCGCACAGATCCTCGATGTCGGCGGGCGGGTGTGGGGCATGATGAATGCGCGGGTCGAGCCGCTGTGGATCGAGCAGCAGGCGGCGCATCTGCTGCGCACGAGCTGCCGCGATGCGCACTGGTCGAGGAAGCGCGGCGCGGTGGTCGCGCACGAGCAGGTCAGCCTGTTCGGCCTGGTGCTGGTGGAGAAGCGGCCGGTGACGTTCCAGGCGCAGGATCCGGCACTGGCGCATGCGATCTTCCTGCGCGAGGCGCTGGCCCGCGGCGACATCGATGCGCGTGCCGATTTTGTGCGCGCGAACCAGCGCGTGCTGCAGGAAGCGGCCGACATCGAGGCGAAGCAGCGCCGCGCGGGGTTGATCCGTCACGAGGACGAATTGGTGGCGTTCTTCGAAGGCAAGCTGCCCGCAGAGATCGCCAGCAGCCGCGCGCTGGATGCGTGGTATCGCAAGGCGCGCCCGGCCGAGCAGGCGGCGCTGCGCTGGTCGCTGGACGACGTGCTGGCCGGCGGTGCCGCGCTCGATGCGAAGGCGTTCCCGGCGCTGCTGGAAATGGAAGGGCAGCGCTACCGGCTGGAATACCGTTTCGTGCCCGGCGACGACGCCGACGGCGTGACGCTGCATCTGCCGCTGGCGATGCTCAATGCATTGCCGGCGGCGCGCTGCGAATGGCTGGTGCCCGGCCTGCTGGGCGACAAGGTGGCCGAACTGATTCGCGGCCTGCCGAAGTCGCTGCGCCGCAACTTCGTGCCGGCACCGGATTTCGCGCGCGCCTTCGTCGAGGCCGAAACGCCGCGCGACGAACCGCTGGCGAAGGCCCTGGCGGCGTTTCTCGAACGCACTACCGGCGTGGACATCGGCGCCGGCGAATTCGCGGCGGTCGCGTTGCCCGCGCACCTGCTGATGCGCTACCGCCTGCATGACGCCGACGATGCGAAGAGCCGGGGCAGCACCCTGGCCAGCGGTCGCGATCTGGCCGCGCTGCGGGCGCAGTGGCAAGGTCAGGCACGCACGGCATTTTCGCGCAAGACCGACAGCGAGCTGAGCCGCGAGGACGTGGCCAGCTGGGATTTCGAGGAGATCCCGGCCCAGGTGCGTGCCGACGGCGGCCTGCTGGCGTTTCCGGCACTGGTCGATCTGGGCCAGACGGTGGCGCTGCGCGTGTTCGAGCGCCGGGACGACGCTGTGGCGGCGCATCGGCAAGGCGTGCTGCGGTTGCTGCGCAATGCGCTGGCCGGCGAGGCGAAACAGGCGCGGCGACGCTTGCCGATCGGCCATGCACTGGCATTGAAACATGCGCCGCTGGGCGGCGTGGATGGCTTGCGCGAGGACCTGCTCGAAGGCGGCCTCGGCGACCTGTTCGCACGGCACGACCTGGAGGTGCGCACGGCCGGCGCGTTCGAGGCGCTGCGTGCGCAGTGCTCGCGCGAACTGTTCGCTGCCGCTGTCGAACGCCTGACCCTGGCCGAGCCGATCATCGAGACCCAGGCGGAATTGAAGCCGTGGCTGCAGCCGCCGCTGCTCGGCTTTGCCCGGGCCAGTTACGACGACCTGCACGAGCAGTTCGACGCCTTGCTCGCGCCCGGTTTCCTGCGCGAGCTGCCGGCGCAGCGGCTGGCGCATTTCCCGCGTTACCTCAAAGCGATGCGGCTGCGCGCCGAACGCCTGCGGCAGGACCCGGTGAAGGATCAGCAGCGCATGCTGCAGGTCCTGCCGTACTGGCGCGCGTACCTGCAGCATCGCGCCGCCGGCACGGCTGCAGAGGATCTCGCCGAGCTGCGCTGGCTGATCGAGGAATGGCGCGTATCGCTGTTCGCGCAGGAGCTGAAGACCGCCGAACCGGTATCGGCGAAGCGGCTGGCCAGGGCGCTGGCGGCGCTCGCCGCGTAGGAGGCCCGCGAGCGGGCTCCTTGAATGGGTTGCCCGAGGCCGGGTTGCCCGAGGCCGGTAGGAGCGCACCCTGTGCGCGATGCCCTTGTGGGGGGCGGCGGAGGGCATTCGCCCACAGGGTGGGCTCCTACGGACGGGTTGCGCGAGGCCGGTAGGAGCGCACCCTGTGCGCGATGCTCTTGTGGGGTGCCGGCGGAGAGCGTTCGCCCACAGGGTGGGCTCCGCGCACGTCGGGGAGCGAGGTGTCCCTGGGGACGGATATCAGCGCACGCGGCGCACGTGCACGTCGTCGTTGCAGCCGTGCACGTACATCAGCCAGTTGCCCATGATCGACGGCTTGACCTTGACGGCCGGGTGATCGGAGGTCATGCAGGCGGGGGTCTCCGAGCCGACCTGCTTCCACACCTGGCCGTTGTCCAGGGTCATCACGTTGTTGCCTTGCCAGCCGTCGAAGTGCCCGACCAGATGCGTCTCGATCTTGTGGCGCTTCTGCCCGGCATAGAACACCGGCTTGCCGCTGGAGTCGACCACCCGCGTGACGACCTTGTCGTGCCCGTGGGCTTGCAGCCAGCGGTCCAGATTCGCCAGCTCCTGCGGCGAGAGCTTGTCCAGGCCGGCGGCCTTGAATTCGCTGCTGCTCATGCGTTGCTGCAACCCGGCTGCCTGCTGGGCCTGCGCGGACACGCCGAGCAGTGGCAAGGCAAGCAGCAACGACAGGGCCAGGTAACGGGGGCGGAGCGTCATGGGCGAATCCTCTTCTTCAATGCAGCGCGGCGATGATGGGCAATTCTGCGCGACAAGCCCCGCCAAGCCAAGCGCCGGGCCTGCGCCGGCCGCTGCATGGGCACGGGCTGCGGCTAAGATGGTCTTCCACAAGGACACCCGGACCATGGCTCAAGCCGCCAAACCCGTCAATCTGGCCCAGTGGCGCGATCGCGCCGGTGCGCTGGCGCCGCTGCTGGACGAAGCGCTGCAGGCGTGCGCCGCGCAGCCGGCGTCACCGCAGCTGCCCGAAGCGCAGTGCTGCGATGTGCTGGATCTGCTGGGGATGCTCGGCTGCGATGCGCAGACCCAGGCGGCGGCATTGTGGTTCGAGCTGGCGCGGGTCGATCCGGCGCCGTGGGCGGCGCGGGGACCGAAGCTGCCGCCGGAACTGCAGCGCCTGGTCGCTGGCCAGCAGGCGGCCGAGCAGGTGTGGGCGCTGCACGCCCAGCATGCGCCGCCCGAGGGCGCCGCCGAGGGACTGCGTCGCCTGTTGCTGGCGATCGTGCGCGACCTGCGCGTGGTGTTCGTGCTGCTGGCGCGGCAGCTTGCCCGGATGCGCGCCGCTGCCGCCTGGCCGGCGCAGCACCGAGAAGCGCTGGCGCGGCTGACCCGCGACATCCACGTGCCGCTGGCGAACCGGCTGGGCATCTGGCAATTGAAATGGGAGATGGAGGACCTGGCCTTCCGTTTCCTGCAGCCGGAGGTCTACCAGCGCATCGCCAGACTGCTCGACGAGCGCCGCGCCGACCGCGAGGAGTTCATCCGCGACTCGCTGGCCGAGCTGCAGCAGGTGCTGGATGCCGCGGGCATCCACGCCGAGCTCGCCGGTCGGCCGAAGCACATCTATTCGATCTGGAAGAAGATGCAGCGCAAGGCGCTGGATTTCTCCGACCTGTACGACATCCGCGCGGTGCGCGTGCTGGTCGACAACGTCACCGACTGCTACGCCACGCTCGGCGTGGTGCATGCGCGCTGGCCGCATCTGCCGGGCGAGTTCGACGACTACATCGCCCGGCCCAAGGCCAACGGCTACCGCTCGCTGCATACCGCGGTGATCGGGCCGGCCGGCAAGACGCTGGAAGTGCAGATCCGCACCCACGAGATGCATCGCGCGAACGAGCTGGGCGTGGC
>JAGWNA010000071.1 GCA_028871555.1 Lysobacteraceae bacterium
TCGCGTCATACGCCTTGAACTCGCCGCCGAAGCGCTCCGCACCGACCTTCGTCAGCGCCGCCGTCAGCGTCGTCTTGCCGTGATCCACGTGACCTATCGTGCCCACGTTGACGTGCGGCTTGGTCCGTTCGAATTTTCCCTTTGCCATGCGCGCTAAACCCCGATGGAGTCAATCAGTTGAAAAAAAACTGGCCCTTGCGGGACGTTGGCCTTGCGGCCGCAATGATGGTGCTCATGACAGGAATCGAACCTGTGACCTCTTCCTTACCAAGGAAGTGCTCTACCGACTGAGCTACATGAGCGGGGTGTATTTTTATGCAGCATCTGCACCAATCAACTTGCCTGGCAGATACAGTGCAATGGAGCGGAAGGCGGGAATCGAACCCGCGTAATCAGTTTGGAAAACTGATGTTCTACCATTGAACTACTCCCGCCCTGCGCGGAACTCCTGCCGTTCGCGCCACTCTCGCGTCGCGCCTTAGCTCTGGTGGAGGGAGGTGGATTCGAACCACCGAAGGCGTAAGCCAGCAGATTTACAGTCTGCCCCCGTTGGCCGCTTGGGTATCCCTCCAGAATCTTCGTTAAATCTTTAAAACCTTAGTTTGTTGCGTGACGGCTACGTCCGGAGGGTGGATGACTCCGGGCATCCTGCCCTTCGCCCCTTCGGGGCCAGCCCTGCGGGCTGTTCAAATTCGTTCCAGACGAATTTGTCGAACCACCGAAGGCGTAAGCCAGCAGATTTACAGTCTGCCCCCGTTGGCCGCTTGGGTATCCCTCCAGCAAAGAACGCGTATTGTGTGGATCGGGCCTTGAACTGTCAACACCCGTATCCGGTGTGGCGCGGCATTTCAGCGAGGATTTGTCGGCTGCCCGATGGCGATGTCAGTCTTCCGGCACGACAGGTGCATCGACCAGTTGCTCCATCCCCCTGGACAGCTCCAGCAGGCGTTTGGCCTGCGCCTGCAGCTTGCGCTCGTTGTCGTCGCGCGGTTCCCAGCGTGGCACCGGCGTGGGCTTGCCATCCGGACTGTCGAGCGCCACGAAAACCATCACGCAACTGGTCGCCAGCCGCTGTTCGCCCGAGCGCATGTCGCGCGCCAGCACGTCGACCGCCAGATGCATGCTGGAGGTGCCGGTATGAATCAGCCGCGCCCGCACCGTGACGAGATCGCCGATCAGGATCGGCGCAACGAACTGGATGCCGCTGACCGACACGGTGACGCAATACGCCCCGCTCCAGCTCACCGCGCAGGCGTAGCCGGCCTGATCGATCCACTTCATCGCCATTCCGCCATGCACCTTGCCGCCAAAATTGACGTCGGTCGGTTGCGCGAGGAAACGGAACTTCACTTCATGTTGCTTGCCTGGCATGGGAACTCCGGAGGGGCGCGATTCTGCCGGTGCATTATGCCTGCCGGGAACCCCGAATAACCGGATCCCCGGCACCTGCGCAGGAGCGCACCCTGTGCGCGATGGCTCTTCCATGGACGCGGCAAAAGCATCGCGCACAAGGTGCGCTCCTGCCAAATCGGGGGTGTTCCGAGGTGCCCAGCGGCCACCTTCGGACAGGTGCGCCCGATCCGCCAAACCACAGGCACCCGGTGGCCGGGCGAGGTCACACGTTGAAGCGGAAATGCAGGATGTCGGCCTCCCGCACGAGGTAGTCCTTGCCCTCCAGTCGCAGGCGGCCCGCTTCCTTGGCGCCGGCCTCGCCGCGGTACTTGATGAAATCGTCGAACGCGACGGTCTCGGCCCGGATGAATCCACGCTCGAAGTCGGTATGGATCACCGCGGCGGCCTGCGGCGCGGTCGAGCCGGCCCTGACCTGCCATGCCCGCACTTCCTTCACGCCGGCGGTGAAATAGGTCTGCAGGCCAAGCAGCTTGTAGCCGGCACGGATGACCCGGTTCAGACCCGGCTCGTCGAGGCCCATGTGCTCGAGGAATTCGTCGCGGTCGGCATCGTCGAGCTGGGCCATCTCCTCCTCGATGGCGGCGCACACCGGCACCACCTCGGCGCCTTCGGTGACGGCGCGGGCACGGACGGCATCCAGCAGCGGATTGTTCTCGAAACCGTCCTCTGCCACGTTGGCGATGTACATCAATGGCTTGAGCGTGAGCAGGAACATGTCCCGCACCAGGGCCTGCTCCTCGGCGTCGAGGCCCGCCGCACGGGCCGCCTTGCCGGCATCGAGCGCAGCGGACAGTTTCTGCAGTACCGGCAGCCGGGCCAGCGCCTCCTTGTCGTTGGCCTTCGCCGAGCGCTCGGCGCGGTTCAATGCCTTTTCCACCGACTCCAGGTCGGCCAGCGCCAGTTCGGTATCGATCGTGTCGATGTCGGAGATCGGATCGATCCTGCCGGCCACATGGATCACGTCGCCCTCGAAGCAGCGCACCACGTGGGCGATCGCGTCGACCTCGCGGATGTGCGCCAGGAACTTGTTGCCCAATCCCTCGCCCTTCGACGCTCCGGCCACCAGACCGGCGATATCGACGAACTCCATCGTGGTGGGAACGACCCGTTGCGGCTTGACGATCTCGGCAAGCTGGGCGAGGCGCAGGTCCGGTACCGGCACGATGCCGACATTCGGCTCGATCGTGCAGAACGGAAAATTGGCCGCGGCGATGCCGGCCTTGGTCAGCGCGTTGAACAAGGTGGACTTGCCCACGTTGGGCAGGCCGACGATGCCGCATTTGATACCCATGACGGGACTCCGGGGAAACGGAAAACGGGAAACGGGAAACATGGGGTTTGAGGAAGCGCGAGCATTGCAGCCTTGGCCAGGCTGCCTACGTTCACCGTTCCCCGTTTCCCGTTCCCGCTGTTGTATGTAATTGCTGCATCGCCTTGTCGAACTGGCCTTCGACCGCCAGCGGCAACACGTCCAGCGCACGGCCGATGCCGTCGAGGATCGCCTCTTCATCCGGCGCACAAGGCCGGCCCAGTACCCAGGGCGTGACCTGGTCGCGATGCCCGGGATGGCCGATGCCGACCCGCAGCCGGTAAAACTTGCCGTGGCCGAGATGCGTCATGATGTCGCGCAGACCGTTCTGTCCACCGTGGCCGCCATCGAACTTGATGCGCGCGGCACCCGCGGGCAGGTCCAGATCGTCATGCACGACCAGGCACTGTTCCGGCTCGATCTTGTAATAGCGCAGCGCCGAAACCACGGCGAGGCCGCTCCTGTTCATGAAAGTGGCCGGCTTGAGCAGCCATATCGGCTCGCCGCCAATGTTCACCTTGCAGGTTTCGCCGTGCAGCTTGCCCTCAAAACCGAAACGCGCGCCGTGCCCGCGGGCAAGCGCATCCACAAACCAGAACCCCGCGTTGTGGCGGGTCCTGAGATATTCGGCGCCGGGGTTGCCCAGCCCGACAACGAGTCGCAAGCCAGCCATGCGGACGAGCAGCGGCCACGCCCCGCACCCCGACCGGGCGCGGGGCGTCGCGGCTTACTTCTTGTCGTCCTTTTTCGCCGGTGCCGCAGCGGCAGGCGCTGCCGCCGCGGCAGCGTCGGTTTCCTCCGGGGCGGCATCGACTTCTTCCTGCACGGTATTGGCCGTCACCACCGGGATGTCGTGGCTTTCGCCCAGATGCAGCGCCACGATCTCGACATTCGCCGGCAGCTTCAGCTCCGACAGATGGATGATGTCGCCCTGGTTCAACCCGCCCAGATCCAGCTCGATGAACTCCGGCAGATCCTTCGGCAGGCAGGAGATTTCCACTTCAGTCAGGTTGTGCGAGATCACCACGCCGGAGGTCTTGCCGGCCGGCGATTTCTCCTGGTTCAGGAAGTGCAGCGGCACGCTGACGCGGATCGCCTCGTTCTCGTTCACACGCAGGAAATCCATGTGCATCATCTGCTGCTTGAACGGGTGCTTCTGCCAGTCGCGCACCAGCACCTTCTGCACCTTGCCGTCGACGTTCAGGTCGAGCAGCGAGGAGAAGAACCACTCGTGCTTGGCTGCGAGCAGGATGGTGTTGTGCTCGATCTGGATGCTCTGCGGAACCTGGTTGGTGCCGCCGTACACGACGGCAGGCACGAAGCCGGTGCGACGCAGGCGGCGGCTCGCACCTTTCCCCTCGTCTTTGCGGCTCTGCGCCTTGATTTCATGAGTCTTGGTCATTTCGTTACTGCCTCAGGTTGGTGTTTGCCGCCTCACGGCGGCCAGGTGAGACTTCCCCGCGACCAGAGAAGCCGGTTACTCCACGCGGCGTCCGTGCCGCGAAAGCCGAAGATCAAAACCGCCCATCCCTGGACGGACTGGCACTTACTTAAGCGTGAAGCCTCGTTTTCCGTCATTCCCGCGAAAGCGGGAATCCAGCGCCTTCGGCCGTTTTCAGGTCACGCGAAGACACTGGATCCCCGCTTTCGCGGGGATGACGGCGCTTAAGTAAGTACCGTCCATCCCTGGACGGACTTTTCAGTTTCTAATCCACGTACAACGAGCTCACCGACTCGCCGAAGGCGATCCGGCGAATGGTTTCTGCCAGCAGTTCGGCCACCGAGAGTTGACGGATCTTGGCGCATGCCTTCACTTCGGGGCGCAGCGGCAAGGTATTGGTCACCACCAGCTGGTCGAGCTGCGAACCTTCGATGTTGCTGACCGCCGCACCCGACAGCACCGGATGCACGCAATAGGCGACCACCTTGCGGGCACCGCGCTCCTTCAGCGCAGCGGCTGCCGCACACAGCGTGCCGGCGGTGTCGACGATATCGTCGATCAGCACGCAGGTCTTGCCGTTGACGTCGCCGATGATGTTCATCACCGTTGCCACGTTGGCCTTCGGCCGGCGCTTGTCGATGATCGCCAGGTCGGCGTCGTCCAGCCGCTTGGCCAGCGCGCGGGCGCGTACCACGCCGCCCACGTCGGGACTGACCACGATGATGTCGTCCATGCTGTGGTGGCGCCAGATGTCGGCAAGCAGCACCGGCGAGGCGTACACGTTGTCGACCGGGATGTCGAAGAACCCCTGGATCTGGTCGGCATGCAGATCCACGGTCAGCACCCGATCGACACCCGCGGCCCCGATCATCCTGGCAGCCAGCTTGGCGGTGATCGGCACCCGCGCCGATCGCGGCCGACGATCCTGCCTGGCGTAACCGAAATAGGGAATCACCGCGGTCACGCTGGTCGCCGAGGCGCGCTTGAGCGCATCGGTCAGTGCCAGCAACTCGAATAGGTTCACCGCGCTCGGCGCACCCGTCGACTGCAGCACGAACACTTCCTGGCGGCGCACGTTTTCCTCGATCTCGATCTGCACTTCGCCATCGCTGAAGGTACCGACCAGCGCCTTGCCGAGCGGCACCCCGAGCCGATGGGCGACGTCCTCGGCCAAGGTACGGCTCGCATTGCCGCAGAAAAGCATCATCCGGGTGGACGTATCCACAGATTGTTACCTCGGAATCCAAGTCGACTGCTGATGAATGGCTGGGGCGGCAGGATTCGAACCTGCGTATGCGGGAATCAAAATCCCGTGCCTTAACCAGCTTGGCGACGCCCCAGTAGTGTTTTGTGTTCGCTAGTGCTTGTGTCGGTACCCGTCAAACTGCCACTTGCCACGCGGCCACCCAGAGCCCGCCATCTTGCCGTGTCGCTCAGGACGCACCGCGATGGCGCGCAAGAGCGTGCTGCAAGGGTGAAACATCGACGCCCGCGGCGACCGTGGCGGTGAATGCCGCCGGGCATTGTCCGGCAATCTCCATCGCCCGATCGCATGATCTGGTTTCCAGAAACACGCAACCGCCGCTGCCGGAAAGCCTGGCCTGGCCGAAACCGCCCAGCCAGTCCAGCGCCGCAGCCACCTGCCGGTGGCGCGCGCGCACCACCGGCGCGAAGGCGTTTTCCATCGTTTCGCCTGAAGCAAAGGACGAAATTGTCGCCCGCGGTGCATTTCGTGTCAATTCAGGTGCTTGAAAAAGTGCCGCGGTCGGTACCGGCTCATGCGGATCCACAACCACGTAATGCCGCCGCGGCAGGGCGAGCGGCGTGAGCTTTTCGCCGATACCTTCGCCCCACGCCGTACGTCCGCGTACGAACACCGGCACGTCGGCACCGAGTTGGCGCCCCAGCCCGGCCAGCACATCCATGTCCAGGTCCAGCTTCCACAGCAAATTCAACGCCACCAGCACGGTCGCCGCATCGGAGCTGCCGCCGCCCAGGCCGCCCCCCATTGGGATGCGCTTTTTCACCTCGATATCGACACCGGCGGTCGTCCCGGCATGCCGCTGCAACAGTTGCGCCGCGCGTACCGCCAGATCCCTGTCCGCAGGCACCCCCGGCACGTCGCGCGGCCGCTGGACGCGGCCGTCGTCACGCAACCGCAGACGTATCTCGTCACCCCAGTCGAGCAAGCGGAACACGGTCTGCAGCTCGTGATAGCCATCCGCGCGGCGGCCGCAGATACGCAGGAACAGATTCAGCTTGGCCGGCGCCGGCCAGACCGTCCATTCGCCGCAGGCAGGGGCCGACAGGTGCCGGCTCATGAACACCCGCAGGTGGTCGGGAAAGCCATTTTCCCGATCCCGCTGGCGAGCCCACGCGAACGCGGGCTCGCGCTTGTCGACGATCCGGAAACCATGCCGGGCGTAGAACGGTGCATTCCACCGTACATCGGCCAGCGTACCCAGATCGACCCGCCGGTACCCGGCCGCGCGAGCCCATTGGCAGGCATGTTCGAGCAGGGCCGCACCGATGCCGCGTCGGCCATGCTCGGGCAGCACGTCGATTTCGGCGATGCCGATGGCCGCATGATCGCCCGATTCCGCGTCAAGCCAGACGAAGCCGACCGGTTCGCCCGTCCCGCTCGACGCCACCCAGACCAAGCCCCGACTGACCGCCCGCTGCAGCAATTCCGGCGGAATCGACATGGCCGAATAGCTTGCCCATGCCGGGTGACCGCGGAACAGCTGCACCGCCTTGCGCTCGATCGCGCACAAGGCATCGATCCGGACCAGATCCGCGCGCTCGATCGAACAAGGCATTGCAACTCCAGGCATCGTCGTGATGGCCCCGATTTCCAGCTGGCCGCAACAGGCCGCAAAGCCTAACCCATATCGCCTTGCGACGGCCTCACTGGAAATGCCACGATTCGATCGACAGCCGTACCTTGTACGGCGACTTCTCGGCATATACCTTTTTCGGCACCGGCGGCCGACGCGCCGTGTCCCATTCGCGATAATCGACCACCCAGCCATCCTGCTGCAGCAGGGAAGGCAGGCGGTTCGTGCCGAAGCTCAGCCTGGCCGCACCGCTGTCGGCACGCAGGCCCAGTACCCACGCACGCAGATCGTGCAGCGGCACTTCCCAGCCCAGCGCCTTGCGCATCAAGGCCTCGGCATCCCGCCCGTGCAACGGGCCGGGCCCAAGGCCCTCCAGCACCGCGCCGGCCGGCCCACCGCTCAAGCGGAAGCTCTTGCCGGTGATCGGCGCATGCAGGACAAATTCATAGTCGTCGCCGTCCTGCGTCCAGCTGAAACTGCCGCTGCCTCCATTCCTGCCGTCGGAAACCCCCAGCCGCCCCTGCAGGACCCAGTGATCGACATCGGCCAATACCCGCTCGCGCGCCAGCTGGTCCCGCAGCATGCCTGCATCGCCTTTGACGCGCACCGCGGGCACGCAGGCGGCAAGCAGCAGCGGCATTGCCACCGCGAGGAGCAGGCGGCGGCGTTTCATCGGTGCAGGCGCTTCAAGGTGTCACGCAGACTGCCGCTGTGCGGATCGATCTTGCGCACCTCGTCGAAAACACGCTGCGCATCCTGCCGATCGCCCTGTTTCCACAGCACCTCGCCCAGATGCACGCCGATGTCGGCATCCTTGCGTGCCAGCCAGGCGCTGCGCAAGGTCTGCGCCGCCTGTTCCAGATGGCCCAGGCGGTACTGCAGCCAGCCCCAGGAATCGGCGATCGCCGGATCGTTCGGCTTGGCCGCCCGGGCAGCTGCGAGCAGCCGCTCGGCCTCGGGCAGGTCGCGATTGGCGTCGGCCAGGGTAAAGCCCAGTGCGTTGCTGGCATCGACATCGCCCGGCTTGATTTTCAGCAGATGTTTGAAATCCTGCACCGCCAGATCGACCTGGCCCGCTTCGGCATAGGCCAGGCCGCGGCCGTACAGCAGGCCCGGATCGTCCGGCATCACCTGCAATGCCCGGTTGAATGCCACGATGGCCTGGGTGTACTGGTGCTCCTGCAGATAAAGCTCGGCATCGACTTGCCATGCCTGGCGCAGCTGCGCCGGCTGATCGATGTAGTCCAGCTGCAGCTGGTCGAGCAATCGGTGTGCATCGGCCCCCTTGCCCTGCGCCTGCAGGATCATCGCGCTGCGCAGATCCGCATCGAATGCATGCCCGTCGTCATCGCCCACCTGGCGATACCAGGCCAGCGCCTCGGCTTCGCGATGCTGCATTTCGGCCAGTTGCCCGAGCAGGTAGGCGCTCTGCTTTCGCACATCCGGCGCGGCGTGCTGCAGTTGCCGGTACAGCGCCGCCAGCGCCTTGACGTCCTTCATGTGGGCGGCCAGCGCCGCGCGCAGCGCATAGGTGTCGGCGTTCTGCGGACCGCGATCGAGCAGCCGGGAAGCCCCCGCGTAGTCGCCGGCCTGGCTGAGCAGGCCGGCATAGGCCAACCGCAGCGGGATATTCTTCGGCGCCTTGGCGATCGCCTTCAGCAGCAGCGCGCGCGCGCCGTCGCGATCGCCGTCCCTGAACTTCATCCGCGCCGCCCAGGCGTACGTTTCGGCGGTCTTGAAATGCTGCATGGCCGCTTCGGCGATCCGCATGGCATAGGCATGCCGGCCGAATTTTTCGCCCAGCTCGCTCATCGCCAGCCACGCCTGGGCATCGGCAGGCAGGCGTTGCGGCACGGCCAGTTCCTCCAGCAGGCGGGCGGCCTGGGCCTGATCTCGGGCGCCCAGCAGAACACGGCCGAACTGGCGCCAGGCGTCCCTGGTTCCACTGCCGGTCAGCAGCTGCAGCTGACGGCGCGCGTCATCGGCGTCACCGCGATCAAGCGCCAGTTCGGCACGCGCCCGGGCCATCTGGGCCGGTTTGGCGCCAAGCGCCTGCCAGCGATCAAGCGCCCGCCCGGCGGCCGCGCCGTCATGCACGGCGATGGCGAGCTGGGCGGCGCGCTCGGCCACCTGCGGGTCCCCGCTCAGCACCATGGCCCTGCCATAGAAGCCTGCCGCGGATTTCAGATCGTTGTGCCCCAGCGCCATTTCGCCCGCCAGCAGCTGGGCCAGCAGATCGTGCCGGGCGTCGGGCGTGGCCACCACCAGTTCCGACATCGGCTGTGGCATGACGGCTGTCGTTGGCGCCTTTCGCAACGACACGCTGGTACAGGCACTGGAAACCAGCACCAGCGCCGACACTGTCGTAAAATGCCGCAGCTTCTTGTACTTGGCCACGCTGCTTTGCACACTACTCTCCGATCACAAAATTCGTTTCGACCGTGCCTTTCGCCACACGGGACGTTGCAGCAAACCTAGCCTACGCCACCCCCGTGATATTGCCCACACCATGCCGCTGATCGCCCTCGGACTCAATCACCTCACCGCGCCGGTCAGCCTGCGCGAGCAGGTGGCGTTCGATGCCAATGCCGCGGGTCCGGCCCTGCTCGAGCTGACCCGCGAGCCGGGTGTGCAGGAGGCGTTGATTCTCTCCACCTGCAATCGCACGGAATTGTATGTGGGCGTGTGCGCGGGCGCCGAGGACATTCCCCGCGCCTGGTTGAGTCGTCACCACCACCTGACCCCCGGCAAGCTGGATGAGTTCCTGTACCAGCATGACGAACGGGACGCCGTGCGCCACATGTTCCGGGTGGCCACCGGACTGGACTCGATGGTGCTGGGCGAACCGCAGATCCTCGGCCAGGTGAAGGATGCCTATCAGCAGGCGCGCGAGGCCCAGGCGTTGCGCGCGCCGATGGATCGCCTGCTGCAGCAGACCTTCTCGGTCGCCAAGCGGGTGCGCACCGATACCTGCATCGGTGCGCATACGGTATCGGTCGCGTTCACCGCAGTACGCTTGGCCGAACAGGTATTCGCCGACCTCAAGCAGGCCTGCGTGCTGCTGATCGGTGCCGGCGACACCATCGAACTGGCCGCACGGCACCTGGCCGACAAGCAGGCACGCCGCCTGATCGTCGCCAACCGCACGCTGGAAACCGCGCAGGAACTGGCCGGCCGCTACGGCGGTTACGCGATCGCGCTGGCCGACCTGCCGCAGCACCTTGCCGAGGCCGACGTCGTGGTCTCCTCCACCGCCGCACGGCAACCGGTGCTGACCCGCGCCATGGTCGAACAAGCGATGGCGGCGCGGCGCCGCAAACCGATGTTCATGGTCGACATCGCGGTGCCCCGCGACATCGAGGCGGGCGTGGGCGAACTGCCCGACGTCTACCTGTACGGCATCGACGACCTGCGCCAGGTGATCGACGACAACGTGCGCTCGCGCGAAGCCGCCGCCCGCGAAGCCGGTGCGATCATCGACCTGCAGGTGGAACGCTACATGGCATGGCGCCACGCGCTCACCCTTAAGAATCCGGCTCTGGACATACGCCATCATGCGGAAACCTACCGCGACGAAGTGCTGGAAAAGGCCCGTTCCATGCTCAACCGCGGCAAGTCGCCCGATGAGGCGCTGGCCTTTCTCGCCAACACGCTGACCAACAAGCTGCTGCACCACCCCAGCGCACGCCTGCGTGCCGCGGCACTGAGCGGCGACCTGGATCTGCTGCATGCCGCCGGCCAGCTGTATGGGCTGGACGACGACGAGGCGCCGGCCTCGCGGGACTCCCGGCGGTCGTAGGAGCGCACCCTGTGCGCGAATGCTTTTTGCGTCAACTGTGATAAAGAGCATTCGCGCACAAGGTGCGCTCCTACCCTTACGCCTGCGCATCCAATGACCCCATCGATACGCCGCAAACTCGAAGCACTGGCCGAACGCCACCAGGAAATCGGCCTGCTGCTGTCGCAGCCCGACGCGCTCGCCGACAACAACCGCTTCCGCGAGCTGTCGCAGGAATACGCCAGGCTCGAGCCGGTGACCGCCTCGCTGCGCGAACACGGCCAGGCCGAACACGAACTGGCCCAGACCCGCGCCATGCTCGGCGACCCCGAACTGCGCGAGATGGCGGCCGACGATGTCCGGCGACTGGAACAGCGGCTGCTCGATCTGGACCGCGAACTGCAGCTGCTGCTGCTGCCGGCCGATCCGCGCGACGAGGCCAACCTCTACCTCGAAGTGCGCGCCGGCACCGGCGGCGACGAGGCGGCGATCTTTGCCGGCGACCTGTTCCGCATGTACGTGCGCTATGCCGAGAACCGCCGCTGGCATGTCGAGATCCTCAGCGAACATGCCGGCGAGCATGGCGGCTACCGGGAAATCGTCGCCCGCGTCGAGGGCAAGGGCGCGTATTCGCAGCTGAAGTTCGAATCCGGCACCCACCGCGTGCAGCGCGTACCGGAAACCGAAGCGCAGGGGCGCATCCACACCTCGGCCGCGACCGTGGCGATCCTGCCCGAGCTGGACGAGATCGACGAGATCCAGATCAATCCGGCCGACCTGAAGACCGATACGTTCCGCGCCTCCGGCGCCGGCGGCCAGCACGTCAACAAGACCGACTCGGCGATCCGCATCACCCACCTGCCCACCGGCACCGTGGTGGAGTGCCAGGAAGAACGCAGCCAGCACAAGAACCGCGCCCGCGCGATGAGCCTGCTCAAGGCACGCCTGCTCGATGAAGAGCGCGGCAGGCAGGACGCCGCCCAGGCCGAATCGCGTCGGCTGCAGGTCGGCTCCGGCGACCGCAGCCAGCGCATCCGCACCTACAACTACCCGCAGGGCCGGATTACCGACCACCGCATCAACCTCACCCTGTATCGCCTGCCCGAAATCATGCAGGGCAACCTGGACGAACTGGTCGATGCACTGACCCGCGAATACCAGATGGACCAATTGAAATCGCTCACTGCGGGTTGATTGCGACTGGCAGCTGCTGCAGTTTGAAAGAATCCCTGCACGGCGGGATTCCTCCCTCCAATCCCACCGGAAGCCCGTCCTGCATGCGGCGATGGCCACACCATGGCGGGCGCACCGCATCCGCCCGCAATCCCCGGCGCCATCGGCCATTCCCTGACCGCAACTCCCGGATTGCACCGGAATACCCCGATGGCCTGGATACCTGCCGCCTTGACATATCCGTCATCGGCCGCAAGGATGTCGACTCCACGTTAACAAAATGTTCGCAGGTTGCCGTGCTGATTCCGGAAACGGATCTTGGCATTGGCGGGTTTTGAACGTTGAACGAGGGGTAGGTAAAGCATCGCCAAATCGGGCTTGAATTCAGCTGAATTCAGCCTTCCTGATTTTTTTTACTGGGGAGTAAGAAAACATGCAGGCATTCAAATCGAGGAAATTGCCGGTCCGCCGAACTGCGCTTGCGCTGGCTGTGGCCACCGGCTTCGCCATGAGCGGGCAGGTATTTGCCCAGGCCACCACAGGCAGCATCTACGGCGACGTACCCGCCGGTGCGGGCGAGTCGATTCTGATCCAGTCCAACAGCGGCATCAGCCGCAAGGTGCCGATCGGTGCCAGCGGCCACTACGTCGCCGGCTCGCTGCCACTGGGCACCTACAAGGTCAGCCTGCTGCACAATGGCGCTGTTGTCAGCGAGCGCGACAACGTGACGCTGACCGTCGGTGCAGGCTCGCAGGTTTCCTTCAGCAGCGGAACCACCACCACCACCCTGGGCGTGCTGACCGTCAGCGCCAGTGCGCTGCCACCCATCGACGTCAGCCAGGTCGATTCGCGTACCGTCATCACCGCCTCGGATCTGGCCAAGTTGCCGCTGATCCGCACAGCCGAGGCCATCGCCACGCTGGCCCCCGGCGTCAACCAGGGCAGCGCCTTCTTCACCAGCCCGACCGGGCAGGTGCTGAATTCATTCGGTGGTTCGGCCATTTCCGAGAATGCCTATTACATCAATGGCTTCAACACGTCCGATCCGCTGCACAATTTCGGCGGCGTGACTCTGCCCTACGGCGCCATCGACCAGGAACAGGTGCTTACCGGCGGCTATGGCGCGGCCTACGGCCGTTCCGACGGCGGCGTGATCAACATGGTGGGCAAGCGCGGTACCAACGAGTGGCACTTCGGCGGCCAGGTGCTGTTCACCCCCAACTGGGCCAAGGCGTCGGCGCGCAACGCTTACTACCCGACCGGGCCGCAGTTCGCGACCGCCGCCGATGGCGGCCGCCAGGGCCAGCTGTTCCAGTACCGCGCGGACAACAACAACACCACCACGATCCGCTACGACGCCTACGCCGGCGGCCCGCTGATCAAGGACAAGCTGTTCCTGTTTGCCGCGGTCGAGGCCGAGAAGGTGCACAACGGCATCAATATCGCGTCGCGCAACACGCAGACGCAGACCGACTACCAGATGCAGAACCCCAAGTGGTACGCCAAGCTGGACTGGAACATCACCGACAACAACATCCTGGAGCTGACCGGCGCATCCAACAAATCCGAGTACCAGGGCAGCGTCTACAGGTACAACTACACCAACCTGCCCGATGGCAGCGTGGCCAAGGGCAATCGGGGCGCGTTCCTGAGCCCCGACACCAGTACCAAGAACGGCGCGGATCTGTGGGTCGCCAAGTACACCGGCTACATCACCGACAGACTGACCGTCAATGCGCTGTACGGCCGCATGCTGCAGACCAACTACAGCCACGCCGGCAGCGGCCCGGATCCGAGAATCCTCGGGGCCGGCAACCAGAACCCCGCGCTGAACGGCGGCACCGGCATCGTCGGGTTACAGACAGTCAACAACGTCGCCGATCCCAATGCGCATGACCGCACCCGGAACTTCCGCGCGGACATCAACTACAAGATCGGCGATCACTCCATCACCGTGGGCGTGGACAACATCGAGATCAAGGCGTTCGACAACGGCACGCAGCGCTCCGGTCCGGGCTATCTCTGGATATATGGCAAAGGCGATCCCAACCTGCCGATCAGCACGCTGGCGGGCGAGGAGGTCGGCGCACCCGGTGGACAGGGCTACTACGTCCGCAAGGACATCTTCACCAACAGTGTGCCGAAGGTGCGCGTGCGCCAGCGGGCCCAGTTCATCGAGGACCAGTGGCAGTTCAACGACCGCTGGCTGTTCTCCATCGGTCTGCGCAACGACCAGTTCACCAACTACAACCCCGACCAGTTGCCCTACATCAATCTGCGGACGCCGCAGTGGGCGCCACGCCTCGGCGCCACCTGGGACGTGCACGGGGATTCCAGCCTGAAGATCTACGCCAACGCCGGCCGCTACTATCTCGCCGAACCGTCCAATGTGGCCATCCGCGGCGCCGCAGGAAGCATCTTCACGGACCAGTATTTCACCTATACCGGTATCGATCCGACCACCGGCGTGCCCACCGGCCTGACCCAGATTCCGCAGGGCCGCCTGCCCGCCGTGTCGGCCAACAACGAATTCGGCCAGCCACCGGATCCGAGGACGGTGACCACCCGCAACGTGAAGTCCGAATACCAGGACGAGTTCATCGCCGGCTTCGATCAGGCGATCACCATGTTCGGGCAGAAGTGGACCTTCGGCGCCAAGGCCACCTACCGCGACCTGAAGCAGATGCTGGACGACAACTGCGATGCCAGCGTGTACGACGCCGCGGCGATCAAGGCGGGACTCGATCCGACGGCAGCCGAAGGCTCGGGCTGCTACATCCTGAACCCGGGCCGCGAGGCCCAGATCAACGTGCCCAACGGCCACGGCGGTTTCGACATCCTGACCATTCCCTGGGCGGACTTCCACCAGCCCAAGCCCAAGCGCTCGTACGCGGCGATCGACACCTACCTGGAGCATCCGTTCGACGGCACCTGGTATGGCCGCATCGACTACACCCTGTCGCACAACTACGGCAATACCGAGGGCGGTGTGCGCTCGGACATCGGCCAGACCGACGTGTCGCAGACCGAGGATTTCGACAACTCGGGCGTGATGGTGTATTCCGGCGGCGACCTGGCCAACGACCGCAGGCACCAGATCAAGCTGCGCGGTTATTGGCAGATCACTCCGGAATGGCTGGTCGGTGGCACCGCCCAGCTCCTGTCGGGCACACCGAAGTCCTGCCTCGGCTTCTTCGGCCCCCCCCCGCAAACCGATCCGTTCGGGTACGGCACCGCCTACCATTTCTGCGGCGTCAACGGCACGCCGGCACCGGGCGGCTCCACCGGCCGTACCCCGTGGCAGGAAATCGTCAGCCTGAACGCCGAGTACCGGCCGGCCTTCGCCCAGCACAAGCTGGCCTTCAGCGTGCTGGTGTACAACATCTTCGACCAGCAGCGGATCACCCAGTTCAACAACAGCTCCGAACAGGGTCCCGGTACACCGGATCCGCAGTTCCAGCTGCCGGCCACCACCAATTCCTGGGAGACCCCGCGTTACGTGCAGTTCGGCATCAGCTACGATTTCTGAGCTGCGCCGACGGGGTTCCCCGCGCAGGCGGGAAACCCCGCGTGATGTTCACCGGGCCCTGCGCAAGCAGGGCCTTTTTTTCGGCTCATCATCCAGATCCGGGAACCGGCAAATCACCCAGCGAGGCACGCATGAACGCTCGTTACCGCAAGGCGATCAAGGATCTGGAGCTTGAGGCGACCAGCTACACCTTGCAGCAAGGCCTCAACGGCGGCAGCTGGAGCAGCGTCTACAGCGGCGCGGCGACCAGCAGCACGCTGACGGTGACGGCCAGCGGCAGCTACACCTACCAGGTGCAGGCCTGCAACAGCGGCGGCTGCAGCGCGTTCAAGGCGAGCACGGCGGTGGCG